>JANWLH010000078.1 GCA_025450915.1 Candidatus Limnocylindrales bacterium | reverse complement strand
TGGAGGCCTCGATCAAGCTGGCCCGTTACGCCACCCAGCGACCCTACGTCGTGGCCTTCCTGGGGGCGTTCCACGGCCGGACGTACGGCTCGGTCAGCCTGACCGCATCGAAGGCGAAGTACCACGCGGGCTTCGGGCCGCTCCTGCCCGGGGTCTTCCACGCCCCGTTCGGCAAGGTCGGCGACCTGCGCTGGTTCGACGAGGTCCTCTTCGACAAGCTTGCCCCGCCCAGCGAGGTCGCTGCGATCATCGTCGAGCCGATCCAGGGCGAGGGTGGCTACATCGTCCCCGAGGACGGCTTCCTCGAGGGCCTGCGGGCGATCTGCGACCGCCACGGGATCCTGCTGATCGCCGACGAGATCCAGTCGGGCGCCGGCCGGACCGGCCGGATGTGGGCGATCGAGCACTGGGGCGTCCAACCCGACATCCTCCTGTCGGCGAAGGGAATCGCCAGCGGCATGCCCCTCGCGGCGATGATCGCCCGGGCGGCCCTGCTCGAGACCTGGGGCGCCGGGGCGCACGGCTCGACGTACGGCGGCAACCCCGTCGCATGCGCCGCGGCGCTGGCCACGATCGACCTGCTCGAGAACGGCCTGATCGCCAATGCCGGCGAACGCGGCGACCAGGCGCTCAAGGGCCTGGCACTGCTGGCAGGCCGTTACCCCGGGCTGGTCCGTGACGTGCGCGGCAAGGGCCTGATGCTGGGCATCGAGTTCGACACGCCGGAGCACGCCGAGGAGGTCCAGTGGGCGGCCTTCGAGCGCGGCCTGCTCGTCCTGGAGTGCGGCCGGTCCAGCGTCCGGATGTCGCCGGCCCTGACCGTCTCGGAGGACGAGATGGCGACGGCGCTGCGGATCTTCGGCGAGGCCGTGGGCGACGTGGCCCTGGAGCACGGCGAGATCCTCCAGGCCGCTGCGGCGGCCGGCGCGATCACCGGCGTCGAAGAGGCCGTCTAGGTTCGGCCGCGCCGGACGCCGACGATGGGCACCTCGAAGGTCGCCTCGATGCACGACGCGGTGGCCGCGCTCGTCCGTGATGGCGACACCGTGGCGATCGAGGGCTTCACCCACCTGATCAGCTTCTCGGCCGGCCACGAGATCATCCGCCAGGGCCGCCACGATCTCACCCTGGCCCGGCTGACGCCCGACGTGATCTACGACCAGATGGTCGCCGCCGGGGTCGCCCGCAAGATCATCTTCAGCTGGCTGGGCAATCCCGGCGTGGGTGGGCTGAACGCGATCCGCCGGGTGACCGAAGGGCCATCCGCGAGCCTCGAGCTCGAGGAATACAGCCACTTCGGGATGGTCGCCCGGTACACCGCGGGCGCCGCGAACCTGCCGTTCTTCCCGATCCGGAGCTACTTCGAGACGGACCTGCCGGTCGTCAACCCGCTGATCCGGCCGATCGAATCGCCCTATGGCGACGGCACGGTCTACGCCGTCCCGCCGCTCAAGCCAGATGTCACGATCGTCCACGCCCAGCGCGCGGACGCCAATGGCGACACGCAGGCGTGGGGGCTGCTCGGCTGCCAGAAGGAGGCCGCCTTCGCGGCAGAACGGGTCATCGTCGTCGTCGAGGAGCTCGTCGAGGAGGCGGTCATCCGGGCGGATCCGAACCGGACGATCATCCCGGGCCTGATCGTCGATGCGGTCGTCGTCGAGCCGTGGGGTGCCCACCCCTCGTACGTCCAGGGCGCCTACGACCGCGACAACCGCTTCTACATCGACTGGGATCCGATCAGCCGGGACCCGGCGGCCACCGATGCCTGGCTGGCGGAATGGGTCCACGGCCTCGGCGGCCGGGCCGACTACGTCGAGAAGCTGGGCGCCGAGCGACTGGCCGGCCTTCGTCCCAGCGCCCCCGCGCCGTCGGGCTCGGTCGACTACGGCGAGTACCGATGACTGATCCGGCCGCCTTCACGAAGTCCGAGATGATGATCGCCGCTGCAGCCCGCGAGCTGGCCGGTCAGCGCGTCTGCTTCGTCGGGGTGGGCCTCCCGAACATCGCCGTCAACCTGGCCAAGCGGACCGTGGCACCGGACCTCGAGCTGGTCTACGAGGCCGGCGTCTTCGGGGCGCGCCCGGCGCGGCTGCCGCTGTCGATCGGCGATCCGACGATCGTCAGCGGGGCGACGGCCGCGATGAGCATGTTCGAGCTGTTCGCGTTCTACCTCCAGGGTGGCCTCGTCGACGTCGGCTTCCTGGGGGCCGCCCAGATCGACCGGTTCGGCAACATCAACACGACGGTGATCGGCGACTACGCCAACCCGTCGACTCGCCTGCCGGGATCGGGGGGCGCCTGCGAGATCGCGATCAATGCCCGCCAGATCTTCGTGATCATGCGCCAGTCGAAGCGCTCATTCGTCGGCAAGATCGACTTCCGGACCTCGCCCGGCAACCTCGGCGGGGCCGCCAACGCCGAGCGGATCCGGCGCGAGCAGGGCTGGCTCGGCCGCGGGCCGTCGGTTGTCGTGACCGATCTCGGGATCTACCACTTCGACGACGACGGTGAGATGCGCCTGGATTCGCTCCACCCGGGCGCGACGCTCGAGGCGGTCCGCGACACGATCGGCTGGGAACCGCGGATCAGCCCGGACCTTGCGGTCACGCCGGCGCCGACGGGCCCCGAGCTCGAGCTGATGCGGGTCGAGCTCGATCCCGGTGGCACCTACATCCGCTAGGCCGGTGCCGGGCGCGGTGCGTCCGTGCGTGACGAATGGGCCCCAGGGCCTGACGACGGGTTCCTCGACGCGCTCAGCGAGCATCCGCTATTCTGCGGCCCTCGGGCTAACCCCCAGCAGTGGACACGACAACAGAAGAACGCCGCCTCACGGCAGTATCGCTGTCGTCGTCCCCAGCCCGCACCCCCATCCCTCCTGCCAGCAGGCGGCTCAACCCATCGCCATCGCGTGCCCGCGATGTCCCGGTAGGAAGGAATTCATTGAGCCAGAAGCGCGCGCGCCTCAGGGCGCTGGCCTCACTCGGCCTGTCCATCGTCGTCCTGGGCGCCCTCGCGCCCGCCACCGCGGCGGCGTCGTCGTCGCCGGCCGAAGCCCTCGCTCCGTTCGTGGTGACTGCCGGACCGGTCAGCACCGTCACCCTGACACCCACCCCCGATTCGGTCGCTCGCAACGCCGACCCGTGGATCGACGGTGGCGGCACGGCCCAGGCATTGAGCGGCCGGGTGATCGTTCGCTCGACCCCGTCGCCGGTCGCGCCCAGGATCACGGCGGCGAGCCGGATCATCCACCTCGCCGAGAGCCATATCGGCGCGCGCTACCAGCACGGCGCCACCGGACCGCATGCCTTCGACTGCTCGGGCCTCGTGTACCGCGTCTTCAGGGATGCCGGCCTTGGCCGGAAAATCGACGGGCTGGAGAGCGCCAGCGGGCTCTATGCCCACTTCCGGGCGCTCCACATGACCTCGACGCACAACCCCCAGCCCGGCGACCTGGTCATCTTCGGCGGTGGCAGGCATGTCGGGATCTACATCGGCTCCGGCAAGGTGATCCACGCGATGACCAGCGGCGTCGCGATCACCAGGGTGAGCGCCGTCTATCCGAAGTTCACGACCTACGTCCACCTCGGCCTCACGAAGCTCTTCCTGAGCCACTGACCGCCCCTACAATCTGGCGGTGATCGCTTCGTCACCGTCCGCGCCTCGATGACCAGCCGGGTCTTCCAGCGTGCCGCGAGCGCTCCGCTCGTCGCCGTGCGAGCCGAGGGCTCGACGATCTGGGACGCGACGGGCCGGCCGTATCTCGACGCGGCCGGCGGGGCCGTCGTCGTCGGTGTCGGCCATGGCCGGCGATCCGTCGCCGAGGCGATGGCCGATCAGGCCGGCAGGCTGGCCTATGCCCACGGGAGTGCGTTCACGACCGAGCCACTCGAGGCCTACGCGCTCGAGGTCGGACGCCACCTGCCCCAGGACGACCCGGCGATCTATCCGGTCTCGGGTGGCTCCGAGGCCATCGAGACGGCCCTCAAGCTCGTTCGCGCGTACCACATCGCGCGGGGCGAGCCCGATCGCTGGGTCGTCTTCGCCCGCTGGGGGAGCTACCACGGCAACACCCTTGGCGCTCTCGACCTCTCCGGGCGCAAGCCGCTCCGGCGTCCCTACGAGGGCTGGCTCGGCCGCTTCCGCCACCTCTCGGCCGCCTATCCGTACCGCGCCGGGGAGCCCGGGGCAAATGCCCTCGGCAACGCCGACGAGCTGGCCGTCGAGCTCGAGCGGGCGATCGAGGCCGCCGAGCCGGGCACCGTCGCGGCCTTCGTCGCCGAGCCGATCGTCGGCGCCACGCTGGCCGCCGTCGTCCCGCCGGACGGCTACTGGCCGGCGATTGCCGAGGTTTGCCGGCGGCACGGTGTCCTGCTCGTGGCCGATGAGGTGATGACCGGGTTCGGGCGAACCGGGCGCTGGTTCGGCGTCGACCACTGGGGCGTGCGGCCGGACCTGCTGGTGGCCGCTAAGGGTGCGACCTCGGGCTACTGGCCGTTCGGCTTCGTGTCGGCCGATGGTCCGATCGTCGACACGGTGCTGGGCGCCGGACCGTTCGTCCACGGCTTCACGTTCAGCCATTCGGTCGTCGGTGCCGCGGTCGCCCGGGAAGTCCTGCGGATCCTCGAGACCGAGGAGCTGGTCAGCGCCTCGGCCGAGAAAGGCGAGCGGCTCAAGGCGCTCCTCGCCGCCCGGCTCGGCAACCATCCGAACGTCGGTGAAATTCGCGGTCTCGGCTTGATGGTCGGGATCGAGCTGGTCGCGGATCGGACCAGCCGGGCGCCGTTCGCGCGCTCCAGGCGGATCACCGAGGCGGTCGTCGGCGCGGCGCGTGCGGCCGGGCTGCTGGTCTACTCGGGCACCGGCAACGCCGACGGCGTCGACGGCGACCTGATCCTCCTTGGGCCGCCGTTCGTCGTGACCGACGACGAGCTCGTCCAGATCAGCGAGCGTCTGGCCGGCGCGATCGAGAAGGCTGTCGAGCTCGCCGGCGAACCCGTCCGGGCCGGCTAGCGGCGAACGCCCTGGCGAGGCCGCGCGGACCGGACCAGGATCACCAGTCCGACGGCCAGGATCAGCACCGGGAAGACGATCGCGTCCAGGCTCGGGACGTTCGGCGCGAGCGTCCTCGCGACATCGTCGCCACCGCCCAGGACGAGCAATCCGCCGAGGATCGCCTGCCAGCCCACGCCGCCATGTCCGGCCAGCCGGGCGATCGCGACGATCACCAGGCCGATGCCCAGGAAGAGCGTCGTCCAGCCCGGCGCGTCGTGCAGGACGCCGAGATCGATCAGGAAGCCAGGCAGCGAGATGGCCAGGACGAAGATCCCGGGATAGAGGCCCCAGCGGCCGCGGTTCGAGATCCAGGCCACGAGGAAGGCCAGGCCGGCGGCGACTCCGAGGGCCGGACCCGCGACATGGAACCCGGGGACGACCTCGCCGACCAGCAGCAATGCCCCGAAGAGCACGAGGACAAGCCCGATCCAGGGCAGGCCCGGCCGCGGATCCTGGCTCCAGGTCCAGCCGCGCACGAAGCCCGACGCCGCCGGCGGCCGGAAGCGGTTCGGATCGTCGGGCTGGAAGGTCTGGCTCATCCGACCGCGCCACCGAGGGTCGGACCGGACTCCAGGACGGGCTCGGGATCCTCGACGTGGTCGAAGCCGAGCCGATCGGCGAACCGCTGGAGGGGCCCGGGCGCCCACCAGTTCCAATGGCCGAGGAGGCGCATCGTGGCCGGCACCAGCAGGACCCGCACGATCGTCGCGTCAAGGAGGACCGCGATCGCCATCCCGACGCCGATCGACTTGATCGTGATCGTGTCGGCCAGCGAGAACGAGGCAAAGACGCTGACCATGATCAGCGCCGCACCGGTGATCACGCCGGCCGTCCGGGCCAGCCCTTCGGCCACGGCGGTGGTGTTGTCGCGCGTCCGCCGATACGCCTCCTGGATCCGCGAGAGCAGGAGGACCTCGTAGTCCATCGACAGGCCAAAGATCACGCTGAACATGATGATCGGGTTGCCGGCAATGGTGTACGGCAACGGCGTGAAATGGAGGACGTTGCTGAGGTTGCCGTCCTGGAAGATCCAGACGAGCGCCCCGAAGCTGGCGCTGATCGACAGCAGGGTCATGATCACCGCCTTGAGCGGGATCGCCAGCGACCCGAACAGGAGGAACAGGACGATCGCGCTCGCGATCAGGGTCAGCCCGATGGCGAAGGGCATCCGCTCACCCTGGGCGACGAGGAAGTCGTGGCCGATCGCCGACTCACCGCCGACGATCGTGGTGATTCCCGCGCCGGCCGGAATCGCCCGGATCGTGGGCACCATCGACGTCGCCTGGGGGGATGCCGGATCGAGCTTGCTGATCGCGTTGAGCCGGACCGTCCCGTCGCGGACGTAGGCCTGCTGGAGCGCGCTGATCGCGGCCTCGACCGCCGGCGGCCGGCTCGCGGCCGGCAATGCGTAGACCTGGCCGACCTCGGCCGGTGACAGGGCGGCGCCGGTTGTCGGGTCGGTCAGCGAATACGGGCTCTCGACGCGGGTCACTCCGTCGAGCTTGGCCAGGCTCGCCGCGTAGGTCGCCAGGGCCGTCGCGTTGGCCGCCGAGCCCGGATCACCCTGGACGGTCGCGAGAACGACGATCGGCGTCGTCTCACCGGTCGGGAACTCGGTCTGGAGGGCGATGTACGCGTCGCGGCTCTCCATGCCCGGCGGGTAGATCGAGGCGTCAGGGACGCCCTGGACGAGCCGGAAGAACGGTGATCCGACGAGGAACAGGACCGCCAGCACGGGCACGAGCACGAAGAACGGCCGGCGCATCACGACCCGGGCGACCTGCTCCCAGCGATGGCCACCCGACGGGTTCGGCCGCCAGCCGAGACGCCGGAACAGGCCACCGAGGCTCAGCGAGTTGACTCGCGGCCCGAGCATCCCGAGCGTCGCCGGCAGGAACGTCAGCGCGTAGACAAGGGTTCCGATGACGACCAGCGAGCCGGCGACGCCGATCGAGCTGATCGCGCTCGACTTGAAGAGCAGCAATCCCGACAGGCCGATCGCCACCGCGAAGCCCGAGAAGGCGACGGCTTTGCCGCTCGTGGCCACGGCCTTCTCGACCGCCTCGCCCGGTGACCGGCCCTTGGCCAGCTCCTCGCGGAAGCGGCTGACCATGAACAGCGAATAGTCGATCGACAGGGCCAGGCCGAGCATCGTCGCGATGTTGATCACGTAGACGCTCATCTCGATCTGCCGGCTGACGAAGTAGATCAGCCCGAGCGTCGTCGGAATGGCCAGCCCGGCCACGAGCAGGGGCATCGCCGCGGCGACGAGCGAGGCGAAGACGAAGATCAGGATGAGCGCGACGATCGGCAGCGAGACCGTCTCGGCCCGCGCCAGGTCCTGCTCGGAGAGGACCGCGGCGTCCCTGGTGATCGGCCCGTAGCCGGTCAGCTGGTAGCTGAACCCGGCCGGAGCGACGAGCTTGGCCCGAATCCCGGCGACGAGGTCAACGGACTGCTCGTCGGTGGCATTCAGCTGGATGACGACGTACGTGGCGCTGCCGTTCGAGCTGACGAACCGGGCGTCCTTCGTCTGGGCAAAGCCGACGATCCCGCTGACATCCGGGTCGACGGCCAGCGGCGCGACGGTCTGGGCGATCGCCGCCTCGAACGCCGGCGAGGTCGCGTCGCCGCTCGTCGTCGACCGGAAGAGGGCGATGATGCTGCTCTTGCCGCCCCCGAACTCCGCGGCCAGGCGTTCGTCGACCTTCGCCGACTCCGACGTCGTGTCGAGCCAGCCGCCCGAGCTCAGGTGGCTCGAGGCGTTGACGCCGAAGAAGGCCATGACGAGGGCGAACGCCACGGCGCCGCCGGCGAAGACCCGGCGGAACCGGTAGACGAAAGCTCCCCAGCGGGTGAACATCCCAGGCCTTTCTTCCGGCCGGCATTCTTGCCGGCCTCGGTGCGGAATGCGCATTCTACGGCGGTCGGAGCGCATCGAGGCTCGGCTAGACTCCGGTCGATGTCTACCGAGCGCGTTCCGACGGGCCACGTCCAGACGGTTGGCGGGCGGGTGCCGGCGGCCGAGCTGGGCTTCGTCCTGCCCCACGAGCACACCGGGATCCAGCTCTGGCAGATCCCCGATCGCTGGGACTACTGGGAGCTGACGCCCGACGACGGTCTGCTCGTGCCCGAGCTGGCGGCGTACCGGGCGGCCGGCGGTGGCACGCTGGTCGACCTGACCCTGCCCGGTGTCGGCCGGGACCCCCTGCGACTCCGGCGCTACGCCGAGGCGACCGGCCTGCACATCGTCATGGGCACGGGCTGGTACCGCACGGCGTACTACCCGGCCGAGGCCTTGATCGATCGGCGCTCGGTCGACGACCTCGCCGACGAGCTCGTGGCGGGCATCGACGGTGGCGTCGACGGCACCGACGTCCGGCCGGGGATCATCGGCGAGATCGGCACCGACAAGCCCTGGCTGACCGCCCTCGAGGAGCGGGTCCACCGGGCGGCCGGCCGGGCCGCGCGCCGGACCGGCCTGGCGATCACCACCCACTCGGTCATGTCGCCGGTCGGCCTGGCCCAGCTACGGGTGTTCGAGGACGAGGGCGTCGATCCGGCGCGGGTCGTGATCGGCCACGCCGACTCATACCCGGTCCTCGAGCATTACCTCGAGATCATCCGGCGCGGCGCGAACCTCGAGTTCGACTTCCTCGGGATGAGCTTCACGCCGATGGAGCGTCACGGCGAGCCACGCATCGTCGACCTGGCCCGTGAGCTGATCGACCGCGGCCACGTCGATCGCCTGCTGCTGAGCCAGGACGTCTGCCACAACAGCCAGCTCACGGCCTATGGCGGCAACGGCTATGTCCACCTCTTCGAGACGTTCCTGCCCCGGCTCCGGGCCGCGGGCGTGCCCGAATCGGCGATCCACCAGATGACGGTGCTGAACCCGGCGCGAATCCTCGCCACGTAGGCCCGGGGAGTGGCCGTGGGCGTGGCTCAGCGGCCAGCGCACGGTTCGGACGAATGTCGCTGCCAGGCGCTGCGGTATGTCCAGGTTCGACCCATGTTTGGGGTCAAGCGGCTGCGCTCCCGCGGCCGCCAAGCACGAATCGCAAGCGCCCGGGCCGTTCCCAGATCCGTCGGGAGCCCGGGATCGCCATAGCGCGCCTGGTGCCGGCATTCGTCCCAAGTCGACGGTGGAACTGCTGACGCGTGTACCCAGTACAACAGAACCGCGATTTCGAGGACCCGATCGAGGCTGGGTCGACGCGCTGCGGCTCGTTTCATCCCGAGCTGAGCGTGGCTCGGGACGAAATCACAGGCCGCGGGCGAGCGGCGACTCACACCCGGCCTCGAAACGGCCGTTCTGTTGTACTGGGTACACGCCCCGCGCAAGGACCTGCAGGCCCGGGA
>JANWLH010000077.1 GCA_025450915.1 Candidatus Limnocylindrales bacterium | reverse complement strand
TCCACATTCATCTCGCGGGCCCTGGCCTGCCCGGATTCGAGCGCCTCGAGGACCCCCTGGATCGGACCGCAGGGAACCTCGGCCGCCTCGAGCCGCTCGAGCCAGGTGCTCGTCGGCGCGCCGGCGAGCTGCGCGGCCAGGATCGGCCGAAGCTCGCCGCGATTCGCCACCCGATCGCCGTTCGCCGCGAACCGCGGATCGGTCGCGAGCGCTGAAACGCCCAGGCAGGCGCAGAACCTCGCCCACTGGCGCTCGCTGCCCACGGCCAGGGCAATCTGCCCGTCGGCCGTGGCGAACGTCTCGTAGGGGACGATGTTCGGGTGGGCATTGCCCCGCCGGCCGGGCGAATGTCCCGTCGCGAAGGCGTTCTGGGCCTGGTTGATCAGCATCGCCAGGCTCGATTCGAAGAGCGACAGGTCGATCCGCTGGCCCCGGTCGTGAGCCGGCGAGTCGATCCGACCCCGGCCTTCGAGCGCGGCGAGGATTGCCACGGAGCCGAGGAGGCCGGTCACGACGTCGGCGATCGCAACGCCCACCTTGGTCGGGCCGCCGCCGTCCTCGTCGGCCATCCCGGTGATCGACATCAGCCCGGCGATGGCCTGGATCACGAAGTCGTAGCCCGGTCTGCCGGCATCCGGCCCGGTCGTCCCGTAGCCGCTGATCGCCAGGTGGATGAGCCGGCGATTTAGGGCTGCCAGGACCGAATCGGCGAAGCCCAGACGTTCGAAGCTGCCGGCCCGGAAGTTCTCGACCAGGACGTCGGCGTGCGCGACGAGCCCGCGCAGGACCTCGGCGCCGGCCGATGTCCGCAGGTCGAGCCGGATGCTGCGCTTGTTGCGGTTGATCGCAAGGTAATAGGCGGCGACCCCCGGATCGTCCGGACCGAGCCGCCCGGCCGCGACCCACGGCGGGCCCCAGGCACGCGTCCCGTCACCTTCGGGCGGCTCGACCTTGATGACCTCCGCGCCGAGGTCGGCCAGGAGCATCGTGCAGTAGGGACCGGCGAGAACGGTCGAGCAGTCGACGACCAGGATCCCGGCCAGCGGCCCCGGCGCGGGGAGCCCCGGGTCGGGCGACGAGGTGGGTGCCGGATCGGGACCGTCGATGGCCATCGCGGACAGGGTAGAGCGGTCCGGGACGCCGCGAACGGCGTTCTCATCTACGATGCGTGCATGAGCAACGACCACAAGCTGACCCTGATGACCGTCCACGCCCACCCCGACGACGAGACGATCGGCACCGGCGGGACGATGGCCAAAGCTGTCGCCGAGGGTCACCGCGTCGTCCTGGTCACCGGTACTCGTGGCGAGCTCGGCGAGATCGTCGTCCCCGAGATGGACACCCCCGAGAATCACCGCCGCCTGGGCGAGATCCGGGCGGGCGAGCTCGAGGCGGCGATGGGCGAGCTGGGCGTGACGGAGTGGGAGAACCTCGGCTACAAGGACTCGGGGATGATGGGCGACCCGGGCAATCGCGATCCGCGCAACTACTGGCAGGCCAATCTCGACGAGGCGATCGGCCGGCTGGTCTGGCTCGTGCGCACGATCCAGCCCGACGTGATGACCACCTACAACGACTTCGGCGGGTACGGCCATCCCGACCACATCCGGACCCACCTCGTCGCCGTCGGTGCGTTCGAGCGGGCCGGCGACGCCAAGGCCTATCCGGAGCAGCTGGGCGACGGCGTCGAGCCATGGGCACCATCGAAGCTCTACGAGCAGGCGATGTCCCGCAAGCTGCGCGACACGATGAACGAGCGGATGGCGGCCCTCGGCCGGCGCAGCTTCTGGCTGCCGCCCGAAGACGCGACGCCAGAGCAGCTCGCCGAGCACGAGGCGTTCATCGCCAAGGCCACGGTGCCCGAAGAGTCGATCACGACCAGGATCGACATCAGCCCGTACATGGACCAGAAGTGGGCCGCCATCCAGCGCCACGTGACCCAGATCAGCTCCGAGTCGCCCTTCATGCAGATGGGCCTCGACGGCTGGAAGGATGCCTGGTCGACCGAGTCCTACGTCCTCCGCGAGACCCGCGTTCCGGCGACCGCACCCGAGACCGATCTCTTCTCAGGCCTGCTCGGCGTCAGCTAGGACTGGGCCTTCCGGCCTCGATCACCACGGGAGCATCTTGCCCGAGGCGTCGTAGAGCTGGCCCAGGACGACTCGTCCGTCGGTGGCCGGGTTCAGCAGGTTCGGCTGGGCGCCGTCGAGGATCACGGTCGGCTGGAGTCGCGCCTGCATCAGCTGGCTACCGTCGAAGGTCAGGTCGAGAAGGAGGCCTTCGCTCGTCGGCTCGGACCAGGTCTGGTCGAAGACGAAGTTGCCCAGGGCGTACCAGATCGGGTGGCCCTTGTAGATCTCCATCGCGCCCACCCAGTGGGCGTGATTCCCGATGATCATGTCGGCGCCGGCGTCGATCACGGCGTGGGCGAGACTCTGCTCCGCCGAGAAGGGCCGCGGAGAGTACTCGGTCCCCCAGTGGGGATAGACGATGACCAGCTGGGCACCGGCCTTGCGCGCCGCGGCAACATCCGCCTTCACGACCGGTGCCGAGAGCTGGGCGCTGCCCGGCTTGTTCGGACCGGCCGCGTAGTACTTGGCGATCGTGTCGTACGACAGGATCGCCACCTTGACGCCGTCAACGGTCATGATCGCCGGCGTTCGCGCGGCGGCCAGGTTCTTGCCCGCGCCGCTGTGCCGGATCCCGTACCTGTCGAGGTTGGCCAGCGTCTGGAGCAGGCCGGTTGGGCCGGCGTCGCCGATGTGGTTGTTGCCGAGCGAGACGTAGTCGATCCCGGCGTCCTTGAGGCCGGCGATCAGCTTCGGGTTGGCCGAGAAGACCGTCCCCTGGGTGTGGTACTTGAAGGCATCCGGGGCAGGGTTCTCGAAGTTGGCGACGGCCAGGTCGGCACCCTGGAGGAGGCTCCGGACCGCTCCCGCGCTGCCGGTCCGGACGGCGACAACCGTGGGCCAGCCGAGCGACGAGCAGCAGTGCCGGCCGGTGATCTTGGCCGTCCCGCCGCTGAATGGGAAGTCGACGCCCTTCTTGTCGAGCGTGACCTCCTTGGCGACGCCGCGGTCGAGCATGATGTCGCCGCCCGCAACCATGGTCCAGACCTTGGCCGGGTTGAATGCCGGCGTCGAGCCGACCCTGGTCGGCAGGGACGCGTTGAGCTTCCAGCCCGCGGCAGTCTTCACGCGGCCGACACCGAACAGCTCGGCGTTCCCCCAGCCAACGGCGCGCACGGACGGCGTGACGCTGTCCGCGCGAATGAAGGCCAGCCGATCCGAATGGGCGGCCAGGTCCTTGTCGAGGGCGGCGATCGTCGGGGCGAGGATCAGCCGCGACGGGACGTCCGGCCGGTCCACGCCGATTGCCGCGAGAATCGGGTCCGCGTCCCCCGCCACGAGCTCGAGGCTCGTGAACGTCGCCTGGTGTCCGTTGAGGATCGAGCGGACGTCGGTGATCGTCACCGACAGGAGCGTCGAGCGGAAGTCGACGACGGGCACGATCGGAACGGTGCCGATCGGGCCGTTGCCCGGGGCGGAGGCGCCAGGCCCGGTCGATCCGAACGTCGGCGGCGGGAGGGATCCGTTGGGGGCTGCGCTCGGTTCGCCCGACGTGCCGGCGATCCCCGGCGAGGCGCCCGATGGGCTCACGCCGGTGGGCGTCGTCGACTTCGGCGAGCCGAGCAGGATCGCAATGGTCGCGAGGCTGGCGAGGGCGATCGTGACGACCGCGACCCAGGTGACCGACGGTCCGCCCCAGCCCCCGCGGCGCCGCCCGCCGCCGACATTCCGCGCCCGGGACGCGGGCCGAATCGGCCGAGCGTGATCCCGCCGTCCGTGATCGTTTCGTCGCGGCGGAATCGTCATTGCCGCGCATTCTGACACGGGCAGGAGAACGCCCCGTCCGGGCGGCGGACGGGGCGTCGGGATATTCGGAGATGGCGGACCCGACCGGATTCGAACCGGCGATCTCCAGCGTGACAGGCTGGCATGTTGGGCCGCTACACCACGGGTCCGCGGCGAGCCGGAAGGATAGCACCTCGCCGATCAGGGCGAGGCGCTAGACTCGGCCGCGATGAGCCTGATCGACCTTCGTTCCGACACCGTCACCCGGCCGACCGACGCGATGCGCCGGGCGATGGCGGCTGCCGAGGTCGGTGACGATGTCTTCGGCGACGATCCGACGGTGATCGCCCTCGAAGGGCGCGCGGCCGACATGCTCGGCAAGGAAGCCGGCCTGTTCGTGACCTCGGGCACCCAGGGCAATCTCGTCGCCCAGCTGGCCCACCTCGCCCGGGGCCAGGAGACGATCGCCCCGTCGGAGAGCCACATGATCGTCGACGAGGCCGCCGGCCACGCCGTGATCGTCGGGACCTCCATCCGCGGCTTGCGTGAGCGGCCCGACGGGACCCTCGACCCGGCCGAGATCGCCGACGCCTTCCGCGATCCGAGCGACCCCCACGAGCCGATCACCGGCCTGGTGTCGCTCGAGAACACCCACGCCCATTCGATGGCCCAGCCGTTGAGCGTCGAGTACACGGCGACGGTCGCGGCGATCGCCCACGAGCGCGGCGTCCCGCTCCATGTCGACGGCGCCCGCTTCTTCAATGCCGTGGTTGCCCAGGGCGTGACTGCCCGGGCCCTGGCCGGTCCGGCCGATTCGGTGACCTTCTGCCTGTCCAAGGGGCTGGGCTGCCCGGTCGGCTCGATCGTCGTCGGGTCGAAGGACTTCATCTGGCGAGCGCGCCGCGCCCGCAAGCTCGTCGGTGGCGGGCTCCGCCAGGTCGGGATCCTGGCCGCTGCCGGCCTGGTTGCCTTGAGTGACGGCCCGGATGGGATGATCGAGCGGCTGGCCGACGACCATGCCAACGCCCGCCGGCTGGCCGAGGGCCTTGCCGAGCTGGACGGAATCATCTCGGCCGGCGGAATCGCCCAGCCGACGCCCGGCCGGCTCGACCCCACCCGGGTTCGGACGAACTTCGTGCTCTTCAAGGTCCGCGGCGACCGGGCGGCGTTCCTCGAGCGGCTCAAGGTCCGCAACATCCTGATGGTCGAGTATCCCCACGGCGCGATCCGCGCCGCCACCCATCACGACGTCAGCGCTGGCGACGTGACGACGATCATCCGGGCGGCCAGCGACGTCCTCCACGAGATGGCCGGCCGGACCCGCCTGCCGGTCGGCGCCTGACCCTGGACCTGGAGGCGTTCCCGCTCAGCCGCCCGGCACCCGCCGCGACCGAGGGTCACCTCGATCAGCGGTTCTACGACCTGGTCGAGGAGAACTTCCGGCGCTCGATCGTCGCCCACCCGGACGCGGCGACCTTCCTGGGCATCCACACCGAGGACCATCGACTCCCCGATGGCAGCCGCGAGGCGATCGAGGACCAGGTCGCCCAGGCTCGCCGGCAATTGTCGAGAATCGCGGCGCTCGACACGGATGCGCTGTCGCCGGAGGTCCGCTTCGAGCGCGACATCGAGATCCACAATCTCCGGCTCGAGCTCTTCGACCTCGAACGACAGCGCCTCTGGGAGCGCCGCTCGACGGCGATGGACGCGATCGGCGACCCGCTCTTCGGCCTGTTCGCCCGCGACTTCGCGCCACTCGCCGAACGCCTCGCCTCGATCACCAGCCGGCTCGAGGCGATCCCCCGCTTCCTGGCGGAGCATCGGACCCGGTCCACCCTGCCCCAGGTCCGGCTGTGGCAGGAGCTCGAGCTCGAGTCGGCCGAGGAGATGCCCGCGTTCTTCGACGAGATGGTCGCCGCCGGCAGTGGCCTGCCCGATGCCGACCAGCGCCGCCTGCGCGGCGCGGCCGATCGGGCCAAGGTCGCGGTGGCCGACTACGAGGGGTTCCTGCGCGAGACGCTGGCCACGGCCGTCGACGACTGGCCGCTCGGCCGCGAGCGCTACGCCGAGCTGGTCGCCCGGCGAGCCTTCGACGGCCTCGATGCCGACGACATCCTCGAGATCGGCTACGAGCAGCTCGCACTCCAGCGTGCCGCCCGGACCGCGGCCGCCCGGGAAGTCGATCCGAACGCCGCCGAAGCGCTGGTCATCGACCGCCTCAAGGACGACCATCCGGAGACGTTCGAACGGGCCCTCGACGGCTATCGCGACGCGATGCTCCGGGCCCGGACCCACCTGATCGAGCACGACATCGTGAGCATCCCCGACGACGAGCGGATCGAGGTGGTGCCGACCCCCGAGTACCTCCGGCGGGTCATGCCCTTTGCCGCCTACTTCGACGCTCCGAAGTTCGACACGAATCCGCAGGGCATCTACATCGTGACCCCGTCGGTCGATGGCGACCCGGGCGCGATGCGCGAGCACAACTGGAGCTCGATCAGCAACACCAGCATCCACGAGGCATACCCCGGGCACCACCTCCAGCTGTCGGTGGCCGGCAAGCACCCGAGCCTCACCCGGCTGACCACCCAGGCCCCCGAGTTCGTGGAGGGCTGGGGGATGTACTCCGAACAGATGATGCGCGAGGAAGGCTTCGAGGCCGGCCCGAAGTTCCGCCTCAGCATGCACACCGACGCCATCTGGCGGGCCTGCCGGATCATCCTGGACATCCGGATGCACCGCGGCGAGATGAGCGTCGAGGAAGCCGAGGCCTGGCTCGTCGAGCAGACCGGCTTCGAGCGCGCCAACGCCCGGGCCGAGGTTCGGCGCTACACCCACACCCCCACCTACCAGCTCTCGTACCTGCTCGGCAAGGTCCTCCTCCTCCAGCTGCGGGCAGACGAGCGCGCCAAGCAGGGCGATGCCTTCAGCCTGCGCCGGTTCCACGACACCCTGCTCAACAACGGCAGCCTGCCGATCAGCTTCCACCGCCGACGGTTCGCCGGTGAAGGCGGCCCGGCGCCGGCCTGATTCCGGCCGGTCGGCAACGTGCAGGTCATTCCATCGATCGACCTCGAGGGCGGACGGTCGCGCATCGTCTTCTGGCCGGGCGCCTCGACCGGCGTCGGGGCGCCCACCGACCGGCCCGAGCGGATCGCCAGCCACTTCGTCGAGCAGGGCGCAGCGCTGATCCACCTGGTCGACTTCGACGGTGCCCGGAGCGGCCAGCCGGTCAACCTCGAGGCCGTGGGCCTGGTCGCGGCCCGCGTCGCCACGCCCCTCCAGCTGGCCGGCGGTGTCGAAGGCCCCGACCAGATCCGATTGGCGTTCGCCGCGGGAGCGACCCGGGTCGTCCTGGCGATGAGCGTCGTCGAGGAGCCCGACCTGCTGCGCGATGCGATCGAGGTCGCCGGGGACTGGCTGGCCGTCGGGCTCGATCCCCGACCCGAGCGATTCGCCGCGTTCCCCTGGCGGCGGGCCGGGATTCCGACACTCGACGAGCTCGTCGGTGAGCTGATCGGTCGCGGAGTCCGGCGGTTCGTCCTCGGCCACGGCGGCTCGGAGCCGAACGCGGCCCTGCTCGGCCGCCTCGTCCGGGACCACGACATCGACCTCTTCGTGGCGGGCGGGGTTCGCGACCTGGCCGGGATCGCCCGCCTGCGCGATGCCGGCGTGAGCGGCATCATTCTGGGCGAGGCGCTCCTGTCCGGAGCGGTCGACTACCAAGCCGCACGCGAGGCCGCCGCCTGATGCCAGTCCCCGCCGAGCACGGCCGCTCGGCGTTCCCCGCCCGGGCCGTCGCTCTCGCGCTGCTCGCCGTCATGCTCGCCGGCTGTGTCGCAGGCGGCCTGCCGATCGGCGGAGGCCAGCCACCGGGGGCGACGCGCTCGACGAGCCTCGCGGCCTGTCCCACGAGCCAGCCGGCGGCGCTCGCGGCCGGCCAGACCCGGACCGTGACGATCACCACGCCGAAGGGTGCGATCGTCATCAAGGTCGACGCGGCCACGGCGCCGATCGCCACCGGCAACTTCGTCGCGCTGGCCGGCTGCGGCTACTACAACGGAGTCGTCTTCAGCCGGCTCGTGCCGGGCTTCGTGATCCAGGGTGGTGACGGCGAGTTCGGCCGGGTTGGTGCCGACGGCAAGCTCTCGGCTTCGGACGCCAGCCAGGTCGGCAGCGGCAACCTCGGCTACACGATCGCCGACGATCCGTTGCGCACGAACTACGTCCGGGGCACGGTCGCGATGGCCCGGACGCCCGCCGCCCACTCCGAGGATTCGCAGTTCTTCATCGTCCTCGCCGATTCAGCGGGGACGTCGCTCAGCCTCTCGAACCAATATGGTTACGCAATCATCGGTACGGTCACGTCGGGGATGGACGTCGTCGACGCGATCGCCGCCATGCCCAATACCGGTGATCCCAACAACCAGGCCATCGATCCCGTCCCGATGACCACGGTCACCGTCGGACCCTGAACAAGGAGCAGCCATGAGCACCGCCACGATCGGAACCGACCTCGGCGACATCACCATCGAGCTCTATGACGACAGTGCCCCGAAGGCGACGTCGAACTTCAAGAAGCTCGCCGGCGAGGGCTTCTACGACGGCGTGATCTTCCACCGCGTGATCCCCGGCTTCGTGATCCAGGCGGGGGACGGCAAGTTCGGCAAGAAGGCCAGCCTCGACGCCGGCCGGGTGGGGACCGGCGGCCCCGGCTACACGTTCGAGGACGAGAAGGTCCAGGGCGACTATGTCCGGGGGGCGCTGGCGATGGCCAATGCGGGACCGAACACGAACGGCTCCCAGTTCTTCATCTGCGTCGCGGACCTGACCGGCAAGCTGCCCAAGAACTACACGCTCTTCGGCCTGGTCACGAAGGGCATGGACGTCGCCGACAAGATCGTCTCGGCGCCTCGAAACAGCCGCGACCTGCCCAACGAGCCGGTGGCGATCACCTCGATTGCGATCGCGCCAAGCCAAGGTTAAGGAATTTTCACCGAGGTTTGTGACGAAACTCTTGGCTCCGGGGGCCGATTCAGGTATGCTCTCGTTGCTGCGCAAGCAGCCAGCTGCCCCAGCTGCAAGGTCATGGGTAGGTAGGGTCAGGGTAGTCGGTGCAGCCGACGTGATAGATGCCCTTACAGCGTGGCAGAAGAGTCCGTTTCGGCGGACACCTTCACCGGGACAGCATCGGAGCGGTTCTCTTCGGAGGGCCGCTCCGAACTTTTCCCCCTGAAATGGTCCCGAGGAGTGCCCGGCGCGCGAGGCGCAGGGCTTTCCTCTCCGCGGATTCGGCCTCAAGGCGTGACGCGCTCGGTGCATGGGCATTGCGAGCACAAGGTGGGCCGCCAAGGCCTCCCACGAGCCTCTCGGGGACTCCGCGGCGCCGTTTCACACGTGATTCGAGCGTGGGCGCGG
>JANWLH010000076.1 GCA_025450915.1 Candidatus Limnocylindrales bacterium | reverse complement strand
GCCCGATTCGGCGCTGGGCGTCGGCGGCGGCGAGAAGGGCCGCGACGCGGGGCGTGAGCGCGACCCGGGATCGTGGATCGGCGGCGGCCCGACCGACGAGGCGGGACGGCTCCCAGGCCACCGTCCGAACCTTCCGGCCCTGGCGCTCGAGCCACCGGGCAAGAGCCTCAAGCGTCGCGGACTTGCCGGATCCGTCGAGGCCCTCGGCGACGATCAGCAGGCCATGTCGGAGATCGGGGCCCGGCGCACGGGCCGGCTGGGAGGCCATGTCCCGATCATACGGCCGGCCGGGATCCCGGGCGGGCTGACCGGCACGGCTGGCCGGAGCCGCCCGCCGGACTGTTAACAACGCGGCAACCGACTGTTGACGGCGGGCACCGAGGCTGTGGTCAGGGAAGGTTCGGGGTGCCTGTGTCCAGCCCCGCTGAGGAGGAACCACGTTGACTATCGGGATTCGACGCTTTGGCGTCCTGGCCATGGCCGCCACGCTGGCAATTGCCGCCTGCTCGAGCGCCGCGACCACGCCCCCTGCGGCAAGCTCCGCATCGAGCGCTGCGCCGGCCGGCGGCTCGTTCGCTGCGCCGGCCTGCGCCAGCGGGACGATCACCGCCGTGGGCTCGACCGCCCTCCAGCCCCTCGTCGATGCAGCCGGCAAGGCGTATGTCGCCGCATGTCCCGCCGCGACGGTCACCGTCAACGGCGGCGGATCGGGCACCGGACTGACCCAGGTCGCCTCGGGCGCGGCGAACATCGGCGATTCGGACGTCACAGCGGAATCGAAGCTCGCGACGCCCGACGCCGCCACGCTCGTCGACCACCCGGTCGCCAAGCAGGGCTGGATCGTCGTGGCCAACAAGGACGTCACCGGGGTCACCAACCTGACGACGGACCAGAACAAGCAGATCTGGACCGGCGCGGTCACCAACTGGAAGCAGGTTGGCGGCCCGGACCTGCCGATCGTGCTCATCCTCCGCCCGACGAGCTCGGGCACGCGAGCGACGTTCAAGCAGATCGTCCTCGGCGGAGCGAGCGAGGCCAACGGCCAGGCACTGACCGAAGACTCGAACGGCGCAGTGACCACCTCCGTGCAGGCCACGCCGGGCAGCATCAGCGTCATCGGGTTCGCCTACTACCAGGGAACCGCCAAGGCCAATCTCGTCGGCTTCCAGCTCGACGGGGTGGACGCCACGGTGGCCAACATGGCGAGCGGTGTCTACAAGCTCAACGCCGTCGGCCACATGTACACCAAGGGCCAGCCGACCGGCCTGACCAAGGCCTTCCTGGACTACATGCTCAGCGATGCGGTCCAGAAGGGCCTGATCCCCGCCCAGTTCTACGCTCCCGTCAACCCCTAGACGACCGGCCGGCCGGCCGAAGCCGGCCGATCCCCGAGGTTCGGTGGCCGTGGCCCAGCTGCCCGGCACCGGACCTCGACCCGTATCCATATCCTCTACGGCGTGGAGCGCAATGACATGACCAGCCAGCACGGAGCTCACTGAGATGGCCGTCGTCGGCGAGGCAGCGGGACTCGCGGGCCTGCACGTCCGGCCGGCGCTCCGCGACCGCCTCGACCTTCCCCGGCGAGTCGTCTTCCTGGCCGCCGCGTCCATGGTCGCGATCGTCTTCGTCCTGCTCGGGTTCATCGCCTGGCAGGGTGTCCAGCTCTTCGTCCAGAACGGCTACCCGATCGGTTCCGTCATCAGCACCACGTGGTCGCCCCAGGACGCGCCGATCAGCTTCGGGGTCCTCCCGTTCGTCGCCGGGACGATCGGCGTGACCGGGGTGGCGGTGCTCATCTCGGCACCGCTGTCGATCGGCCTGGCCCTGTTCCTCTCGGAAGTTGCGCCACGCTGGGCGCGGGCCGTCGTCCAGCCCGCGCTCGAGATCTTCGTGGGCATCCCGAGCGTGGTCTGGGGCTGGCTTGGCCTGACGATCCTCGTCCCGTTCCTGCGCACGAATCTGAACGGCCTCGGCTTCACCCTGGGCTTCAGCTGGTTCGCGGGCTCGCTGGTCCTCTCGATCATGATCCTGCCGACGATCACGACGATCACCTACGACGCGTTCCGGGCCGTCCCGCAGGACCTGCGGACCGGCTCCCTGGCCCTCGGCACGACCCGCTGGCAGACGATCCGGCACATCCTGCTGCCGGCTGCCCGGGCGGGCACGCTCACGGCAATCGTCCTCGGCCTGACCCGCGCGGCGGGCGAGGCACTGGCGGTCCAGATGGTGATCGGCAACCGGCCGACGATGCCCACCAGCCTCACCCAGCCGATGACGACGCTCACCAGCCAGATCACCCTGGATATGGGCAACACGGTCTTCGGCGCGCCCGACAACAACGTCCTCTGGACGATGGGCCTGATCCTGCTGGCGATCTCGATGATCGCAGTGCTCCTGATCAGGAAGCTCAACCGCTCGGGCGGCCGGCGATGAGCGCACCGAGCCAGGCGCGCGGCGCCCTGCGCGGAACCTCGGGCCGGACGATCGTCGCCGACCGGGCCGCCACCGTCGTGCTATGGGCGCTGGGCGGCTTCGTCCTGCTCCTCCTCGGCGCGATCATCCTGCACTTCGTCATCGCCTCGATCGGCGTCGTCTCGCCCTCGTTCATCTTCGGCGACCCGAGCGATACGGAGCTCGGCGGGGTCGGGCCGCTGCTCTGGAACTCGGTGTACATGCTCGTCCTGGCGATGCTGATTGCCGTTCCGCTGGGGATCCTCGCCGGGATCTACATGTCGGAGTACGCCGGCGACAACCGGGTCACGGACACGATCCGCTTCGCGGAAGAGGCGATCAGCTCGGTGCCCTCGATCGTCGTCGGCCTGTTCGGGCTGATCGCCTTCGTCAATCTCACCCACTGGGGATTCACGGCGCTCGGTGGCGCCCTCGCCCTGACCCTCTTCAACCTGCCCCTGATGGCCCGCCTGAGCGAGCAGGCCCTGCGGGCCGTGCCGGCCGATGAGCGCAGCGCCAGCCTGGCGCTCGGCGCGACCAAGTGGCAGACGATCCGGCATGTCGTGCTGCCGCTGGCGATCCCGGGCATCGTGACCGGGATCATCCTGACCGCCGGGCGCGTCTTCGGCGAGGCCGCCGCCCTGCTCTTCACGGCTGGCCTGTCGACGCCCACCGGCTACAACTTCGGCAACCTGAACATCTTCGACCCGAAGTCGCCGTGGAGCCCCTTCCGGCCGGCGACGACGCTGTCGGTCTACATCTGGAAGACGAACTCGGAAGGCCTGAGCCAGTTCGCTGCGCAGATCGGCGACGGCGCCTCGGCGCTGCTCCTCGGCTCCGTCCTGATCTTCAACCTGGGGGCGCGCTTCCTCGGCCGCATCCTGACCCGCCGTCTGACCGCGGCATGAACACCGGAGACGAGATGACGACGACCACCCGGGCGCAGGATCCGATCGAGGCCTCGATCGACCCGTCGCCGGCCACCCTGCCGCCACGGATCGTGCCGGTCGGGCCCGGGCGGACGGCCGACGACGCCCGCACGGGGTCGCCGGACGTCGCGGGCGTCGCGGCGATGCCCAAGGTTGCCGCCGAAGCCGTCAGCATCACGTACGGGACCAAGCTCGCCGTGCGCGACGTCAGCCTCGAGGTCCCCGAGCGCTCGATCCTGGCCCTGATCGGGCCATCGGGCAGCGGCAAGAGCACGTTCCTGCGCTGCTTCAACCGGATGAACGACCTGATCCCGGGAGCCCGGGTGACCGGACAGGTCCGGCTCGACGGCATCGGCCTGATGGACCCGGATGTCAGTGTCGTCGAGCTCCGCCGGCGGGTGGGCATGGTCTTCCAGCGCCCCAACCCGTTCCCGATGTCGATCTACGACAACGTGGCCTACGGGCCGCGCCGCCGGGGGGCCTCGGACCGCGCCCAGCTCGACGAGCTCGTCGAGCGCAGCCTGACCCGGGCAGCCCTGTGGACCGAGGTGAAGGACGACCTCCGCCGGAAGTCCGGGCTGGCCCTCTCCGGCGGCCAGCAGCAGCGGCTGTGCATCGCCCGGGTCCTGGCAACGGAGCCCGAGGTGATCCTGATGGACGAGCCGGCATCGGCGCTCGATCCGATCTCGACCCTGCGCGTCGAGGAGCTGATGCGCGAGCTGCGCGAGTTGTACACGATCATCATCGTCACCCACAACATGCAGCAGGCCGCGCGGGTCAGCGATCGGACCGCCTTCTTCAACATGGGCGAGGACCGGGCGGGCTATCTTGTTGAGCTGGACGACACCCGCACACTGTTCACGAACCCGAAAAACCAGCTGACCGAGGACTACGTGTCCGGGCGCTTCGGTTGAGCCGCGAGGAGACGACGATGGCCGGTCAGATTGACGAGATCCTCGAAGGCTCGCGGGTGAGCGGATCACCGACGAGCCCCCTGCCCCACCCGTCGCGCGAGGGGCTCGATCGCGAGCTGCGCGAGATCAAGGACAACATCCTGCGGATGGGCGCGATGGTCGAGGAGCAGATCCGGGCCTCGCTCGACGCCCTGATCACCCACGACGCCGATGCCGCCACCGCGGTCATCCGGGGCGACGGTCGGATCAACGAGATGCAGCGCAAGCTGACCACGATGGTCTCGACGACGATCGCCACCCAGGCCCCGGTCGCCCGCGACCTGCGCTTCCTGATCGCCCTCGACCACGTCTCCTACGAGCTCGAGCGGATGGGCGATCATGCCGGCTCGGTGGCCAAGCAGGCTCGCAAGCTGGCGCCCCAGCCGCCGCTCAAGAACTACATCGACCTGCCCGAGATCGGCGAGCGGGTGGCCCTCGCCGTGCACGGCATCCTGCGGGCCCTGGTCGACATCGACGAGGCGGCCGCCCGCGAGGTGGCCAAGGGCGACGACCTGATCGACGACCTGTATCACCGGACCTTCGACGTCGTCCTCGAGCTGATGCGCGCCGATCCGGTCAACGTGGACCGCGGGACCCGGATCCTGTTCGCGGCCCACTACCTCGAGCGCATCGGGGATCGGGTCACGAACATCGCCGAGGATGTCGTCTTCCTGTCGACTGGCGAGATCGAGGACCTCAACCCCTAGGCGTCCCGGGCGCGGTCCACGTCGCTGCGCGCAATCCCTCCCCTGGCGCATCGGAGGATGAAGGAGAATCCGCCCGATGAGCCTGGGCTTCGGGAGGATCGCTGCTCTTGGCCTGACAGCCACGCTGCTCGCCGTGGGCTGCAGCAGCCCGCTCACGACCACGCCGGTCGACGACCATGGCCCGACCGGGATCGTTGCCCTGCTCCTGCCGGACAAGCAGGCCGCCCGCTATGAAGCTGCCGACGTCCCGTTCTTCGAGGCCGAGTTCAGCAAGGCCTGCCCCAACGCCACCGTCGACGCGCAGAACGCGGAGGGCAACCCAGCGATGCAGCAGTTCCAGGTCGAGGCGGAGCTCGCCAAGGGGGCCCGGGTCCTGGTTCTCGATGCGACGGACGGCTCGACGATGGGTTCGGTCGTCGGCGATGCCACCGCCCGGGCCATCCACGTCATCAGCTACGACCGGCTGCTCACGGCGCCGGGCTCGAAGCCCGATGCCTACGTCGGGTACGACGCCGGGCTGGCGGCTGCCATCGATCCCGGGGCGGCCCCCGTGCCCGGCCAGGACCGCGAGCTCGCGGCGATTGAGCGGATCATCGCGGGCAGCCAGTCGATGACGGTCTATGAGCCCGTCCAACCTGAGGCGATCCGGGCCGCCGACCTCGCCTGCGCCGCCCTCGGTGCCAAGGTGACGCCGGCCCCGGCGACGACCAACAACGGGACGGCCGACGTTCCATCCTTCCTGCTGGCGCCGATCACCGTCACCATCGACGGCAGCGCCCCCGGTACCGTCTCAATCGAGGCTTCGGTCGTGAAGGACTTGTTCTTCGGTCCCGATACGGTTGCCCTGCTGTGCCCTGCCGCCCTGGCCGCGCGCTGCGCGGCAGCCGGCATCAAGTAAGCGCCTCAGGCGCTGGCGATCAGCTCGGGCGGGATCAGGAAGGCCAGGATCCCGCTGCCCGGCTCGATCGCGCGGCGGACGTCGACCCGGGCGAAGGCCCCCTTGCGCATCGGGATCGTCCGCGCGCCGGTCAGGCTCGTCACGAGGTTGCTGAAGTCCGGATCGTGGCCGACCAGGATCGGCCGATCAGGATTGCCGTGGTCGGCCAGGATGGCGGCGAGGCCCGCCACGTCGAGTCCGCCGGCAAGCCGCTCGTCGATCACGACCGGCAGGCCGAGCCGCTCGCCGACGAGCTCGGCGGTCTGGCGCGCCCGGACGAGCGGCGAGCTCACGAGCAGGTCGAACGACAGGCCCAGCCCGTCGAGGTGACGGCCGAGCGACTCCGCCTGCCGGCGGCCCTTGGCTGACAGGGGCCGGAGATCGTCCGGCCCCGGCCATTTGGCCGGATCGCCGGCATGAGCGTGGCGCAGGAAGTGGAGCTGGACCGTTGCGGCTGGCATCCCGGCTCGGGTCATGCTCGGGTCAGGCCCGGGCGACGCCCCCGGCGCCCCGGCGATAGAGCGAGTCAACCGCGACGGCGGCGAGCAGGACCAGACCAGTCGCGATCAGTTGCCACTGGATCGCGAGGCCCAGCAGGTAGAGCCCGTTGTAGATGGCCCCGATGACCAGGCCGCCGAGCACCCCATGGATGGCCCGGCCGCGGCCGCCGAAGAGGCTGGTTCCGCCGATGACCGCGGCGGCCACCGCATACAGGACCAGCTGGCCACCGTTGATGTTCGTGCTGATGCCGCCCTGCCAGGACAGGTAGATGACCCCGCCGATGCCGGCCGTCAGGGCGCACAGGATGAAGGCCACCGTCCGGACGTTGTCGACGCTGATGCCCGCCCGGCGGGCAGCCTCGGCGTTGCCGCCGACGGCATACATGTGCCGCCCGAACTGGGTCCGCTCGAGAAGGATCGTCCAAACGCCGAGGACGGCCAGCACGATCGGCACGACCCAGGGCACGCCGGCGATCGGCAGGAACGTGCCCCGGTTCACGTTGCAGATCGCAACGACGACGATCCCGGCGCCGGCCAGGAAGGCAATCTTGGCCACGGTCAGGCCAACGGGCGGGGCGACCAGCCCGCTCTTGCGCCGGCCGGTGTCGCGCAGCCAGATCGTGGCGCCCAGGACGAGAACGATCACGACGAGCCCGATCCAGCCGAGCGTCGGATCGATGTTGGTGTTGACGATGCCGTACAGGAATTCCTGGTTGACGAGGACCGTGCTCGAGATCGGCACGCTCCCGCTGGCGCCCAGCAGGATGATCATGACCCCGAAGTAGAACAGGAAGCCGGCGAGCGTAACGACGAATGCCGGCAGGCGCAGCTTGGTGATGATCAGGCCATAGATCCAACCGATCACGCACGTCACGGCCAGGCCGATGACGATCGCGATCCACCACGGCCAATCAAGCCCAGGCTGGACGAAATTGCCCGCGATGATCCCGCCGATCGCGCCCACATAGCCGACCGACAGGTCGATATCGCCCAGCAGCAGCACGAACGTCTCGCTCATCGCGAGGACGATGAAGACCGAGCTCTGGATGAACAGGTTGACGATGTTCCCGGGCGACAGGAAGAGGCCTCGCGGGCTGACGATCTGGAGGACCAGGCTCACCCCGACCAGGGCGAGGACGACGGGCAGGACCCCCGCGTCGCCGCCGCGCACCCGGACCCACCACGCCCGCATGTACTGGCCCATCGACTGGGCGACCAGGGCCGGCGGGACGACATCCACCGCTGCGGCGGTCAGGTCGGGCGCGAGCTCTGCGGCTGACTCCTCGAGCGGAACGGGCTCGCCCTTCAGGTCTTCGATGCCGGCCATGGCTAGAGCGCCGCCTGGGTGCCGACCGCGGCCACGCCGCGGTTGGATCCACCCGAAGTCATGAAGTCGACAACCGTCTCGCGGTCAAACGCGGAGATGTTGTCCTGGGCAACCATCCGGCCAAGGCGCAGGACGGCGATCCGGTCGGCGACCTCGAACACGTCATTGAGATTGTGCGAGATGACCATCACCGCGAGGCCGTGGTCCTTGAGCCGGCGGATCAGCTCGAGGACCATCTGGGTCTGGGCCACCCCGAGGGCCGCCGTCGGTTCATCGAGCAGGACGAGCTTCGAGTTCCACATCACAGCCTTGGCGACCGCGACCGCCTGGCGCTGGCCGCCGGACAGGGTGGCCACGGGCTGGCGGATCGAACGCACCGTGGTGACCCGCAGGCCGGCCAGTGTCTCGGCCGCCGCCTTCTCCATGTCGTCCTCGTCGAGGAAGAACCGGCCCTTGCGCTCGCGTCCGAGGAACATGTTCTGGACGATGTCCAGGTTGTCGGCCAGGGCGAGGTCCTGGTAGACGGTCTCGATCCCGAGCGCCGCGGAATCCTTCGGGGACCGGATGTGGACCTGGCTGCCCTCGAAGAAGATCTCGCCCTCGTCTGCCTGGTAGATCCCGGCGATCGTCTTGGTCAGGCACGACTTGCCGGCGCCGTTGTCCCCGCACAGGGCGGTCACCGTCGCGGCGGGCAGGTCGAGGTCGACCTGGTAGAGCGCCTGGACGGCGCCGAAGTGCTTGCTGATGCCGCGCAATTTGAGGAGTGGCTCGCCGCTCGCGGCCGGGCCCGCCGATTCGCCCACCGATGCACTGACGGTCACTGACGTGGCTCCCAATTCACGGTCGCGCGGCGACCCCGGATGGTCGGTCTCGGGACGGATAGTAGATGCAACGAAGTCGCCCGGCGCGGACGCCCGGCGACCTCGTTGCGTTCAGTGGCCGATTACTGGATACCTGCAGCCGTGCAGACAGAGGCTCCGACGGCGGCGCACAGGTCCGCCACCTTGATGAACTTGTCCTTGATCACCGTGGACTCCATGTTCGCCGCGTTCACCCAGTACGGGGTCAGCAGCGAGGCGGGCTCGGTGGTCGCGGAGTTCTTCGGGTCGGTGGTGGTGCCGTTCAGGAGGCTGGCGGGCGGATCCTGGCCGGCACGCAGATACGTGGCGACCGCGACGGCGTCCTGGGCCTCGAGGTAGATCGGCTTGTAGACCGAGCCGCACTGGAAGTTCTGGAGGACGTATTCCATGCCCTGGAGGGTCGCGTCCTGGCCGGTCGTCGGGATCTTCTTGGCCGGCGTTCCGGCGCTCTTGAGGGCCGTGATCACGGCTCCCGCGAGTCCGTCATTGGCCTCGATCGTGGCGTTGATCTCCGGGTGGGCCGTGAAGGCCTGCTGGAAGATCGTGCCGCCCTTGGCATTGTCCCAGCCGGGAGCGAGCTGCTCGCCGACGAGGGTCGCGCCCCCGGTCGGGCTCGTTGCGCCCGCCGCAACCTGGGCGACCTTCTGGCCCCAGACCGCGTCGTTGTAGCCCTTGGCGAAGTCGATCGCGTTCGGGTCGGTGTCCTGGCCGCCGTCAACCGTGAAGACCTTCGGGGACGAGACGCCCCAGTCGGTCAGGCACTGCAGGAAGCCCTTGCCGATCAGCTCGCCAACCTGGACGTTGTCGAAGCTGACGTAGTAGGTCTTGGTCCCCTGGAAGGTGGCCCGGTCGTAGCTGATCAGGGCCACGCCGTGCGCGGCGGCATACGTCTGGATCTGGCCGCCCACCGTGCTGGTGTTCGGGGCCATGATCAGGACCTTGGCGCCGGCGGTGATGTCGGCCTGGGCCTGCGACAGCTCGGTGGCGTCGACGCCCTGGGCGTTGTCGATCTTGAAGTCGGTGGTCGCGTAGCCGGCGGCCGTGAACGCCTGGGTCAGGTACGGCGCGTCGAAGTCGACCCAGCGCTGCGAAGACGTGGTGTCCGGCATGAGCACGCCGACGAGGCCCGAACCGGCCTTGACGACGCTTGTGAGCTGGCTCATCGCGCTGAATGAAGCGTCGAACGACGCGACGGTCAGCGCCCCACCGGAGCCGCCGCCGGATGACGCCGCGGGCGCCGATGGCGCGGGCGTCGTGCTGCTGCTGCATCCGGCAGCAACGATCGCCGTGACCGCTAGCGCGGTCATCAGCCTTGTCCCTGTTCGCATTCGTGACTCTCCTCAGTCCTTGGATTGGTGGCGACTGGCTGATACCGCGTGGCGCACGAAGCTGCCAGCGGGCCGGTCAGCAACCCTCGACAGGAATGTCGATCTCCTCCAGCGCCGAGCGTACCACTCCCGGTAGCACGGACCTTGACCTCGTCGCGAGGTGCAGTCCGCGGTCGCCGTGGCAGTGGGCCGCCGGGCCCTTGGCTGGCCTCAAATCGCAAGTCTGGTTGCGCCCACCTCCTTCGCCGCAACCCGGCGGTCCGCTGTGCTCGACCACTCGGGTCGATCGATCAGCGGGACCGAGGCAGGGTCGTCGAGCCAATGCTCGAACGCAAGTTCGGCCGCGCCGATGAGCGGACCATCCGCTCCCAGGCGAGCCGGCACAATCGCGGCAGCCGCAAGAGGCTCGATCGCCAGCTCGCTCAACGCCTTGGTCAGGGCGTCTCGGGCATACGGCAGGATCGAGGCAAAGAATCCGGCGAGCGCGATCCGCTCGGGATTCAATGTGTGGATGACGGTGGCCAGGCCAACGGCCAGCCACAGACCACTGGCTTCGATCGCGCTGATCGCGACCGGATCGCCGGCGTCAGCCCGGGCGAGGACGAGATCGATCGCCCCGGGGCCGCCAGAGCCGGCCCGGCCAGCCCGCCGGAGGAGGGCGTGCTCGCCGACCTCGGTCTCCCAGCAGCCTCGGGCCCCGCAATGGCAGAGGCGCCCGGCGGGACTCAGGGGCAGATGCCCGACCTCGCCGGCGAATCCGGATCGGCCGCTCAGTGGACGGCCGCCGGCAATGATCCCGGCACCGACGCCAACCTCGCCCCACAGGCAGACAAAGTCGTCGCAGCCCATCCCGGCACCGCGGAGGTGCTCGGCCAGGGTGGCCATGTCGGCATCGTTGGCCGTGAAGACGGGAACATCGAGGCCCAGGGTTGTCCGGAGCAGCTCCCCCAGGGCCACGTGCCGCCAGCCGAGGTTCGGGCCGACGACCAGCTCGCCATCGGAGCGCTGGACCACGCCGGCCACGGCGATGCCGATGGCCTGCACCGGCGACTGCTCCGGCCTGCCGTCCAGGAGCGTTCGGCAGATGCCCGCGACACGGGCGATCGTCGCCTCCGCGGAGGATCCATCGCGCGCCCGTTCGACCGACTCCCGGGCGAGCACCCGGCCGCCGAGACCGATGATCGCGACCGCCAGTGAGTCGTCGAAGATCGCGATCGCCAGGACGGTGATCCCGTTCGGGTTGGCCGTGACGATCGGGGACGGCCGCCCGGGTGCCCCGCGTGGCCCGGCCCGCTCCTGGACCAGGCCGCGCGCCGTGAGCTCGGCAACGAGGTCGCCGACCGTGCTCCGGTTCAGGCCCGTGTAGTTGGCCAGGTCCGAGCGCGAGGCCGGCCCGGCGAGGTGGACCCGGCGCATGATCGCTCCGAGGTTCTGGCGTCGGACGGCGTCGAGGCCTGCGCCCGGCGTCTCTTCGTGCAGCGTGGACGAGCCCTCCAGCGACCGCGACCTTGGATCTCGACGATTGTGGGGAGTAGCAACAAACCCGCCCGATATCGTGCTACAGCCGAGGATCCAGTGTCAATCGGGTTTCGAAACCGGTTGTCGTCCGGGTGACGGTCGGGCGACGATCTGCCGGCCGGCGCCGATCTCAGGCGCGATGGAACGTTGGTGCGACGGCCGGGTAGAGGCCGCGATAGATCTCGTGGAGCTCGCGATAGCGGGCAACATCCGGCCCCGGCCGGGCGGCCGGCACGGCCGTCACCAGGGCCGCGGCTGCTGCGGCCGCGTCCGCGTACCAGCCCGCCCCGACGGCGGCGAGGAGGCCCGCGCCGTAGGCCGCTCCCTCGGTGGTATTGACCGTCGCGATTTCGGCATCGAGGACGTCCCCGAGGATCTGCCGCCAGAGCCCGCTGGCCGTGCCGCCGCCCGAAGCCCGGATCTGGACCGGCGGGGCAAGGCCTGCGGCGAGCATCAGTTCGAGGCCATCGCGGAGGCCGAAGGCGACGCCCTCCAGGACGGCCCGGGTCAGGTGGCGCCGATCGTGACCCAGGGTCAGGCCGACGAACGCGCCGCGGGCCTGCGGGTCGGGATACGGGCTGCGCTCGCCGGACAGGTACGGCAGGAAGAGGAGGCCGCCGCTGCCCACCGGCACCTCGGCAGCCGACGCGACGAGGTCGCCGAAGGCCACCCCGGGCGCCACCGTATCCCGGAACCAGCGCAGGCTGCCGGCAGCCGAGAGCATCACCGACATCATGTGCCAGCGGCCGGGGACCGCATGGCAGAAGGCGTGGACCCGGCCGAGCGCATCGAAGATCGGCCGATCGGTCGGTGCGAAGACGACCCCGGACGTGCCCAGGGAGAGGGCCATCGTGCCCGGCTCGACCACACCGACCCCGACCCCGTTGGCCGCCTGGTCACCGCCGCCCGCGACGACCGGGGTACCAGCCAGGAGGCCGGTGGCCGCCGCCGCGGCGGCCGAGACGACACCGGTCACGGACGGTCCCTCGAAGGCCGGCGGCAGCCAGGCCCCATCGATCCCCAGGGCATCGACCACCTCCGGCGACCAGGTCCGGGCCGCGAGGTCGAAGAGAATCGTGCCGGAGCCGTCGGCGACGTCGACGGCATGCTCGCCGGTCAGGCGCAGCCGCACATAGTCCTTGGGCAGGAGCACGTGGGCGATCCGGGCCCAGACCTCCGGCTCGTGGTCCCTGACCCACACGAGCTTGGGGGCCGTGAAGCCTGGCAGTGCATCGTTGCCGGTGATCTCGATCAGGCGCCGTGGCCCGACCGCCCGCCGGATCAGCTCGCACTCCGCCGCGGTGCGCTGGTCGTTCCACAGGATTGCCGGCCGCAGGACCCGGTCATCGCGGTCCAGGAGGACCGCACCGTGCATCTGGCCCGTCAGCCCGATCGCCACGATCTCCGCGGCCCGGACGCCGGGCGCTGCCAGGACGGCCTGGATCGCCGCCTGGGCCGCAGACCACCAGAGACCGGGCTCCTGCTCGCTCCACAGCGGCTGCGGCGTGGCGAACTCGTACTCGCTGGCAGCGATCGCCGCGACGGCTCCGGCTTCGTCGACGAGGACGGCCTTGGTCGCGGTCGTCGAGACATCGATTCCGAGGACGAAGGCCACCGATCAGTGCCGGTTGGCTGCCCAGATCTGGCGATTTACGACATTCTCGAGGAGCTCCTGGCGGCCGGAGACGGGCCGCGGGTCGATCTCCCCGGCGAGGACCCGGCCGGCGAGCGTGTCGAGGCCTGCCTGGCCCTCGAGGATCGAGGCACCCAGCGGCCGGGTCCAGCCCGCGTAGCGCTCGGAGCGCAGGCGCTCGAGGTCACCGGACTCGATCATCGCCGCCGCGGCGAGCAGCGATTGGGCGAGGGTGTCGATGCCGCCGATGTGGGCGTGGAAGAGGTCGTCGTGATCCATGCTCTGGCGGCGCAGCTTCGTGTCGAAGTTGAAGCCGCCGGTCGTCAGGCCGCCGCCGCGGAGGATCTCGAAGACCGCCAGGGAGAGCTCGTCGACCGAGTTCGGGAACTGGTCGGTGTCCCAGCCGTTCTGGTAGTCGCCGCGGTTGGCATCCACGCTGCCGAGCATGCCGTGCGAGATCGCCAGGGCCACCTCGTGCTGGAAGCTGTGGCCGGCCAGGGTGGCGTGGTTGACCTCGAGGTTGAGCCGGTACTCGCCCTCGAGGTGATGACGCTCGAGGAAGCCGATCACCGTCGCGACGTCGTAGTCGTACTGGTGCTTCGTCGGCTCCTGGGGCTTGGGCTCGATGAGCAGCGTGCCCTTGAAGCCGATCTTGTGCTTGTGCTCGGCAACGAGGTGCAGGAAGCGCGCGAGCTGGGCCTCCTCGCGGGCGAGGTCGGTGTTGAGGAGGGTCTCGTAGCCTTCCCGCCCGCCCCACAGGACGTAGTTCGCCCCGTCGAGCCGGTGGGTTGCCTCGAGCATCGACTTGACCTGGGCCGCGGCGAACGCGAACACCTCGGGGTCGGGGTTGGTCGCGGCGCCCGCCGCGTAGCGGGGATGGCTGAAGAGGTTCGCGGTGCCCCACAGGAGCCGCAGGCCGGTCCGCGCCATGTGGCCCGCGATCGCGTCCACGACCGCATCGAGGTTGGCCTGGGTCTCCGCGAAGGTCCGGCCCTCGGGCGAGACGTCGCGATCGTGGAAGCAGAAGAACGGCACGCCGAGCTTGTCGAGGAACTCGAACGCGGCGTCGAGGCGCTCATGCGCGCCGACCATCGGGTCCATCCGGGCATCCAGCCACGGCCGGTCGAACGTGCCCGAGCCGAAGACATCCGAGCCGGGCCAGCTGAACGAGTGCCACAGGCAGACGCCGATCCGGAGGTGATCGGCCATTCGCTTGCCCAGGACCAGCCGGTCGGGCTCGTAGACCTTGAAGGCGAGCGGATCGTCCGAGTCGAGGCCGGCGAACGGGACCGGACCCTTGACGTCGGGGAAGAAGGCACGGTCCACGCAGGTCCTCCAGGGAATCACACGATCTGTGGGCTCACCCGCATGGTACCGACGTGCCGGGGTCTGCGCCGATCCGGCGTGTCTCAGTCGTCGTCGGCGCTGAGCGGGAAGGGCAGCGCGATCGGATCGGCGGCCAGCCGGCTGCGGCCCTCCGCATCGAAGCGGTCGAGCCCGAGCTCGGCCACATCGAGCAAGTCGGTCCGGCCGTGGACCGCGAGGTCGGCCCCGACCCGGGCGACCGCCGGTCCCCACATCATTCCGTGGCCACCGGGCGAGGCGACCGTGACGCCCTCGATCCGATCGCCGGACGGCGTGATCGCTCCGCCCAGGATCGGCTGGTGATCGGGCGTGAAGTCGATCGTCGCGCACCACGCCTTGCGCAGGCCGAGGCCGCGCACCGCCGGGACGAGCCGCTCGAGGCGATGCTGCATCCGCCGGAGGTACGGCCAGTCGATCTCCCGGGCAACGCCGGGCTGCTCGACTGGGTTGCTCATGCCGAAGAGCAGCCCGCCCTCTTCGAGACGCCAGTAGAGGCCACGGCCAAGGTCGAAGACCATCGGCTGGCGGTCCACCTCGAAAGCCGGATGCGGCTCGGTCACCGCGATCTGGTGGCGGGCTCCGCCCGCGGCAATCCGCAGGCCGGCGAGCTTGCCCACCGCCCGCAGGGTCGGGCCGCCGGTCAGGAGCACGCGCTCGGTGGCGATCGGTCCGCGGGCCGTGTCGACGCCCACGACCCGGCCGGCACCGAGGCGCAGGCCCCGGAACGCAGTCCGTTCGCGAAGATCGACACCCGCCCGCTGCATGGCCAGCGAGTACGCCAGGACGTTCCGAGGCGGGTCGATCGCGCCATCGGTCGTGACGTAGCTTCCGCCGCGGTGGCCGGTCGCGGCGAGGGTGGGATTCACCCGGCACGCCTCGGCGGGGCTCAACCACGCAACATCGAGCCCGACCCCGCGCTGCATCTCGACCCGGGCCCGCCCTTCGCGCTCATCCTGGGGCGTCACGGCGAGGATCAGGTAGCCCAGCTCCCGGAAGCCTGAATCCGTGCCGTAGCGCGCCTGCTGGCCGCGGTAGAAGTCGATCGTCCAGCGGCCGAGGGCCACCGTGGCCGGCGTGCCACCCTGGGCCCGGACGATCCCGGCGGCGCGGCTGCTGGCTCCGCCACCCACGACGCCCCGCTCCAGGACCACGACCCGCTTCAGGCCGGCCTCGGCGGCGAACGTCGCGGCCCAGCCCCCGATCGTGCCCCCACCCACGATGACGAGGTCCGCGGAATCCGGGACTGCCATTCCTTGCTCCTCCTGACGCGTTCGAGGATAGGTTCGCCCGTGACGGCGGAGGCCCACTGTCGCGCAGCCCGGGTCAACGGGCGAAGGCGCGGCCCTCGAGGCACATGGCGGCAATGCCCGCGTCCGCGAGCCGCCGGCTGACCCGGGGATCGCGCACCGTCCAGGCCGCGACCTCGAGCCCGGCCGCCACCGCCCGGGCGATCCCTGCGGCGTCGACCGCGTGCCAATCGACCGAGATCCCGACGCAACCGAGCTCCCGGGCGATCCGGACCTCGCCAGCGCGCAGATGGTCGGTGTTCAGCCAGCACGGCCACGCCGGAGCAAGCCCCCGGATCCGCTCGATCGCGGACACCTCGAACGACGAGATGACCGCCCGCTGGAGATCGGCACCGCGCCCGGCAGCGAGGACCTCCACGACGGAGCGGCCGAGATCGGTCTTCAGCTCCACGTCGAGGAAGGCCCGCCGAGGCACCTGTTCGAGGACCTCGCTCAGCGCCGGCACGCCATGATCGGCAAGCTGGGCTGCAGTCAGCTCGCCGACCAGGGCATCGACGCCCTGGACCCGGGCCAGCGAGGCATCGTGAAGGAGCACCGGCACCCCGTCGAGCGATGCCCGGATGTCGAACTCGAGCCCGTCGCAATCGGCGACGTCCATCGCGGCGAGCATCGCCGCCAGGGAGTTCTCCGGGTGGACCCGGTGGTCGCCGCGGTGCGCCAGGCGCAGGACGCGGGGCTGCTGGATCACCGGCCGCGGACCCCCAGCCGGACCTTCGCGCTCAGCCCGAAGTGGTCGCTCGGGTAGAGGCCGCCATCCTCGACCGAGGGCCGGTCGAAGACGACCCGCGCGGACTCGACGGTCACCTCGCCGCGCAGCCAGATGTAATCGAGGCAGCTGGGCTCGCCGTCGGTGTCGATCGCCGGACCCTCGAGCCCGGACGGCCAGGTGACGTCCGGTTCGTGGCCGTTGGCCACGGCGCAGGCCGACACGAAGCCGGCCGCCTCCATGCGGCCATAGGCGGGCTCGGCTGGATCGGCATTGAAATCGCCGACGACGACCTGGATCTCGCTCGCGGGTCCGCCGGCCAGCCACTCGAGAACGACCCGGACCTGCTGGTCGCGAATCGAATCGTCGGGGACCTCGTGGTGGAGGTGCAGGTTCGTGAACAGGACGCGCAGCCCGTCGTGCTCGATCAGCAGCCGCCCGGCTGAGCGTCCGTGGCTCAGCTCGAGGCGCTCGGGCTCGCTGATCGCAAGGTCGTCGCGGGTCAGGATCGAATTGCCATATTCCGGCCGGCCGGCCCACGTTCGGGTGGCCCGGTAGTGGCCGGCGCCGGCGGACCCGATCAGGCGGTCCTGCTCGAGCACGAAGACGACCTCCTGGAGCCCGAGGATGTCGGGCTGGAGGGCGCTGAAATCGCGCAGGAGGAGCGGCAGGCGCTCGTTCCAGCGGTCGGCCAGGTTGCGGATGTTCAGGGTTGCCAGATGGAGGACGCTCATTCCGGAGTCCCGTTGGGCGCGGCAATCGGGAGCGCAAACGAGAATGTCGAGCCGCGGCCCTCCTCGGACACGACCCAGATCCGGCCACCGTGGGCTTCGATGACGTGCCGGGCGATCGACAGGCCAAGGCCGGTGCCGCCCCCGCGCACCCGAGCCCGGTCGACCTTGTAGAACCGCTCGAACACGCGATCCTGGGAGCCCCGGGGAATGCCGATTCCACGATCCTCGACGGCGACCACGACGGTCGAGCCCTGGACATCGACGCGGACGGTCACGTCGCCCCCGTCCGGGCTGAACTTCACCGCGTTGTGGACGAGATTGATGATGACCTGGCCGAGCCGCTCCTCGGCGCCGTTGACCCGCGGGACGCCGGCGGCGGGTACCTCGACGACCAGCTGGACGCCCTGGCGCTCGGCGAAGAGGCGCAGGCGATCCGCCGAGGCCGCTGCCAGGCGAGCCAGGTCGACGACGTCGAGGAGGACCATCGGCCGGCCGGATTCGATCCGGGCGAGATCGAGCAGCTCGCTGACCATCTGGACGAGGTGCCCGGTCTCGACCTCGATCTTGCTGATCCGGTCTCGCATCCGGGCCGGGATCTGCTCGCCGGCCGCCTCCGACTCGCGAACCAGGGTCTCCGCGAGGAGGCTCACGTTCGTCAGCGGCGTGCGCAGCTCGTGCGACAGGTTGTCGACGAACTCGCGCCTGATCCGCTGGAGGCGGCGGAGCTCGGAGACGTCCTCGAGGGTCAGCCACGTGGCGTCCCCATCGCTCGTTCGACGGGCGCGCACGACGAGCGACAGGCCGTCGGCGGATCGGAGCGTCAGCTCGCCACTGGCGCTGCCCGACCGGCGGGCGGTCTCGGCCAGCTCCTCGATCCGCCGATCGATGAACGCCTCCATGAGGCTGCGTCCGACCAGGCCGCCGGCCGGTCGGCCGGCGAAGACATGGGCCGCCGGGTTTGCGTACCGGACCATCAGGTCGAGGTCGAGCCGGATCACGCCGACCGACAGGCCGTCGGCAAGGAGCCGCAGGTCGTCGCTCAGCCCGGCCATCGTTCGCTGCTCCTCCACCTCACCCGGAGAGGATCGCACAGGCAGGCGTGCGGATCAGCGCTCGGGCAGACCCGCCCAGGTCGCCGGTCACCCATTGACGGCCGCCGCCGGGCAGCCGATCCTGCCCTTGCGCGGCACGGCCCAACCTGCGACGGCGCGCGAGGGAGAATCAGCGGCGATGGGCATCTTCGACAAGGCCAAGGAGGCCGCGGAAAAGGCCGCCGAGAAGGCTTCCGAGGCCGCCGACCGGGCGTCGACCCAGGTTCGCTCCGGTCATGCCGGCGATTCACTGCGGACCGCCGCCGGCCAGGCACGCGTCGCGGCCGGCCAGATCGGCAAGGCGACCGGCGATGCCGTCGGCAACGCGGCCACCGCGGTTGCCGATCCGACGAACCAGGCCCACGCCCGGGACGCGGCGACACGGGGCTTCAAACGGGCGAAGTCAGGTGTCGCCTCGATGATCGATCGGATCGACCCCGGATTACTCGCGGACATCGTGATCAAGGCGACCTCGCTCCAGGAAAAGGCCAATCGACGGCTCCGCGAGAAGCAGTCCCCGTACCGGATCAACGAGATCACGATCACGGCCGGCCTGCCACCCGACGTGGCCTTCACGATCGGCAGGATCGAGGTCGAGGAAGAGAACATTCCGCCGTCGACGGAGGAGGCGGACGAGCAGGCCGACCTCAACGCCGAGGCCCACGGTGCGGTCCTCGACGCGACGGGGCTGGGCTTCGTCCACCCGGACGACGATGATCCCAGCGACCTCGCCGAGGCCTCCGCGCTCGCACCGACGCCGGCGGCTGCAGCTGAGATCGGTGTTCCGGTCATGGATCCCGACGGAGTCCTGGTGGCTGGCTCGGTTCCTGCCGATTAACGACCGGCGTGCTGTTCGGCGAGGATTCTGTCCCGTTGGCCCTGGAATTGGCGGCTTCGGGCCTGTGTTCGTGCGTGGCGCGGGCCCGGGCCGGCTCAGTTTCGAACTCATCGCCTCGGATCCTGGAATACCAGCACGCTCGCCGCTGAACGCCAGAAACAAACCCTCCTGCGGCCTAGGGCTGGTCCGGAACCTCCGTCACGATCGTGTGCCGGCCGATTCGCTCGCTGCCTGGCTCGCGACCGAGGCCGGTTCCGTCAGGTGGGGCGCCGGACCTGAGCCCGTCAGCCACGCCCGAGCGTCATCGAGGGGCATCACGGAACGCTGGCCGGTCGCCCGCCGGGTGACCTCGACGCCACCAGCCGCGAGTGAGCGCGGACTGACGGTGATGATCCAGGGCATCCCGAGCAGCTCGGCGTCGTTGAACTTCACGCCGGGCGAATCATCCCGGTCGTCCCACAGGATCTCGCGGCCGGCCGCTGCGGCTCCATCGTGGAGCTCCTTCGCCAGCTCGCCGACACGCGGCTCCTTGTTCGTGCCGATCGACACGAGGTGGGCCGGGTAGGGCGCGACCTCGTCCGGCCAGGCGATCCCCTTCTCGTCGTGGTGGGCCTCGACAATGCAGGCGACGTTCCGGCCGAGCCCGATGCCGTACGAGCCCATCACGATCGGATGCGCCTGGCCATCCTCGCCCAGGTAGGTCGCGCCGAGCGCGGCGCTGTAGCGCGTGCCCAGCTTGAAGATGTTGCCGACCTCGATCCCGTTGCGCAGGATGACCGGATGGCCGCAGACCGGGCAGGCGTCGCCCTCCCGGGCATTGTCGATGTCGGCGACCAGGTCGGCCTGGAAGTCGCGGCCGAGGTTGACGTTGCGCAGGTGATAGCCGACCCGGTTGGCGCCGGCGACAAGGTTCGGACTGGCGGCCGCGATCTCATCGACGACGACGAACGTGTCGTGGGCCCCGACGGCTGAGCCGTAGCCGGGCTCCATCCCGGCGGCGTGGATCTCGTCGACCGTCGCCGGACGCAGCCCGCCCGAGACCTTGGCGACGTTGCTGAGCTTCGTCTCGTTGACATCCCGATCGCCGCGCACGATCGCGGTGACCAGCCGTCCGTCACCGGCCATGAAGAAGGCGGCCTTGGCGGTCCGCGTCGCGTCGACGCCGAGGAATGCGGCGAGGTCGGCGATCGTCGTCGTGTCGGGCGTCTCGATCTCCTCGACCGGCAGCGCAGGACCCAGGTCGACGAGGGGAACCTTGACGCTCGCCACCTGCCGGTTGGCCGAGAAGCCGCACGCGTCGCACAGGACCAGGACGTCCTCGCCGGCCGGATTCAGGACCATGAACTCGTGGGCCAGGCTGCCGCCCATCATCCCCACGTCCGAGGCGACCGGGATCGCCTCGAGGCCGAGGCGCTCGAAGATCCGGACGTAGGCGCCGTGGTGGGCCCAGTAGCTGGCGTCGAGGCCCTCGTCGTCCCGGTCGCAGCTGTACGAGTCCTTCATGACGAACTCGCGGACCCGGATCAGGCCGCCGCGCGAACGGGGCTCGTCGCGGAACTTCGTCTGGAAGTGGTAGAGCCGGACCGGCAGCTGCCGGTACGAGCGGATGATGTCGCGCAGCAGGTCGGTGACGACCTCTTCGTGGGTCATCGCGATGACCATGTCGCGGTCGCCACGGTCCTTGAAGCGGGCCATCTCCGGGCCGATCAGGTCGTAGCGTCCGGATTCTCGCCAGAGGTCGGCCGGATGGATGACCGGCATCTCGAGCTCCTGGCAGCCGATCGCGTTCATCTCCTCGCGGATCACCTGCTCGACCCGCTTGTTGACCCGGAAGCCGAGGGGCAGGAGCGAGTACAGCCCCGAGCCGAGCTGGCGGAGATAGCCGGCGCGCAGGAGCAGGCGGTGGGACGGCATCTCCGCATCGGCGGGGTCGTCACGAAGGGTTGCGAAGAACAATTCACTCAGGCGCATGCGCCCAAGGATACCGGCGGGCGCTCCGGCCGGTCAGGACGGCCGGCGGAAGACGTACCCGGTGCCGCGCACGGTGTGCAGGAACTCCGGGTTGGCCGGGTCGTCCTCGATCCGCGCTCGCAGCCAGTGGACGTGGACGTCGACCGTCCGGGTCTCGCCCGCGTAGTCGTAGCCCCAGACGTGCTCGAGGAGCTGGTCGCGGGTGAAGACCTGGCCCGGATTGCGGACGAGGAATGCGAGCAGCTCGAATGCCTTCGGCTTGAGCGGCACCGTGACTCCGTCGCGCAGCAGCCGGTGGCCGGCGAGATCGACGCTGACGGCGCCGACATCGATCAGGCTCGGCTGGCCGCTCGTCACCACCTGCTGCTCGGTGCGCCGGAACTGGGCCCGAACGCGGGCGATCAGCTCCCGCAGGCTGAACGGCTTCGTGACGTAGTCATCCGCGCCGAGCTCGAGGCCGACGACCTTGTCGAGCTCGGAGTTCTTGGCGGTCAGCATCAGGATCGGCACGCCGGATTCGGCCCGGATGATCCGGCACACCTCGATGCCCGACATCTCGGGCAGCATCAGGTCGAGCAGGACGAGGTCCGGCTTGGCTTCCCGGAACTTCAGCAGGGCGGCCCGGCCGTCGGCAGCGGTGACGATCGTGAACCCCTCGGCCTCGAGGGCTTCGGCCAGCATCTCGCGCTGGGTCGGCTCATCGTCGACAACCAGGATGGTGCGTGCCATGTGGGCCACAGGCTGGAGCATGGCAGTCAACGGGTCATGAACGACTTGTTAACCCGGCGACGGCTCGCGCCGCTGGAGGTTGTAATACTCGACGAACGACGAGCAGCGCCCTTCCTGGTCGAACTGGAGGAGCCAGCAGTTGAAGTACTTCCGGGCGGGCCGGTCGCCGGCCGCGTCGTAGTCGCTCGTGCCGATCGCCACGGCGCGATCTGCCTCCACCAGCCATGGCTCGTAGTGCGCCCGGAACGAACCGGGCTGGTCGCGTTCCGCGGGATCACCCCCGGGGCTGAGCCAGTCGGCAACGATCGCCTCGTGCCCGACCAGGGGCTCGTCCCAGGCGTGATAGCGATACTCGGCATCCGGGCTGAACAGGTCCCGGATCGCGTCCGGCTCGTAGGTCTCCCAGGCCTCGCTGTAGCGATCGAGCCAGGCCTGGACGGTGGCGCGGTTCATCTCTTCCCTCCTGTCGCCGCTCATATGCCTGTCGTCGTCGCTGGCGTGGAAAGCAGCTCGATGGCCGCGTCGAGCCGGGCCAGGACGCGTTCGCGGCCCAGTGCGGCGAGCGTCTGGAACAGGGGCGGCGTCGCGATCCGGCCCGTGACCGCGACCCGAATGGCCATGAACAGGTCGCCGGCCTTCCAGCCCCGCCACTCAGCCAGTGCCCGGAGTGGCTCTTCGAGCCGATCCGGTTCGAACGCAGTGGGCTCGATCGTGCCGAGCGCCTCGCGCGTGGCCCGCAGCCCGTCCAGCGTCGTCGCGAGATCCCAGCGCTTCGGGACGAGCAGGGCAGGGTCGAGCTCGAGCCGGTCGGCGAACAGGAAATCGACGAGGTCGCCGATCACGCCGAGCACCGGCAGGCGCTCCTGGACCAGGGGCACGAGGGCCTCGATCTCGCTATCGGCCGGCATCCGGTCGATCCGGCCGGCGTCGGCCTCCTTCTGTACGAACGGCCGGAGGCGGTCGACGAGCTCGCCTGGCCCCAGGCGCCGGATCCACTGGCCGTTGAGCCACTCGAGGCGTTCGCGATCGAAGACGGCGCCGCCCTTCTGGACATGCTCGAGGCTGAAGCGGCCGGCGATCTCGTCGAGCCCGAGGATCTCCTCCTCGCTGCCCGTCGACCAGCCCAGCAGCGCGAGGTAGTTGACGAGCCCTTCGCGGATGAAGCCCTCGCTGATGTAGTCGTCGAGCGCCGTCTGGCTCTTGCGCTTGCTCATCTTCGTGCGGTCGGCATTGAGGATCAGGGGCAGATGCGCGAACAGCGGTACGGCCTCGTCGAGGGCCCGGAAGAGGAGGATGTGCTTGGGCGTGTTGCTCAGGTGATCCTCGCCCCGGATCACGTGGCTGATCTTCATCGCCGCGTCGTCGACCACGACGCAGAAGTGGTAGAGCGGCGTTCCGTCCGCGCGGACGATGACCAGGTCGCCGCCGAGGGCGGACGCGTCGATCTCGACGTGGCCCCGGACGAGGTCGTCGAAGGCGACGAGGCCGGGCACGATCCGGAAGCGGATCGCGGGCTTGCGGCCCTCGGCCTCGAACGCGGTCCGCTCGGCGATCGTCAGGTGCGCACACCGGCCGCTGTAGCGGGGCGGCAGGTGGGCCGCCTCGAGCCGCTTGCGCTCCGCGTCGAGCTCGGCGGCCGTGCAGTAGCAGTAGTACGCCTTGTCCTCGGCAAGCAGGCGGTCGCTGTTCGCCTTGTAGCGGGCCAGCCGCTCCATCTGGCGATACGGGCCATACGGGCCGTGGTCCCCTTCGCCGGCGCGGCCCGGACCCTCGTCCCAGTCGAGGCCCAGCCAGCGCAGGCCGTCGAGGATGTCCTGCTCGAATGCGACCGTCGATCGCTCGACGTCGGTGTCCTCCATGCGCAGCACGAACGTGCCGCCCGTATGACGGGCGAACAGGTAGTTGAAGAGCGCCG
>JANWLH010000075.1 GCA_025450915.1 Candidatus Limnocylindrales bacterium | reverse complement strand
GAACCACCGCCCACCACTAGATCAAGGTCGAGTCGGCGTTCGCCTCCTCCCGCCCCCTCGATCGAGTCCGAAGCGGCGTCGAGCCTCCTCCCGACGCCGCTTCGGCGATTCCGGGGCCGTGATCGGCCTTGCGGAACCTGGACGACGCGGGCATCGTCCATATGACGATGAAGATGCTCGCCGCGGCTCTTCTCTGCGCCCTGGTCGCCGGTTGCGCGGCTGAGCCTGGTGCTGGTCCGAGCCCGAGTCTCGCTGTCGCTAGCCCGGCTGCAGCCCAGTCCGAAGCGACCGACGGACCATTCAAGCTGGCCTTCACCTTGCGGGCGACTTCGTGGTCGGCGAGCGAGGCTATCGAGGGTACGTCGAGCCTGTCGGTTGCCGCCCCGGTCGAGGTCGGCGGATCGGGCGACGGACTCCTCGGGTTCAATTACGACGAGATCGGCGGCCTCGGTCGGCACATGGACTGGGCCGAGACCGCGGATTGCCGGACCTACCAGCTCGAACCTGGTCAACCGACGACGTCGGGTCTCGCGAAGGCCGGAGGTTATGACGCTGGCGCACCGGGGGCCGACTTCTACGCCTCGTTCTTTGCCGATCCGGTGGTCCATCTTCCGGCAGGCAACTGGACGATCACGGCACTAGCCTCGTTCATCGACTTCTCGATCGATCAGGGCTGCCATCTGCCAAGTCACGAGCTGAGCGTCCCGATCACGATCCACATCGGTCCGTAGGGCTGCCATCAAAGGGCACCAGGCGCACCGATGCAACGTTGTCGTTGCAGTCCTGAGGACGCCGCGAAGGCGATTCCCAAGCCAGGCGCGGCGCGGCAACCGACGTTGCGGAACCTGGGCGGTGCCAGCATCGTCTGATCCGTGGTGAAGAAGACAGTCCTCCTGACGCTCGTGTGCGCTGGGGTCCTCCTGCTCGGGACACTGGCGTGGCTGCGGCTCGGAGGCGACGCGCCCGCCAGGGTCTTGATTGACGAGGGTCGTGCTGGAGCATTGGCGCTTGATTTCTTTAGCCGGCAACATGCTCCGGCCGACAGCCTGTCCAACGTTCGAATCGTGTCGGAGAAGCAGACCACGGAATCTTCGGGTCGCACGGTTTGGGAGGTCCAGGTCTCAGGTGGAGTGACCGAGCCCGGATCAGGCTTCACGTACGAGTCGGCCATGGTGCTCGACGTCGATGTCAGGAGCGGATCCGTCAGCCTCGTGGCCCGAGGGTAGGCTCGCTGATCGACGGGCAGCCCAACTCATGTCTCGCGAAGGGTCTTGCCATTTACCGATCCCCGTGCTCTTCGGCGAGGATGCGTGGCCGATTCCAGGCCCGTCGTGATCGGGAGGAGGGCGGACCCGGGCCACTCGTGCGTGGCAGCGGGGCACTCGTTCGCGGGGCATTCGGCCCGAGGCCTGGATTGGTGCCGAGCAGCACGGGATCGGTAAATGGCAAGAACGCGGCCCGCCGACCCGGCGCCCATGGCACGCGGTGGCACGCGGTGGCACGCGGTGGCACGCGGCCACTCGTGCGGCGGACCGAGGCGGGACGAACGCCGGGCCGGTCGTTTACACTCCGCCGCGTTCAGTCATTCAGCAGGAGCCCGCCATGCGCAGAGCGTTGTTCAGCGTCGCCACCGTCGCAGCTGTGCTCCTGTCCGCCTGTACTGCAGGCGCCACCACGGCCCCGACGACTGCCCCCAGCGCGCCCGCGTCGTCGTCGGCGCCGTCGGCTGCTCCCTCGGCAGCTTCGGCGGCACCGGCAACCCCGGCGGCATCGGCCGATGCCTGTGCAAACATCCAGACGCTCACGAGCGGCACGCTCACGATCGGTGCCGACAACCCGGCCTACCCGCCGTACTACGAGCCCGACCCGAGCACGGCGCCGGACGCCAAGTGGCAGCTCGGTGACCCCTTGAACGGGCAGGGCTTCGAGGACTCCGTCGCCTACGCAGTGGCCAAGGCGATGGGCTTCACCCAGGACAAGGTCGCCTGGACGCCGGTCGCGTTCAACAGTGCGATCGCCCCCGGGGCGAAGACCTTCGACATGTACCTGACCCAGGTCTCGTACAGCGCCGACCGGACCGCTGCGGTCGACCTTTCCGACGGGTACTTCAACCTGAACCAGGCCGTCGTCGCGCTCAAGTCGAACGCGATCGCGAAGGTGACCACGGTCGCCGGCCTCGCCGACTTCAAGCTCGGTGCGCCGGTCGGCACGACGAGCTACAGCTACATCACCGATAACATCCAGCCGACCAAGGCGCCAAGCGTCTACAACGACCTCGACGGCGCGTTGAAGGCCCTCCAGGCCAAGCAGATCGACGGCATCGTCGTCGACCTGCCGACCGCGTTCTACATGCGCGACGCGCAGCTGACCGGCGGCACGATCGTCGGCTACCTGCCGACCATCGGCGACCCCGAGTACTTCAGCGTCCTGCTCGCCAAGGGCAGCAAGCTGACCCTGTGCGTCAACCAGGCGATCGCGTCGATCAAGGCTGACGGGACGCTCGACCAGATCACCCAGAAATGGATCTATGACCAGGGTGCTCCGGCCCTGAAGTAGTCGGTCAAGGCTCCCTCGCGAGCTCCTTCGTGACCCAGACACGCGGCCGCCGTCGACGAGACGGCGGCCGTTCCGTGCTCATTGCCGTCGTCAGCTCGATCATCTTTTTCACGATCGTCGCGATCGCCCTGACCAGCTCGTCGACCTGGCCGCTCGTCGAGCGGGACTTCTTCGACGGCCCGACGTTCTGGCGCTACCTGCCGGTGATCGCCGGGGCGTTCGTCACGAACATCCAGCTCTTCCTGATTGCCGAGATCCTCGTCCTCGGCCTGGGGCTTCTGGTGGCTGTGTTGCGCAGCCTGTCGGGTCCGGTCTTCTTCCCGATCCGCCTGCTTGCGATCGCCTACGCGGACATCTTCCGTGGCCTGCCGAGCATCCTGATCATCTTCGTCCTCGGCTTCGGGGTGCCGGCGCTCGGCCTGCCGGGAGTTCCAGGAGACCCGTTCTTCTGGGCCGTCGTCTCGCTGACCCTCGTCTACACGGCCTACGTCTCGGAGGTCTATCGGGCCGGGATCGAGTCGATCCACCCGAGCCAGGCCGCCGCGGCGCGCTCACTCGGTCTCAGCCAGGTCCAGGCGCTCCGCTACGTCGTGGTGCCGCAAGCGATCCGGCGGGTGATCCCGCCGCTCCTCAACGATTTCATCGGCCTCCAGAAGGACACGGTCCTCGTCTCGTACATCGGCGTGGTCGAGGCCTTCCGGACGGCCAACATCGAGCAGCAGGCGCACTTCAACTTCACGCCGTATCTCGCCCTGTCGGCCATCTACCTGATCATCACCCTGCCACTGACCCGCCTCACCGACTATCTCGTGTCCCGGGACCGGCGGCGCTTCCTGGCCGGTGCCCGATGACCGCCGAGGTCGTCCGGATCGAGGGCCTGCACAAGAGCTTCGGTTCGCTGGAGGTCCTGCGCGGGATCGATCTTGCCGTCCGCGAGCACGAGGTCGTCTGCCTGATCGGCGCTTCGGGCAGCGGCAAGTCGACCTTGCTGCGCTGCATCAACCTCCTCGAACCGATCGACGCCGGCCGGGTCCTGATCGCCGGTGCCGATATCACCCTGCCGGACGTCAACGAGAACAAGGTCCGGCGGGGGATCGGGATCGTCTTCCAGGCCTTCAACCTCTTCCCGCACATGAGCGTCCTGGCCAACGTCACGTTGGGACCGCGACGGGTCCTGCGAGTCCCCCAGGCCGAGGCCGATCGCCGGGCAACCGAGCTCCTCGGGCGGTTCGGCCTCGCCGACAAGCGCGAGGAGTACCCCGACCGGCTTTCCGGCGGCCAGCAACAGCGGGTTGCGATTGTCCGCGCCCTGGCCATGAACCCCGAATTGCTGCTCCTCGACGAGATCACCAGCGCCCTCGATCCGGAGCTGGTCGCCGAGGTGCTCAGCGTCGTCCGGGAGCTGGCCGCCGGCGGGATGACGATGATCATCGCGACCCACGAGATGGGCTTTGCCCGGGATATTGCCAACCGGGTCTGCTTCCTGGATGCCGGCCGGATCCTCGAGGAGGGCCCGCCGGACCAGATCTTCTCGGCGCCGGCGGAGGCTCGGACGCGCCAGTTCCTCGATCGGGTGATTGCCGCCGGCCGCCTGTAGGTCGCCCGGATCGCCAGCTCAGGCGGTCAACGGGCGGCGATCGGCCCCCGGCAGGCGTCGACGAAGAAGCGCCAGAGGCGCTCGAACGAGTCAGGTGTCGACTCGGTGCGCTCAGGGTGGCACTGGACGCCGAGCAGGAAGGGCCCGTCGGCCGCCTCGAAGCCCTCCACGAGGTCGCCCTCGGGGCTGGCGGCCCAGGCGCTCGCGACGAGGCCCTTCGCCAGGTCGCTCGACCGGATCGCCTGGTGGTGATAGGAGTTGACGGTCGTCGCGCCGGCCCGCGGGTTCGTCGGCGACAGGATCCGCGCCAGCCGGCTGCCGGGTACGAGGCGGAGCGCGTGCTCCTTCGCCGGCCCGTGCCCCCACCCGGCTCCGACATGGCCGTCGACGTGTTGGAGGAGCGTCCCGCCGCGGAAGACGTTGATCGCCTGGAACCCGCGGCAGATCCCGAGGATCGGGACGCCTCGCGCGGCCGCGGCGGCGTAGGCCTCAGCCTCGAGCTCGTCGCGGGCCGGCTCGATGCTGACCGAGCCCTGGTTCGGCTTCCCGTACCGACCCGGATCGATGTCCGCGCCGCCGGTCAGGAGGAGGCCGGCCATCGAGTCGAGGGCCGCGCGTCGTTCATCGGCCGATGAGCGCGCGTCGAGGACGACCGGCTCCCCGCCATGACGTCGGATCGCCTCGACGTACAGGTCGTTCTTGCGCGCGGCAATGGCCGGCTCGGCCTGGGCCGACGGATCAGCAACCGTGATCGCGATGAGGGGCGTGGCGGGCATGGCCCGAGGATACCGGCTCCTGCGGGCGCCACGCGTCGCCCTCCGCGACCGGTCAGTGGCCGTACATCTCGGCGAGGGTCACCGGGGCGAGGCCGGCCTGGTTCAGGCCGTCGACGATCCCGGGCAGGGCCTCGAGCGTGTGGACCCCGCCGAGGTGGAGGTGGACGATCGAGCCGGCGCTGACCCGCGAGAGAACCCGGCTGACGATGTCCTGGGCCGTCGGGCCGCCCTGGGCGGATGGCGTCCCGTCGTTCG
>JANWLH010000074.1 GCA_025450915.1 Candidatus Limnocylindrales bacterium | reverse complement strand
CGCAAGCTGCGCGCGAGCTGACGCTGCTGGGTGGTGAGGTGCCGAGCCACAGGATCCTCCGCTTCGAATCAGAGCATCGTCGTTGACTCACCGCCCTGTTGCGAGGATCCCTTGAATCCGCCCCCTGAAATGGTCCCGAGGAGTACCCGGCGCGCGAGGCGCAGGGCTTTCCTCTCCGCGGATTCGGCCATAAGGCGTGACGCGCTCGGTGCATGGGCATTGCGAGCACAAGGTGGGCCGCCAAGGCCTCCCACGAGCCTCTCGGGGACTCCGCGGCGCCGTTTCACACGTGATTCGAGCGTGGGCGCGGCGCCTTCCTGGCGACTCGGGGGCGTTAGGGCTCCGCTCCCCCTTGGAATGCCCATGCAGCCGGAATCCCCGAGGCTAGGGCGGTTGGGAGCCACTCCTGGGCCGCCGGGCCGGCGCAGGCGGCAAGCTCTCGCGGGCAGCTCCGGCGATTCAGGCCGGCGGCTCGGGCTCCTCGATCGGCGGCAGCAACGGCGCCCCGGTGATCAACCGCGATCCGCGGCCGCGGGTGAAGAAGCTCCAGCCCCAGCGGACCACCACCACGATCCGGTTGGCGAACCCGATCAGGTACAGGATGTGGATCGTCAGCCAGAGCACCCAGGCGGGAAAGCCGCTCTGCCGGCCGAATGGTCCCAGCCAGGGAATGTCGGTGACCCCGGCGAGACGGCCGATCACGGCGACATCGCCCCGGTTCTGGTAGTGGAAGGGCGGCAGCGTCTCGCCCGATAGCCGGGCGAGGATCGTGCCGGCGGCGTACTTGCCGCCCTGGATCCCACCCTGGGCCACGCCGGGCACCGGCTTGTCCCTCTTCCAGGGCTGCACGGCCGCGTCACCGACGGCGAGGATCTCGGGGTGGCCGGGGACCGTCAGGTCGGGCCCGACGATGATCCGGCCATTGCGATCGGTCGGCGCACCCGTCGCCGTCGCGACCGTCGCCACGAACGATGACGCCAGGATCCCCGCCGCCCACAGGACGGTTCGAGCGGGGATCCGCTCCTGGGTCCCGTCCGGGCGCTCGATCCCGACCGAGTGATCGTCGATGTCCACGACCCGCGTCCCCGTCCGGACCGTGGCCCCGATCCGCTCCAGCTGGCGGCCCGCGGACGCCGAGCGATCGGCCGGGTAGGTCGGCAGGATCCGGGGCAGGGCCTCGACCAGGAGGATCCGTGCCGAGCGGGTGTCGATCGACCGGAAGTCGCGCCGGAGCGTGTCCCGGGCGATCTCGGCCAGCGAGCCGGCGAGCTCGACGCCGGTCGGTCCGCCGCCGACGATCACGAACGTCAGCCACTCTGCCCGGCGCTGCGCATCGTGCTCCCGTTCCGCCGCCTCGAACGCGATCAGGATCCGGCGCCGGATCTCGAGGGCGTCGTCGAGCGACTTCAGGCCCGGCGCGTCCTTCGCCCAGCCCTCGTGGCCGAAGTAGGAGAAGCGCGCCCCGGAGGCGACGATCAGCGAGTCGTAGGCGAGCGGACCGCCGTCGGCCAGGCGCACTTCGCGCTTGTCGACGTCGACCCCGACAGCCTCGCCAAGCAGAACCGTGGTGTTCCGCTGGCGCCGAAGAATCGAGCGCAGGGGCTGGGCGATGTCGCCCGGGGAGACGGCGCCGGTCGCGACCTGGTAGAGCAACGGCGTGAACAGGTGGAAGTTGCGCCGATCGACGAGCGTCACCGACACCCGATCGTCCTTGCCCAGCCGGCGCGCCGCGTACAGGCCACCGAATCCGCCGCCGACGATCAGGACCCGGTGGGCGGGCAGCGGCCCGGCCCGGCCCGCTTCCCCGTTCAAGGCGTTGGCAGCGGGATGCCACCCGGGAGAGAGGGCAGGCCATTGGGGATCAGGCTCGAGATGTCCGTCGGCAGGAGGGGCCCGAGCAGGCCGAGCACGATCGGCACGGTCGTGTCCCGCAGGATGTGGACCGTCGTCGATCCGTCGAGCGCATCGGTGATGGTCTTGAGCATCCCCGGTCCCAGCGTGTGCCGGATCTGGGTCGTGCCCAGGTACGTGTCCACGATGACGATTGCCGCCGAGATGATCAGGATCGCCTCGACGCCCCCGAACAGCGCCCCGAGGGCCTTGTCGACACCCTGCTCGATGCCTCGCACGGCAACCTTCTTGAAGAGGACCCCGCTCACGATGTGCAGGCCGGCAAGGACGACCGGAAAGACGATCGTGTAGCCGACGAGATTGGAGTAGTCCGACGGCACGTCCTTGAAGAACGTCGTGAAGATGGCTCCGACGGGATAGCGCAGGTAAGCGCCGATGACGAACGAGATCGCCATGAAGAGGAGGCCGAGCACGCTGCGGATGAGGCCGGCCCGGAACCCGCCAAAGATGCTGGCCGCGATAAACCCGACCAGGACGACGTCCATCGCTCGGCTCCTCGGAACGGACGACACGGCCGGCCGGTCCGGGCCGCTTCGCGAAGAGGATAGCGCCCTGCCCAGCGTGAATGAAGGCCGGCGTCGCATTCCTTGCGGCTGCCCCTCCCCGGATGTACCGTCCACGTCGCGGCTGCTTGACGGCCGGCGTCCCGGGGGAACCGATGAGTGAGCGCGCAGACGAGGCCGCCGCCTCCGCTACGTCGGAGGGCGGTATCGAGTTCGCCGTCCTGGAGGCCTCGCCCAACCCGATCGTTGCCGTCGATGCCGATGCCCGGATCACCTACGTCAATCCCCTGGTCGAGGCGACCTTCGGCTACGCCCGCTCCGAGCTCCTGGGCCAGAAGGTCGAGGTCCTCCTCCCCGAGCGCGTAACCGAGCGCCATGTCGCCCACCGCGACGGCTTCCTCCGCCATCCGCTGGCCCGGCCGATGGGCATCGGGCTGGATCTGGCCGGCCGGCGCAAGGACGGTACCGAATTCCCCGTCGAGATCAGCCTCTCGACGGTCGAGACCGCCGGGGGCCCGCAGGTCTTCGCGACGGTCGTCGACATCACGGCTCGCAAGGCGGCCGAGGGGCAGCTCGCGGCCAGCGAGCGTCGGTTCCGGGCGGTCCTCGAGGCGTCGCCGAATCCGATCGTGGCGGTCGATGCCGGGGCGCGGATCGCGTATGTCAATCCCCAGGTCGAGACGACCTTCGGCTATGGCCGCGCCGAGCTTCTGGGACAGGCGATCGAGGTCCTCCTGCCGGAACGCGTCGCCGAGCGCCACGTCGCCCATCGGGACGGGTTCCTCGCCCATCCGGTGGCCCGGCCGATGGGTATTGGGCTCGACCTCGCCGGCCGGCGCAAGGACGGCACGGAGTTCCCGGTCGAGATCAGCCTGTCGCCGGTCGACACGGCGGAGGGCCTGCAGGTCTTCGCGACCGTCGTCGATATCACCGCCCGGAAAGCCGCCGAGAGCCAGCTCCTCCAGGCGCAGAAGCTCGAGTCGATCGGCCGCCTGGCGGGCGGCATCGCCCACGATTTCAACAACATGCTCTTCGCGATCCGGGGCTTCGCCGAGCTGCTCGAGGAGGACCTGGCCGCGAACAACCCCGCGCCGCTCGTCCAGGCCGATGCGCTCCGCAGTGTCCAGGCGATCAGCAACGCAGCCGAGCGCGCCTCGGTCCTGACCGCCCAGCTGCTGGCCTTCAGCCGGCAGCAGGTCGTCAGCTCGACCGTCCTCGACGTGAGGGCCGCGGTCCGCTCGATCGAGCCGATGCTCCGGCGATTGATCGGCGAGAACATCAAGCTCTCGCTCGACCTCGACCCGGCCACGGGCAACGTCCTGGCCGACGCCGGCCAGCTCGACCAGATCTTCATCAACCTCGTGGTCAATGCCCGGGACGCGATCGCCGCCGGCGGCTCGGTCACGATCCAGACGTCGAACGCGGTCTTCGACGAGCCATTTGCCCTCGAGCAATTCGACGTCGCGCCGGGCAACTACGTCGTCCTGGCAGTCAGCGACACCGGGGCCGGCATGGACCGGGCGACGAAGGAGCACATCTTCGAGCCGTTCTTCACGACGAAGGAGACCGGCAAGGGCACCGGGCTCGGCCTGGCCACGATCTACGGAATCGTCCGGCAGGCCGGTGGCCACATCTGGCTGTACTCGGAGCCCGGGCTGGGCTCGACCTTCAAGCTCTACTTTCCGCGGGTCGACGCGCCCCTCCCGGCGGCTACCCCGGCAGGATCGCGGCCGTTACGAGGCGGTGACCGCCTGGTCCTGGTGGTCGAGGATGAGCCGGCCGTCCGCGAGATGACGACCCTGATGCTTCAGCGCGGCGGCTACCGGGTGATCGCGCTCCAGGACGGCCATGAGGCTCTCTTGCGCCTGTCGGCACCCGACGATCCGATCGACGTCCTCGTCACCGACGTGATCATGCCCGGGATGTCGGGCATCGAGCTCGCCGAGCGGACGATGGATCGCCTGTCCGGCATCGGGATCGTGCTGGTTTCGGGCTATCTCGCCGAGACCCTGGATCTCGACCGGCTCATTGCCCAGGGCGCGGTCTTTGCCGCCAAGCCGGCGACGTCGACGATCCTGCTGAACGCGGTCCACCGGGCGCTGACGTCGCGCCAGCCCGTCGACGGCACGCCTGCGTGACCGGTCGGTCCGAGAGCGGCGCGTAGCCCGGACCCAGGCTGTGCCTCGGCGCGCGGCGCCGAATCTCTATCCTCAGCCCATGACAGGCGCTGCCCGCAGGATCGGCCGCGTGCTGCTGCCGGCGTTGTTCATCCTCATTGCCGGGTTCGCGACCCGACCGCTGGGTCCCCTGGCCGGCACGATGCTCCTCGTCCTGACCCTCCCACCGCTCGCCCTCTCGCTCGATGCGCTGGGCTGGGCCGGGATCGCGGCCGCCCAGATCCGGCGCGCCCACCTGTCGATGACGGGCGAGCTCGTGGCGGCGTATTCCGGCTGGCTGGCGATCAGCGCGATCCTGACCCTCGACGTGGCGGCCGTCGTGGCCGTGCCGGTTGGCTTGCGCGTCGCGAGCACCCAGGACGACCAGTCGAGCCTTGATCACCTCGGCGCCGCGATCCTCGGCTCGAACGTCGGCTCGCTCCTCTTCCCATTCAGCAACCTCACCAACCTGATCCTCGTCTCGGCGACGGGGATCTCGTTCGGGGCGTACCTCGGCGCCGCGTGGCTGCCGCAGATCCTCGCCGCCCTGGCCGTGGGCCTCCTCCTCGTGTTCCGCACGAAACGAGCCAGTGAGCACCAGGCCCCGGCCGATGAAGCCGTCGCCAGCGCCCCGTTGGTCGAGCCATCGCCACGACCAACCGCGCTCACGCTCGGCGCAGGCGTGGTTGCCCTGGCCGGAGCGGTCAGCGCGGTCGTCGTCGGGCTCGCCGGCGGTGACGTGGCGCCGGTCTTTGCGGCGACCGCGGCCATCGTTGCCGGTTGCGCCGTGGCCGCCGATGGCCACCCGATCGGAACGCTCGAGCTGGCCCGGTCGATCCCCTTGAGCGGGGTCGCGGTGGTCCTCTTCGCGGCGATCGCGGTCGGCCTGTTCGGCGGGCCGGCCGGCCACCTGCCGCACATCCCGCCGGACGTCCCGGCAATCGTCGGCCTGCCCCTGATCGCGCTCGTCGGCGGCCTGCTCGCGGTCACGGTCAACAACCTGCCGGCTGCGGCGTTCGGGGCGATCTGGCTGGTGGGAGCGTCGCCGGCGGCAGTCGTCGCCTACCTGATCGGGACGAACCTGTTCGCCATTGCAACCCCGCACGGCTCACTGGCCACGATCCTGTCGCGCCAGCTCGGCCTGCGCGGCGGCGTCGACCTCGGCATCCGCGATTACGTCCGGGCGGCCTGGCGCTACGCCTTCGTGGCGAGCGCGATGGGACTGATCGGACTCATCGTCGTCCGGTAGCCAGGGCGCCGCCAGCACGTGACCCCGGCGGCGGGCCATATCCTTGGGACATGCCCGACGCGTTCGCGGCCATCGTCCGGTACCTGATCGATCGGGACCGCCACGGGCCGGCCGCTCGATCGCTCGACATCGGGCACTGGCTGGCGGCCGGTCGCGAGGGCCCGGTGCGCTTGACGGCGGCCTTCCTCGTCGCCCTGGCGGGCCCGGACCATCCAATGACCGATCAAGCCCGCGCGATCCTGGGCCAACCGCCGAGCGACGTGCCGGCGGACCTGACGACCCTCTTCCGGGGGTGCCTCGAATCGATCCCGCGCGAGATCGAGGGACGCCAGGCATCCGACGTCGGGTTTGCCGGGACCCTCGTCGCAGCTGCCGCGGCCCTCGCGGAGGACCCGCCCGACGATCGGGCTGCCGAGGCGATCTGGTCGGTGCTCTACCCGGAGGCGGTGGGCCTGTCGGCCGACATCGATCGATCGATTGCCGAACTTCACCAGCGACGGATCGTCGCGATCGAGGCGCCAAACCCACGGCCAATCACGGACGCGGCTCGGGAAGTGCTGTTCACCTCGAATGTCCTGCTCGGGCTGCCGCTCGACGCGGGTGATGTCGAGCGCGCGGAGCGTGACCCGCAGGTTGCGGCGGCCGTGGCGAGGGCACGGGCGTCGACCCAGCGCCACTGGTTCGATCACCCGATCCCGGTCGGGGTCGAGCCCGAGGCGAACGAGCTGCTCCAGGGCCTCCGTGGGCTCGATGGCGCGATGCGCGCCGAACCCGACCTTGCCAAGCCCGGTCCGGACGGTGGGCGTCGCCGGCTCACGTGCCTCCTGTCCGTGTCGGCCACCCACGCCGAGCTGCGCGACATGGCCCGGCGGTATGTCGAGCTCGAGCTCGGCGCCGGTCCCGCCCTGGAACAGGTCGACGTCCTCGTTGTCAGCGAGACCGACGTCCGCGAGCTCGTCGACGACGTGCTGATCCCGGCCATGACCCGGT
>JANWLH010000073.1 GCA_025450915.1 Candidatus Limnocylindrales bacterium | reverse complement strand
GTGCGACGTTCGCCGCGACGCCCCGCGGCGGGCACGAACCTGAGCCACGAGCCGCTCGCGGGCGACGTCGGCCGGGATCTCGCCGCGCTGGACTGCCTCGTGGAGCAGCGACAGCACCTGCGATCGCGGCAGCGTCGGGGCGAGGAGCTGGTGGGCGGCCGCGACCTCCCGATCGGTGCCGGCCAGGTGCACTGCGGCGCTCGCGTCGATGACGAATCTGGTCATGGCAGTCCTCGGCTTGGGAGGTACGTCATTCACGGCAGACTCACCGCCGGGACACGCCTATCCTGGGCCCGTGGGCTGCAGCAGGCCCACGGGCAGCTCATCGGCCTCCCGCGCCGGCCGGCCGAGCGGCCGGACCCAGTCCGGCTCGAACGCCGCTACGAGGGCTTCGTTCGCGCGTCCTAGGCGACGAAGCCCCTCAGAGTGGCGGCGCCTGATGCGAACGTCGCCCCCAGAACGACAAACGCGCCGTTCCGCGCGGGTCGGCTCCCGGCGTCCAGGCGGTAGTGGGCCAATTCATCCCGGGCCACGCTCGGCTCGGGATGAACTCCGCGGCCGACGGCGCCAGAGGTGGTGGATTCGGAGCAGCCGGGCCGTGCGAAGTGCCGTTTGTCGTTCTGGGTGCGACGTTCGCCCCCAGACGGGGGTCAGCCACGAGCCCGGCGGCTCGAAGGGGCTACTCGTCGTCGTTGACGGCCGGGTCGACGCCTTCGGCGCTGGCCAGCTTCGGTTCCTTGCCCTTGGGCCAGTAGAGCTCCTTGCGGATCGCCTCCTCGGCGAAGCCCAGCGCCTGGAACGTGGCGTCGGCGTTGATGATCATGTCGGGGTTGCCGCAGATGTAGGCGATCGCGTTGTCCGGGGTCAGGCCGAACTCGCGGACGACCGGCTCGACGATCGCCTCGACGCGGCCGAGCCGGCCCGTCCAGCCGGCGTTGCGGGGATCCGACGCTCGAGACACCGTCGGCAGGTAGGTGACCGGGAATGCGCCGTCGCGCTGCCAGCCCTCGACGAGATCCCGATAGCCGAGCTCGTCCTGGTACGACACGCCGTTGAGAAAGAGCGCCGGTCGCGGGGCGTGGTCGATGATCAGCGTCCGGATCATCGACACGAACGGGGCGTTGCCGGTCCCCGACGAGATGAACAGGTGAGTGCGCTGGTCGTCCGGTTGGAGCATGAACTTGCCCTTCGGGCCGATCATCCGCATCCGATGGCCCACGGGCAGCTCCCAGAGCAACGGTGTGAACAGGCCGCCCTCGACGAGGCGGATGTACAGCTCGTAGCCGTCCGCAGCCGTCCGGGGCGAGGATGCCACCGAGTACGGCCGCTGGATCATCCGGCCGCCCACGAGGACCCCGATCGTCATGTACTGGCCGGGCTCGAAGGGCGCGGGGTCGCCGTCGAAGCGGATCGTGAAGTAGCCCAGGCTGGACGTCTCGTCGGAGCGGGCGACCAGCGTCGCGTTGTACTGCGGCGCGTCCACCTCGATCTGCCGAGGATCAATCATTTCGAGCACGTCAACTCCCTGCCGCGGCTGCATAGAACCAGGCCCCGGCCGCGATGCCCAGGATGATCGCCAGGACGGCCAGGCCGAGCAGCCAGGCGGGCCGGATGCTCACGACTGTCCCCTGATGAGATTCTGCTTGGCCGCCGACGTCGAGGACCGAGCGCATCCCCGGGAAGACGACCGTGATCGGCGCGCCAATTCCCGCCATCCCGACGAGGAAGCCGGCGATCGACAGCCACGGCGGCCCGTGGCGGGCCGGGGTCGCGATCACGGCCGACGCCTCATGGCCGCGCCGCCGCAAGCCGGTCGAGGATGACCCGCCGGACCTGGTCGACGCTCACCCGCTCCTGGGTCATCGAGTCGCGGTCGCGGATCGTGACCGCCCCGTCCTCGAGGGAATCGACGTCGACGGTGACGCAGAACGGCGTCCCGATCTCGTCCTGCCGGCGATAGAGCTTGCCGATCGCCGCCGTGTCGTCGTAGACGGCCATCACGTCGCGCTTCAGATCGTCCTTGATCCTGTGGCACAGCTCGACGATCTCCGGCCGCTTCTTGAGCAGCGGCAGGACCGCGACCTTGTACGGGGCCAGGTCCGGATGGAGGGCCAGCGAGACCCGCTTCTCGCCCTTGACCTCCTCCTCGCGATAGGCATCGATCAGGAACGTGAATGCGGCCCGGTCGGCTCCCGCGGCCGTCTCGACGATCCACGGGATGAAGTGCTCCTCGGTCGCCGGATCGAAGTACTCGAGGTTCTGGCCCGAGGCCGCTGCGTGGCGCGAGAGGTCGAAGTCGCCCCGGTTGTGGACCCCCTCGAGCTCCTTCCAGCCGAACGGGAAGCGGTACTCGATGTCGATCGCCTTCTTGGCGTAGTGGGCGAGCTCGTCGGGCGCATGCTCCCGGAAGCGCAGCCGGGCCGGGTCGACGCCGTAGGCCTCGTACCACGCCCGGCGACGCGGCAGCCAGGCCTCGAACGCCTCGGCCGCCGGCGGCCCGCCGGGCGCCACGAAGTACTGCATCTCCATCTGCTCGAACTCGCGCATCCGGAAGACGAAGTTGCCCGGGCTGATCTCGTTACGGAAGCTCTTGCCGATCTGGGCGATCCCGAACGGGATCTTCTTGCGGCTCGATTCGCGCACGTTCTTGAAGTTGACGTATGAGCCCTGGGCGGTCTCGGGCCGGAAATAGACGATCGAGCCCTCATCCTGGACTGGGCCCATGTAACTCTGGAACATCAGGTTGAACTGGCGCGGCGGCGAGAGCGGGCCGCCGTCGTTGGGGCAGACGAGGTGGAAGCGGGCGATCACGCCCGGATCGGCAAGGTCGCCGACCGACAGTTCCTCCGCCCCGGGCAGCTCGTCGAGCCGGTAGCGCCGGTGGCAGGATCCGCACTCGACGAGCGGATCGGAGAACGAGCCGACGTGGCCGGACGTGACCCACACCTGGGGATGCATCAGGATCCCGGCATCGAGGCCCACGATGTCGTCACGGTCCTGGACCATGGCCCGCCACCAGGCCCGCTTGACGTTGTTCTTGAGCTCGACGCCCAGCGGGCCGTAATCCCAGACGGCGTTGATCCCGCCGTAGATCTCCGAGCTCGGGAAGACGAATCCGCGCCGCTTGCTCAGCGAGACGATCGTCTCGAGGCCCTCGATCGCCGGGGCGACATCGTTGGGGTCGGAAGCCTGCGCGTCCGCGGTCCTGGTCACCTCGCGAGTCTAGCCGAGCCGCAGACGGGTAGGCCGGATCCGGATCGGGTCGGGGTAGTCGCGCGAGAACGATTCAGGCGTCCAGCGGTAGCCCTTGATCAGCCCGCCGTACTTGGCGACATAGGCCGGGATCGCCGCCGGCGGCGGCGCCGCCGGATCCAGCCGGGCCTCGCCCTCGAAGGTGACGATGCCGTCGCCCCTGTCGTCGCTGTTCAGGTGGATCGAAACATGGCCGTTCGCCGCGATGTTCCGGGCCCGGGGCGCACCGGCCCGGCTGAAGACCAGGAACTCGCCAGCGGTCCACAGGAACCAGACCGCCGAGCTCTGGAGCCGCCCATCCGCGGTGACCGTGGTCAGCCAGGCGATGAGGTCGGTCTCCAGGCGGGCGATGACCGCGCGGCCGTCGGCGGTCGCCGGATCGGGCACGGCGCTGGGAGTCGTCACGAGTGGGTCTCGATGGGCTGCGCCACCTCCGGGGCCCGGCCGGCCAGCCGCGGCCCGGGGCCGGCTCGAACGAGGTCAAGGAACGGCAGTGAACGGGCGTCGCGCTCGAGGCTGACCCGCACGAAATCGCGCATCGCGGCCTCGACCTCGCGCTCGGTCCGAACGGCGACCCGGAGCGCGGCGAGGGCGGCGATGTCGAGGCGCTGGTAGGCCTTGAGCAGCTTGAGGGCGTCGAGGCTGAGGCCGGTCCGCTCGGCGGGCGGGCCCGGATCGCGCTGGCAGAGGACGCCGCCGAGCGGCGGCACCCAGCGGAACGTGTCGCCGGGCTCGAGCATCCTGTCGCACTCGACGCAGCGATCGACCTCGGGCCGCATCCCCAGCTCGTCGGTCAGGTGCATCTCGAACCAGCGGGCGACCCGACCCGGGCCCATGCCCGCATCGAGCAGCTCGTAGGCCCGCTTGAGGAGCGTGTAGATCGGCTCGGCCGGATGGCGTTCCTCGAGGGAGCGATCGGCGAGCTCGGCGAGGTACCAGGCCGTGGCCGTCGACTCGAGCGAATCGCGCAAGGCCAGCCAGGCATGACCGACGCTCACCTGGGTGACGACGTCGAACGTCCGACCGTGGGCGAGCTGGAGGCGCAGCTCGGCGAACGGCTCGACGCTGCCACCGAGGCGGCTCGTCGGCCGGCGGACGCCCTTCGCGATCACCTTCACCTTGCCCTCGAGGGGCGTGATCAGGGTCAGGACCCGGTCCGCTTCGCCCAGGTCGAAGCGTGACAGGACGATCGCGTCGGTCGACCAGAGGCGCTTCATGGGCATGTCCTCACGGTAGCATCGGCGGCTCCTCCGCGATGGAGCGCCAACCCGCTACCGGGAGCGTGCAGGTTTACGTGTACACTGGCAGGGCGATGACCGCGACCCGCCCAGAGCTCGATCTCGCCGCCCTGATCGCCGCCACCGAGGACGAGATCCTGCGCCTCGTGGGTGATCACGACGAGTCCACGCACGGCCTGTACGAGATGGTCCGCTACCACCTCGGCCTGGACGGCAGCGGCTCGGCCGGCAAGCGCATGCGGCCACTCCTCGGCCTGTTGGCCTACGCCTCGATCACCGGCGCCTACGAACCGGCCCTGCCCGGGGCGGCGGCCGTCGAGCTGGGCCACAACTTCAGCCTGATCCACGATGACATCGAGGACGCCGATCTCGAGCGCCGCCATCGCCCGACGCTCTGGGCCCTGCACGGGATCCCCCAGGCGATCAACACCGGCGACGCGGTGTTCGTCCTGAGCCGGATCGCCCTCCACCGGCTGACCGAGCTTGGCTTCAGCGACCGCAAGGTCCTTCGGCTGATGCGCCTGTACGACGAGACCTGCCTGGCCCTGTGCGAGGGCCAGTACATCGACATCTGGACCTCCGGCCACGACGATCCGATGACCGTCGAGCTGTATTTCGACATGATCGGCCGCAAGACCGCGGCGCTGATCTCGGCGGCGATCGAGGCCGGCGCCCTCCTGGCGACCGACGACGAGGCGGTGATCGCCCGCTACCGGGCCTTCGGCTGGGCGCTCGGCCTGGCCTTCCAGCTCAACGACGACCTGCTCGGGATCTGGGGCGAGGAGGCGGCGACCGGCAAGGCCGCCTCGGACATCGCCAAGCACAAGAAGACCCTGCCGATCCTGTACGCCTTCGAGCAGGCCGGGCCGGCCGATCGGACCCGCCTCGGCGAGGTCTACCGCAACCCGGCGCCGACCGCCGCCGAGATCGCCGACGCCGTCGCGATCCTCGAGCGGACCGGAGCCCGGGCCTACACCCGCGACCAGGCGCGGCGCTATCGGGACGAGGCGCTCGCCGAGCTCGATGCCGCGGGCGTCGTGCTGCCCGAGCCTCGGGCCGCCCTCGAGGCGATCATGGTCCGGGTCATCAGCGCCTAGCGCCGACCCGCAGGAGCCGGCCGGCGCACGGGCCGTGCCCGGCGTGGGCTCGCCCGGCTCGGCTAGCGGTCCTCGTCGTCGGACCTGTCGTCTTCCGGGTCGCGCTGGCGGACGGCGAGCACCTTGCCCACCCGCCGACCGTCGGTGGTCTCGACCGTCAGCTTGAGGCCGTCGAGACGGACCTCGTCGCCCGGCCGGGGGACGTGGCCGAGGCGATGGAAGATCAGGCCGCCGATCGTGTCGTATTCGTCCTCGTCCTCGAGGGGGATCGAGATCTCGAACGTCTCGCCGAGCTCGTCGACATCGACCCGGCCGTCGATCCGAACCTCGTCGGGCGAGAGGCGCACGATCATCGGCTCCTCGACGTCGTATTCGTCCTGGATCTCGCCGACGATCTCCTCGAGCAGGTCCTCGATCGTCAGCAGGCCGGCCGTGCCGCCGTACTCGTCGAGCACGATCGCGATGTGGACCTTGCGCCGCTGGAACTCGTGGAGCAGGTCGTCGATCGACATCGACTCGGGCACGAAGAGCGGCGTCCGGAGGAGCGCCCGGACCGTCGGCCGGGCGTTCGCCTCGACCTTCAGCACCGGCAGGAGGTCCTTGGCGTAGACGATCCCGATGACCCCGTCGATCGATTCCTCGTAGACCGGCACCCGGCTGTGGCCCTCCTCGACGATCAGGTCGATCGCCTCGTCGAGGGTCGCCGTGACGGGCAGGGCGACGATCGCGATCCGCGGGACCATGACCTCGTGGAGGCGCCGGTCGCCGAGCTCGATGACCGCGTTGATCATCTGCTCCTCCTCGGCCTCGAGGATCCCCTGCTCGCCGCCGCGCTCGACGATCAGCTTGAGCTCCTCGGCGGTGATCTGGGCGTCGCTCGACACGCTCACCCCGAAGAGCCGGGTGATCCCGCTCGTGACCCGGGTCAGGAACCAGATGATCGGGCCGAGGACCCGGGCGATCCACAGGACCGGACCGGCGACGAACATCGACAGGCGCTCGGCGTAGGCCAGGCCGATCGACTTCGGGACGAGCTCGCCGAAGACGATCGTGAACAGGGCCAGCAGGACGGTCACGATCAGCAGGGCCAGCCCATCGGCGCCGCCGTTGAGGACCGGGCGCATGAAGTTGGCGAGCTCGCCGCTCAGGTTGACCGCGGCGTAGGCCGAGGCAAAGAAGCCCAGGACGGTCAGGCCGAGCTGGACGACCGCCAGGAAGCGGCCCGGGTCGTCCTTGAGCCGGCGGACCCGCCGGGCGCGGCCGTTGCCGTCCTCGGAGAGCTGGTCGAGGCGACTCCGGCGGATCGAGATGATCGAGATCTCGGCCGACACGAAGAAGCCTTCCAGGATGGTCAGGACGACGATGACGACGAGCTGGAGGAAGACGGTCATCCGGGCGCCGGTTCCTCGGGCTCGGGGCGCGGATCGCGCAGCCGGGCGGGGACCCCGACGGCCAGCTTGCCGGCCGGCACGTCGCGGTTGACCACGGCCCCGGCGCCGGTCCGGGCGCCCGCCCCGAGCTCGACGGGTGCGACCAGCATCGTGTCCACGCCGATGAACGCATCGGCTCCGATCGTCGTCCGCTTCTTGCGCTTGCCGTCGTAGTTCGCGGTGATCGTGCCCGCGCCGATGTTCGTCCGGGCCCCGACCTGGGCGTCGCCGATGTAGCTCATGTGGTGCTGCTGGACCCCGGCGTCGAGACGGCTGTTCTTCACCTCGGCGAAGTTGCCCAGCTTGACGCCGGTGCCGATCGAGCTGCCCGGCCGGAGGTGGGCGAATGGCCCGATCTGGACGCTGTCCTCGACCTCCGACGATTCGAGGACGCTGGCCAGGATTCGGCAGTCGCGGCCGATCAGCGTGTCGACGACGAGGCTGCCCGTGCCGATCGTCGTGCCGGCCGCCACGCGGGTCGAGCCGCGCAAGCTGACGTTGGGCTCGAGGGTGACGTCGGCATCGAGGTGAACCGACGCATCGACGTGGGCCGTGGTGGGGTCGAGCATCGTCACCCCGGCGAGGAGGTGGCGTTCGTTGATCCGCGCCTGCATCGCGAAGGTCGCCTCGGCGAGCTGGGCCCGGTCGTTGATCCCGTCGAGCGTGCCGTCATCGGCCACCTGGATGGAGCCGATCGCCCGCCCGTCGGCCCGGGCGAGGGCGACGAGATCGGTGATGTAGATCTCGCCGGTCACCGCCGACGGCCGCAGGTCGCCGATCCTCGCCCGGACCCAGCCGGCATCGAACGCGTACAGGCCGCTGTTGATCTCCTCGATCTCGAGCTCGTCCTCGGTCGCGTCCTTCGCCTCGATGATCCGCTCGACCTCCCCGTCCTCGTCGCGCACCACCCGGCCGAGCCGGCCGGGGTCGGCGGTGATGACGCTGATCAGGGAAACGGCCGCAGTCGCCGCCCGATGCTCGGCGAGCAGCGCGTCGAGCAGGTCCGCCTCGACAAGGGGCACGTCGCCCGAGAGGACGAGGAGCTCGGCCGGGGCGTCGCCGGCGAGGGTCGCGAGGCCGGTCAGGCCAGCCGCGAGCGCGTCGCCGGTGCCCCGCGGCTCGGCCTGGAGGGCCGTCTCGGCGCGGCTCGCGACGGCGTCCCGGACCGCTTCGACCGGCGGCGACCAGATGACCAGGGGCCGGCTGCCGCTGGCTGCCTCGGCCGCGTCCAGGACGTAGTCGATCAGGGGGCGGCCACAGATCGGGTGGAGCACCTTGGGCAGGCGCGACTTCATCCGCGTGCCGAGCCCCGCGGCGAGGACGATCGCCCGCGTGCGCGCGAGCCTGGGTTGGGGTGTCATGCGTTGGGCGGAGCGTAGGGGTCGCCGCGAGGGGGTGTCAACCAAACCTGCCGGACCGGCTCAGCCCGCCCGGCCTGCAATGAGCTCGATCTCGACCCGGGCACCCTTGGGCAGCGCCGCCACGCCGATCGTCGAGCGGGCCGGCGGCGGGTCGGGCATGTAGCGGCCGTAGACCTCGTTCATCGCCCCGAAATCGTTGATGTCGACGAGGAAGACGGTCGTCTTGAGGACGTCGGCCATCGACCGGCCCGCCGCCGCGAGAACGGCCGAGAGGTTATCGAGCACCCGCGCGGTCTGGGTCGCGATGTCGCCTTCGACCAGCGTGCTGCTGGCCGGGTCGAGATGGACCTGGCCCGAGCAGAACAGGAGGTCACCGGCGGCGATCGCCTGGCTGTACGGTCCGACGGCACTGGGCGCGTTGATGGTGGCGATCGCCTGGCGATCCATGGCCTGGTTCCTCCTGGGGACTACGGTTGACCGGCGAGGCGGCTGACGATCGTGCTCGCAACGACGAACGGCGGGCGGTTGCCGGGAGCCACGAGCACGCCGTCGTCGATCGACCCCCGGACATGGACTTCGGCGGCCTGGGCCGCCTCGAGGGAAGGATAGAGGACCCACAGGGTCGGCCCGGAGCCGGACATGCCGACCGGCCGGCCGGTCAGGCGGGCGAGCGCTCGCCGGAAGGGCACGATCGCCGGCTCGAGCGCCGCGGTCGCCGGGAAGAGGTCGTTGGCCGAGGCCAGGATCCCGGCCCGATCGTGGAGGGTCTGCGCGCTGAGGCCGCGCTGGAGCTCGCCGGCGAGGTGCTCCGAGGTCAACCGGGTGGCGCCGTTGATCGCGGCCCCACTGGCTGCATAGGCGGCGAAGACCGCGGCCGTCGCGACCGCGATCCGGGGCACCACCAGCAGGATTCCGGGCGCCTCGCCCCGGATCGCGCCGGGCAACGGGGTCACCCGCTCGCCACGGCCCTCGACGATCGCCAGCTCGCCGGCCAGGAAGAACGGGACGTCCGATCCCAGCCGGGCCGCCACCCGCAGGCGCTCGTCCTGCGAGAGGACCGCATCGCCACCGGCGCCCCAGGCCTCGAGCGCCCCGTCGAGGGCCGCCGCCGCGTCGCTGCTGCCCCCGGCCAGGCCGGCGGCGATCGGGATCCGCTTCTCGAGGCGAGCCGCCAGGGCCGGGGCCGGCCGTGCGCCGCCGACGGCCGCCCGGGCGGCGGCGATCGCCTGGAGGACGTGGTTGCCGGCCGGCGGGCCGAGCGCGGCCCGGTCCAGGTCGTCGCCGGCAACGTGGAGCGTGTCCGCCGGTCCGGCCGGGGGGGCGATCGAGAGGCGGTCGGCCAGGCCGAGCGTGGCCATGATCGAGTGGAGGGCGTGGAACCCGTCCGGCCGGCGGCCGACGATCGACAGGGTCAGGTTGACCTTCGCCGGGGCGAGCCGGACCACGGGCCCGAGGCCGCTCACCGGGTCGACCGCGGCTCGGCGGGGCTCCGCCGGCCACGCTCGTCCGACCCGATCGGCCCGAGTGCCTCGAGCAGGCGCAGCCACTCCCCCACGGCCAGCGTCTGCGGCCGCCGGTCCGGGTCGATCTCCGCGTCGGCCAGCGCCGACGCGATCCGCGCCGGGGGCACCGGCAGCTGCCGGGTCAGGACGTTGTGGATCATCTTGCGCCGCTCGCGGAACGCGGCCTGGACCAGCCGCCAGAGGGCATCCTCGTCGGCCGGGGCAAGGCGATCGTCCTCGGCGAACGGCTCGACGACGATGACCGCTGAGTCGACCGCCGGCGCCGGCTCGAAGGCGGTGGGCGGCACCCGCCGGAGGATGCGCACGGCCGCGTGGTACTGCACGAAGACCGACAGGTAGCTGAGCCCGCCTGGGCGCGCCGCGATCCGCTCGGCCACCTCGCGCTGGACCATCAGCACGAGACGGCGCGGACGGGGCGGCTCGCCGAGGAGCCGGTGGAGGATCGGGCTGGTGATGTGATAGGGCAGGTTGGCGACCACGTCGTACGGCTGGGGCAGGAGCCGGGTCAGCGGCTGATCGAGCGCGTCGCCTTCGATGAGCCGGAGCGATCCGGGCCCCGAGCCGGCCAGGGCGGTGACGAACCGCTCGCGCAGGAACGCCGCCAGGCCCGGATCGAGCTCGACGGCGCAGACCGTCGCCCCGGCCTCGAGCAGGGCGGCGGTCAGGAAGCCCAGTCCCGGGCCGATCTCGAGGACTCCACCGCCGGCCACGGGCGCCGCTTCGGCCAGGATGTCTTCGAGGACGTCGACATCGACGAGGAAGTTCTGGCTGAGCGAGTGGCGCGCGCGCAGCCCTGCGGCCCGGAGCGTCTGGCGAATGCCGGCCGGATCGACGCGGGGTGGTCCGGGCGGCGTCACCGCGAAGCCAGCGGCAGGTTGGGACGGGCGTCGAGGTCGAGGCCCGCCCGGGCACCGGTGGCGTACAGGCGGCCCGCGGCCGCCCCGATCATCGCCCCGTTGTCGGTGCACAGACCCGGTCGCGGCACGTGGAGCGGCAGACCCAGCTCGGCCGCCTCGCGGGCCAGCCGCTCGGCCAGGACCCGGTTCGCCGCAACGCCGCCGCCGACGACGATCGAGCGGGCGCCGACCGCCCGCGCCGCGCGAGCAGTCTTGCGCGCGAGCACGTCGACGACCGCGTCCTGGAAGCCCCAGGCAAGCTCGGCCACGACCCCCGGCGGCAGGTCGACGGCGGGGGCCGCGCCCGGTTCGACCGGCGGCAGGCCGGCGTCGGCCCGGGCCGCGTCGATGATCCGCCGGGCGGCCGTCTTGAGGCCGCTGAAGCTGAAGTCGTAGGTCTCGCCCAGCCAGGCGCGCGGGAAGGTCACGTCGCGGCTGGTCGCCTCGGCCGCCGCGCGCATGATCGCCGGCCCTCCCGGGTAGCCCAGGCCGAGAAGCCGGCCGACCTTGTCGAACGCCTCGCCGGCGGCATCGTCGACCGTCTCGCCGAGCAGCCGATAGTTGCCGTGACCACGCATCTCGGCAAGGAACGTGTGGCCGCCGGAGACGACCAGGGCCACCAGCGGGAACTCGGGCTCGGCCCGCTCGGCTTCGGACGGATCGAGCAGCCACGCAGCCTCGACGTGCCCGTCGAGGTGGTTGACCGCGACGAGCGGCCGGCGATGGACCCAGGCGAGGGCCTTCGCGAAGCTGATCCCGACGAGGAGCGAGCCGGCCAGCCCCGGCCCATACGTCACGGCAACGGCATCGATATCCGACCACCCCACGCCGGCGTCCTGCCACGCGGCCTCCAGGACGGGCACGATCCAGCGGAGGTGAGCCCGGGCAGCGACCTCCGGGACGATCCCGCCGGTCGCGGCGTGCAGGGCCACCTGGCTGGCGACGACATTGGCGTGGATCCGGCGACCGCCGTCGACGAGGGCGATGCCGGTCTCATCGCAGCTCGACTCGATCGCCAGGATGAGCGGTCCGCTCATCCGCCGCGATCCGTGCCCGTGGCCGGCCGGGCCAGCCGGACGGGATCCGGGCCGGCCGCCAGGGCCGCCCGGCGTTCGACCAGCCGGGCGGTCATCTCCGGCGAGCGGAGGGGCTCGGTGGTCATGATCAGGGCATCCTCGTTGTTGTCGCTGTAGTAGCGCGGCCGAATCCCGACCGGCCGGAAGCCGAACTTCTCGTAGAGGCGCCGGGCGGGCAGGTTCGAGAGGCGAACCTCGAGGGTCGCCTCGGTCGCCCGGCGATCGAGGGCAATGTCCAGGAGGGCGATCAGGAGGCGCTCCCCGAGGTGGTTCCTGCGCCAGGCCGGGGCGATCGCGAAGGTCGTCACGTGCGCCTCGTCGACCATCAGCCACAGGCCGGCAAAGCCGGCGATCTCGTCACCCACGCGGATGACCATGTAGTGGGCCAGCTTGTTCGTCTCGAGCTCGGTCTTGTAGGCGTTGGCCGGCCAGGGCGCCGAGAAGGCCGCCCGCTCGATCGCCTGGATCGCCGGCAGGTCGTCGAGGGCCATCGGCTCGACGGCCACCCTCAGCGGAGGTCGCGCGACCATTCGATCGGTCCGCCCAGGGCGGTCACCCCGCGCGGCAGGCTGACGTATTCGGGGACGAGGCGGGCGAGGTCGTCGGCATCGCCCGCGGCCAGCCGGGTGGCGGCCAGGCGCAGGAGGGTCGGGCCGAGACGACCCTGGGCCGCCCGGCCGAGGGCCAGGGCCTCGGCGGGCGCCCGTCCGTCGAGATCGACCGCGAGGAGCTCGCTGCCCGCCGGGACGGCCGGCTCGGCCCCCGCGCCGAGGAGCCGGACGCCGTCCGCGTCGACGACGACCCGGTCGCGCGGCCCGGCCGGCAGCAGGAGGATCCGGGGACCCGCCGATTCGCCCTCGGCGGGCGCGAGGAGGGCGCTGGCCGTCGCGACGCCCACGATCGGCACGCCGAGCGCATGCGCCAGGCCCTTGGCGGTCGCCAGGCCGACGCGCAGCCCCGTGAAGGCGCCCGGTCCGGTCCCGACGACGATCCCGCCGAGCGCCTCGGTTGGGATCCCCGCGCCGGCCAGCAGCCGCTCGATCGCGGCCAGCAGCTCCTCGCCGTGGCGCTGGCCCGCCGGCCAGGACGCGACGGCGGGCGGCCCGCCCGGTTGCTCGAGGGCGACGACGGCCTGGCTCGTGGCCGTATCGATCGCGAGCAGCGGCCCGCGCCCGCCGGCCGTCACCGGATCGCCTCGAGGTAGCGCTCGAAGCCGGGCTCGGTGGCGCTGAGGCGGAAGGTCCGCGTGTCGTCGCCGCTGCCCTCGATCTCGACGTCGAGGCGGCCCGCCGGCAGGATGGGCCCGAAGCGCTCGGCCCACTCGACGAGGGTGACCCCGGCCGCCTGGCGTTCATCGAGCAGGCCGCCGGCCAGCGCGTCCGCGGCGTCGTCGAGGCGGTACAGGTCGAGGTGGAAGAGGGGCAGCCGGCCGAGGTATTCGGTCGCCAGCACGTAGCTCGGCGAGTTGATCGTGGCCGTCACTCCGAGGCCGGCGCCGAAGCCCTTGGCGAACTGGGTCTTGCCTGCGCCGAGCTCCCCGCGCAGGGCGATCAGGTCGCCGGCCCGAGCCGCGGATGCGAGGGTCGCGCCGAGCGTCCGGGTTGCCTCCGGTGACGCCGTCTGGATCGTGCGCACGGCAACGCGCGGCTGGCTGACTGGCATTGGGCGAGGGTACCCGAACCGCCGGTGGCGGGTCCGCTCAGCTGAAGCGCTCGAGGTCGGCCAGCGGCAGGACGACGAGCGCACCGTCGTCGAGCTCGACCGTGCCCGCTTCGAGGTGGACGCCGGCCAGGAAGCGCCGCCGGCCGGCCACACCCCGCCAGCGCCCCTCGCGACCGGCCAGCTCGCCGTGCCGGATCCGGATCCAGTCCGCGACGAGGGCCGGCGGCTCGAGCGGCGGGTCGACGACGAGCAGGGGTGGATCGGAGACGATCCCGACCTCGCGTCCCTCGAGGGACTCGAACAGCCGGACCAGCGGCGTCGGGATCGGCCGGCGGAACGTGCCGTCGAGCACGAGGACGGCGAACGGCGCGATCGCCTGGAGGCTCGCCCGCTGGCGGGCCTCCGACGCGACGAGGTCCCTCAGGTCCTTGCCGGCCAGGCCGGGCACGACGATCCCCCTGACGCCCATCGCCCGGGCCCGGCTGATCGTCTCCAAGTCGAGCCGTCCGCCGACGACCAGGATCGACCCCGAGCGGCCGACGTCGAGGCTGCCGCGGAGGCCGGCCTCGCCGGGCACGAGCTCGAGCCTGCCGCGCGTCGGCCCGCCCGCCGCGAACGCGCCGGGAATGCCGTAGCCCGCGAGCGAGATCCCGATCCCCCGCCCCGCGATCACCTCGCGGACGATGCCGGCCGCCGGCGCCTCGAGCATCTCGGAGTGCTCGCCGCCGATCACCTGCCAGCGTCCTGCCTCGGCCATCAGCACCTCGCCGGCCGACGTGCGGGGCCGCCGGCGGCGGAGCATCGCGCCGGATTCGTGGCCGTCGCCGGCCCACCAGTCGCCCGGCGCCAGGCCGCTGGCCGCGTCGCCTTCGTCGGGCACCGTCGGCGGACCGACCTCGAGGCGCGGATCCCGGCGCCGCTCCGCGAGGCCCAGCCCGGCGGTCACCGGCTCGCCCGCACCGACGAGGATCCGGTCGCCCGGCGCCAGCTCGAACCAGGTCGTCGGCGCAGGCACGACGAGCGGCCGGCTGGGGACCGAGCCCGGGACGCCGGCCACCTCAGACATCGAGGCCCGGCCAGAGCGCGGCCTGCCAGGCGCTCAGCAGCGCCCGGCGCCGGTCGAGCCGATCCGGCAGGCGAAGGGGCACGTCGCGCATGTCGACGAGCAGTCCGCCCAGCCCGCCGCCAACCTCGATCCGGGCGTGCTTCGCGCGCCGCCCGACGTCGACCTGGTCGCGGAACCGGAACTCGGCGATCCCGAGCTGGCCGGGGGGCAGGTCGATCAGCTGCAGGCCGCCCGGAACGAGGTCGACCTCGCTGCTGCTCGTTTCGCCGTGGATGACGAGCCGGCCGGCACTCTTGCCGGCGCGCAGCCCGGCCGGCGTGACGACGGTGCCGAGCGGCGCCAGGAGGTCCTCGGCCAGGTCCGCGAGCAGGGCTCGCCGCTCATCCTGGTCGTCGATCATCCCGATCGGACCGAGCAGGCGGGCATGGTCCCAGGCGAGCTGGCTCGCCCCGGGCCGGCGGACCACGTCGGCGACGGCCAGGGCGATCGCCGGACCGGGCGCCACGGCCCATGCGCCGCCGGCGACGACGATCAGGTCCGGCGCCGGCAGCTCGCCGATCTCGGGGGTTGCGTCGACGAGCCGCTCGAGGGCGGCCCGGCCGGCCGCGTAGCGGACCACGGCGCCTGCACCATGGGCCTCGCCCCACGGCGTCAACCGGAGCTCCCGCAGCCGGTCGCGCATCCGGTGGCGATCGAGCGGGATCGACGACCAGGCCAGGACCCCGTCGACGAGGTCGTCGTCGGGCTCTCCGGGCGGGACGAGCGCCGCCGCGTCCACGAAGGCCCCCGGTGCCTCGAGGCCGTCGGGCCCGGCAATCGCCCGGATGCCGCCCGTCAGCCCGATCTCGACGAGCTCGACCCGCCGGTCGATGATCGCGGCGAGGTCGGTGATCGCCCGGACGATCGCATGCCGGGCGTCGCCCGAACCGGGGTTGATCGCATCCAGGAGCCGGCGCAGGCCCGCTCCCGGCGGCTCGCCGGCCGTTGCCGCCGGACCGAACGGCGGCGGGGCGCCGTCGGTGTCCGTCGGGAAGCGGCCGGCTTCGGTCCGCAACAGGCCCGCGAGGACGACCGGCCGGGCCGGGTCCCGGCCGGCGACGGCCGCACCGAGAATCGCCAGGGACGTCACGGCCGACTTCGGATCGAGCGCCGGCGATTCCCCGGCAGCAAGGACGATCGCGGCGATCCCCCGGCCGAGCGCCAGGCGGGCCATCGCGACCGGTTCGGACAGCTCCAGGCTCAGGCCCGAGGCACGCCAGCCGGCCGTCGCGGCGAGGCGCTCGATCGCGGCGCGCTCGCGCTCGCTCGTGGCCAGGATGGCCAGGCCGGGCAGCTCGGCCGAGCGGGCCACGAGCTGGGGCAGATCGCCGACCGCGGCGGGATCGAGCCCGATCTCGGCGGCCAGGTCGGGATCGGCGCCGGCGACCCTCGTCGCGAGCCCAATGAGCAGCCCATCGAGATCGGTGCCGGCCGGGGCGGCCTCGAACGCCAGGAGGCGCCAGCGCCCGTTGACTCGTCCGAGGAGCGCGGCGGAGGAGGTTGCCGACCCGAGGTCGAGCGCGAAGAGGGCTCGCGGTTCGGTCGTCACGCCCCCATGCTACCCGCGCGAACCGGTGCCGGTGTCCGGGTGCTCCGGCGGGTCGCCGCCGGCGTCAGGCGTCGAGCGAGTCGTCCTCGTCCCACTCCTCGAGCCGCTCGATCAGCTGCTCGATCCCGATGTCGTCGGCGAGCAGCTCCGTGGCCGAGCTGACCTCGCCGCCGAAGAGGCCATGGAGGGTGGGATCGAAGAACAGCATGGCGTTGCTGCCCAGCGGCCGGTACGGCCGGCTGGCGTTCAGGAAGTAGACGGCCGGTGCGGCCAGGCCGCGCAGGTGGATCTCCCGGGCGACGCGGTCGACGAGCTCGTCGCGCTGCTCCTCGGTGCGCTCGGGCGGCATCATCATGGCTCGGCACCCTGGACCGACGCGGTCTCGAGCGTGCTGGCGGTCGGTGCGTCCACTGCGGGCGCCTCATGGAAGGCCGCCTGGAACGCGGCGTAGGCAGCGGCTCCGCGCAGGGCGAACGTCACGACCTCGATCGACGGGGAGCGGCCGAGCTCGTCGCGGACGGCCGCCAGGGTGATCCGGGCGGCCTCGTCGAGCGGGTAGCCGCCGACGCCGGTGCCCAGCGCCGGGAAGGCGATCGTGCTGACGTCGTGCTCGCGGGCACGGGCCATGGCCGCGTGGACAGCGTTCGCGATGACCACCGCCCCGGTGCGCCGGTCCCGATCGAGCGAGACGGCGTGGATCACGATCCGGGCCGCCAGCCGGCCGGCCGGGGTGACCACGGCTTCACCCAGGCCGATCGGGCCCTGGCGGACCGCGTCGAACTCGATCGCGTCACCGCCCGCGCGCTTGATCGCCCCGCCGACGCCCGTCGCCATCCACAGGCTGGGGTTCGCGGGGTTGACGATCGCGTCGACCTCCAGGTCGCAGATGTCCCCGTTCCAGAGCTGAATCCGAGCCACCAATCCTCCACCCCGCAAGCGTCCTGACGCCCAGCGGTACCAGCCCGGCATGGTACACCCGGGGCAATCGCCGAGCCATGCCGGTTACGACTTCCCAGGAGATCGTGGTGCGGGCCCGCGCCACGTCGAGGGCCGTGATCCGCTCCTCACCCTGTTCGCCGATGAGCACGAATTCGTCGTCGACGCCGACCTCCGGACCGGGGACGTCGGTGACATCGGCCATGACCGCGTCCATCGCCACGGTGCCCACCAGCGGCACCCGCACGCCCCGGACGAGCGCCTCGGCCCGGTTCGAGCTCGCTCGGGACCAGCCGTCGCCGTAGCCGACCGGCAGGCTCGCGATCCGGCTCGGCCGGCGTGTCGTGAAGCTCGGTCCATAGCTGATCCCGCTGCCGGCGGGCAGGTCGATCACCCGGATCGGGCGGGCGTGCAGCGAGAGGACCGGCTCGAGGCCGGCAGCAGCGGAACCGGCCAGTCGATCGGCCGGCAGGTCGTCGGGCGGCAAGCCGTAGAGGGCCAGGCCGATGCGCACCCCGTCGAGCAGCGGCGCGCTCCCGGCGAGCAGGCCACCGCTGGCGCTCAGGTGGCGCCGCGGGATCCGGATCCCGTCGGCGTCAAGGAGCTCCATCGCGCTCTGGAAGCGGTCCGCCTGGCCGGTCGTCCGGTCCGCGTCGACCGGCGCCTGGAGGTGCGACCAGATCCCGCCGAGGCGAACGCCTGGCGCGGCGGCGATCCGGGCGGCCGCGCCGCGCGCCAGCTCCGGCGGCAGGCCGGCCCGTCCGAGGCCCGTCTCGAGCTCCAGGTGGACCTCGAGCTGGTGCGGCGCACGGCGCCGTCCACCGGCACGCGCGGAGCCCCGGGCCACCTCGATCGCGGCCAGCGTCCGTTCGAGGAGGACCTCGTCGCCGACGGTCACGGCGATCCGCCGCCGGCCGGCCTCGGCGGCATGCTCCGGGGGAATCGGGAAGAGCACGAGGATGGGCAGGCGCAGGCCCGCTTCGCGCAGCTCGACCGCCTCGTCGAACGTGGCGACCGCCAGGCCGTCGGGCCGTTCCGGGCCGGCTTCGAGCGCCCGCCCGATCGGCACCGCACCGTGGCCGTAGGCGTCGGCCTTGAGGACGACGTCGAGGCGGGTGCCGGCGGGAATGGCCCGGCGCAGGATGCCCAGGTTGGCGGCCAGGCGGCCGAGGTCGATCTCCAGCCAGGCCGTGCGTGGCAGCCGGGCTGCGGCCAGCGCGGCGGCCCAGTCCCCCGGCACCGGCTGGCTCAGCTGGGGCTCCCGCTGGAACGGACGCCGAAGCCGAGCTTCCGCTCCGCGGTCCGGCGCGCCCGGGTCGCCCCGAGGCGCTTGCGGGCCAGGGCGATCTCGAAGGGCAGGTCCGACGCGAGGAGACCGGCGTCGCCGAGCCGGTCACGGATCGACTCGCCGGCGGTGCCGTGCAGGAAGACGCCGAGGCGGGCCGCGCTGAACGGATCGAGATGCTGGGCGAGCAGGGCCCCGATCGTGCCGCTCAGGACGTCACCGGTCCCGCCCGTCGCCATCGCCGGGTTCTCGAACGTCGCCCGGGAGATCCGCCCGTCGGGCGCGGCGATGACCGTCCGGGCACCCTTCCGGACCACGACCTGGCTCCAGCGCCGGGCGGCGTCGGTCGCGGCGGCGGCCCGCGCGGCATCGTCGTCGAGGAGGTCGCCGTCGGACTCGGCGACGATCCCGCTGGCGGCCCGCAGGCGGGCGAACTCGCCGGTGTGGGGGGTCAGGACGCACGCCCGGTGGACGCCGAGCCACCAATCGTCGACCGCGGCCAGCGAGCGCAGGGCCTCGGCATCGACCACGGCCGGCGGGGTGCCGTCCTCCTCGACGGCCAGCAGCCCGCGAACCAGCTCGACAGTCGCGAGACCCGGCCGGAGCCCCGGCCCGAGGACGAGCGCATCGTGCTCGTGGTCGAGGATCCGGGCGAGCGCGTCCTCGGGCTCGACCTCCTCGACGTCGTCCTCGGGCAGGGCCATCGTCGTCGCCTCGACGACCTTGGCGGCGAACAGCGGCTGGAGCGATTCGGGCACGGCGAGGGCAACGAGGCCCGCCCCGGCCCGGCCTGCCGCCAGGCAGACGAGGAGCGCCGAACCCGCGTAGTCGAGTGAGCCGGCGACGACGAGCAGTCGCCCGAAGGTGCCCTTGTGGCCGCGGACCGGCCGCTCGGGCAGCAGCGGCCCGGCAATCGCGTCGTTCAGCTCCTCGATCGGAGCGGGCTCAGCGGTCACGGGATTCGGCCTCCTGGATCGCCCGCAGGCGATCGATCCGGGCGAGGATCCGCCGTTCGCGATCGTCGAGCCGGGCCTCGATGTCGGGCGGGAAGAGGTAGCGACCGCCGACCGTCCGGATGCCGAACGCGATCGCGACCGCGTAGTCGGACTCATGGCTGATCGAGACCGCGATGCGGCCCATCCCGAGCTGCTCGGCGCGCTGGGCGGCCCGGTCGTGGAGGCGGACCGCCGGCTGCCCGGTGGGCAGCCGCTCGATCTCGATCTCCCGCCAGCCGATTCCCCGGACGCCCAGTCCCAGGACCTTGCTCACCGCCTCCTTGGCGGCCCACCGGCCGGCCATCGTCTGGGGCCGGCCCCGGACGTAGGTCCGTTCAGCCTGGGTCAGCACCCGGTTCGAGAAGCGATCGCCGAATTTCGCCAGGGCGGCCCGGATCCGGTCGATCCGGATGATGTCGATCCCAAGCTCGGTCGTCCCATCCGGGGCCGCCGGGATCGTGGTCATCGCTACTCGACCGTGACGGACTTCGCGAGGTTACGCGGCTGGTCGACGTCCGTGCCCCGGGCGACGGCCGTGTGGTACGCGAAGAGCTGCAGGGGAATGACCGCCAGGATCGGGCTGAGGACCTCGTCGGTGTCGGGCACCCAGCAGACCTCGTCGGCGAAGCGCGCGATCTGGGGGTCGCCCTCGGTCGCCACGGCGATGACCCGCGCATCGCGGGCACGGCCCTCCATCACGTTGCTGATCACCTTGTCGTAGACGGTCGAGCGGGTCGCCACGGCCACGAGCGGGCATTCGGCGTCGAGCAGCGAGATCGGCCCATGCTTGAGCTCGCCCGCGGCGTAGCCCTCGGCATGGACGTAGCTGACTTCCTTGAGCTTGAGCGCGCCCTCGAGGGCCGCTGGATAGCCGTAGCCCCGGCCGATGAACATGAACCCCCGCGAGTTCACGTAGCGCCGGGCGAGGGTCGCGATGTCGGCATTGAGCTCGAGCGTGCGCTGGGCCGCGTCGGGCAACGCCCGCAGGGCGACGGCCAGCTGGGTTTCGCGATCGGCGGCCAGGCTGCCGCGCGCCTTGGCGATCGCGGCGGCCAGGATCACCAGCGTCGTCACCTGGGTCACGAACGTCTTGGAGGCGGCCACCGCCACCTCGGGACCGGCCTGCAGGAACAGGACGGCGTCCGACTCCCGGGTGATCGCCGAACCGACCGTGTTGGTTACCGCGATCACCGGACAGCCCTTCTCGCGGGCAAAGCGGGTCGGCGCGATCGTGTCGGCCGTCTCGCCGGACTGGGTGACCGCGATGACCAGCGTCTCGGGGTCGAGCGGCGGCGGGCTGTAGCGGAACTCCGAGCCCACGGTGGCCCGGGCCGGCAGGCCGGTCCAGTCCTGGAGGGCGGCGGCTCCGATCAGGGCCGCGTAATAGGCCGTTCCGCAGGCCACGAGCTCGATCCGGCGGACTCCGGCCAGCCGATCGGCGAGGCCGGCCAGCTCGTCGACGACGATCTCATCGGAGCGGCTCACCCGGCCGGCGATCGACTGGCGCAGCGCGGTCGGCTGCTCGTTGATCTCCTTGAGCATGAAGTGGTCGAAGCCGCCCTTCTCGGCGGCCGCGGCGGTCCAGGTGATCGTCGTGACGGCGCGTTCGATCGGGCGGCCGGCGACGTCAGTGATCGTGACACCCCACGGCCGGAGATCGGCGACGTCGCCCTCCTCGAGGAAGATCACCTGGTCGGTGTGGGCCAGGATTGCCGCGACATCGCTGGCCAGGAACGTCTCGCCATCGGCCAGGCCGACGACGAGGGGCACGTTCTGGCGCGCCCCGACGAGGCGGTCGGACTCGCCCCGGTGCATGACGGCCAGGGCGTAGGCGCCCTCGATCAGGCGCAGGGCGGCGCGGGTTGCCTCGGCGATGTCCCCCTGGTAGGCCTCCTCGATCAGGTGGGCGATCGCCTCGGTGTCGGTCTCCGAGGTCAGCGTGTGGCCGCGCTCCTCGAGCCCGTCCCGGAGCTCCCGGAAGTTCTCGATGATCCCGTTGTGGATCACCGTGATCTCGCCGGTGCAGTCCTGGTGGGGATGGGCGTTGAGGTCGTTGGGCCGTCCGTGGGTCGCCCAGCGGGTGTGGGCGAGGCCGATCGCCGCGTGGGGCGTCCGGTCGGCGATGGCCGTCTGGAGGTTGGCCAGCTTGCCGGCCCGCTTCTCGACGAACATCCGGCCGCTGTCGTCGACCAGGGCGATCCCGGCCGAGTCGTAGCCGCGGTACTCGAGGCGCTTGAGCCCCTCGATCAGGATCGGGCCGGCCTCGCGGGGACCCGTGTAGCCGACGATGCCGCACATGAGTGGTCGTTCTCCGTCGCGCTGGTGGCCCCGGTCCGTACCGGCGCCGGAGCCGGGCTAGTGTAGACGCTCCCCCGCGAGGGTCGCGATCGAGTCGGCCAGCTCGGCCACCAGTGCCGCGTCGGGACCTTCGATCATCACTCGCAGGGCGGGTTCGGTACCCGATGGCCGGACGAGGATCCGGCCCCCGGCTCCCAGCCGGGCCTGGGCCGATGCTATCGCCCGGCGAAGGATCGGATCACCCTCCCATTGGTCCTTGTGACGAACGCGGACCGCCCGTTGCTCCTGTGGAAAGAGAGGGATTTCGGCAGCCAGCTCGTCGACGCTCCGATCCGCCCGGCCGAGGACCCCCAGGAGCTCCAGGCCGGTCGCCAGCCCGTCGCCCGAGGTGCCGTGGTCGAGGACGATCACGTGGCCGCTCTTCTCGCCGCCGAGGTTGGCATCGTTCACGAGCATCCCCTCGAGGATGTACTTGTCGCCGACCGGCGTGCGCACGACCAGGCCACCGCCACCGCCGACCGCCGCCTCGAGGCCGCCGTTCGAGAGGACCGTCACGACAACGACGCCGTTCTTCAGTGCCCCGCGGCGGATCCGGTCGAGGGCGATCAGGCCGATCAGCTGGTCGCCGTCGACGACGTGGCCGTGGCGGTCGACCACGACCAGGCGGTCGGCGTCGCCATCGAGGGCGAAGCCCAGGTCGGCCCCCCGGCTGGCCACGGTCCGGGCGAGGGCGGCCGGCGCCGTCGCCCCGCACTCGACATTGATGTTGACGCCGTCCGGCTCGTTGTAGATCACCTCGACGCTGGCACCGGTCGCCGCGAGGACCTCGGGCGCGAAGACGCCGCCGGAGCCGTTCGCGCAGTCGACGACGATGCGCAGGTCGGTGTGGACCGTCCGGGCCAGCTCGAGGCGGGCCGCCCGGTAGCGCTCGAGCAGCCCGGGGGCCTCGTGGACCCGACCGATCCCCGCATTGCGCGGCCCGCCCAGCTCCTCCGCCCGCCAGATCAGCGCCTCGAGGGCATCCTCGCGATCGTCGTCGAGCTTCATCCCGCGCTTGTTGAGGACCTTCAGGCCGTTGTCGTCGGCCGGGTTGTGGGATGCCGAGACCATGATCCCGGCCCCGAAGTCGCCACTGCCGGCCAGGAACGCGAGCGCCGGCGTGGGCAGCGTCCCCGCCAGGTGGACGTCGGCGCCCATGCTTGCCGCGCCGGCCGCGATCGCCGCCACGAACATGCCTCCCGAGCGCCGGGTGTCCTGGCCGACGACAAGCGCCTCGCCGCCGGCCAGCAGCTCATGGGCCGTCGCTCGGCCGAGGGCATAGGCCAGCGTCGGCTTGAGGTCGACGTTCGCGATGCCCCGGATCCCGTCGGTGCCGAAGAGGCGGGCCATCAGGGCCCCACCGACGGCGTTGCCGAGGGCGGCGGGGTCGCCGGCGCAATGCTGACGGTCACCGAGACGACCTGGGGCGACAGCCCGATCAGGTTGAGGCTGGCCGGCAGGTTGACGGTCGGCGTGAGGACATGGATCCCGGGGGCGAGCCCGTCGACGTCGACCGTGACCGAGAACGTCTGGCCGTCGATCCCCGCGAGGGCGGCCGGCGAGCCCCCCAGGGTGACGAGGACCTGGTCGACGGACAGGCTGTAGATGCGATCGTCGCGGGCTCCCGAGAGAACGATCCCCGCGGTAAACGTCTGGGAGGCCGTGACCGGCGTGAAATGGACGGTGACCGAGACGGTGCTCGGGCCGACGGCCGTGATCCCGGCGGGCAGGACCAGGCTGACGACCCGGGTCACGTCAGCCGTCGCCCCGCTGAGGTCGACGGCGGCGGTCGGAATCGCCGCGACCGCGCCCAGGGCGTCGGCATCCCCTTCGATCGTCACCGCCGCAGGGCTCACGGAGACGCTGGCGACCTGGACGCCGCTGCTGGGCACGCCGCTGAACTTCGGGCTGACGGGCACCGTCCGGGTCTGCTGGACGCCGACCCGGATCTGGACGCGGACGGTCTGCGGCTCGATCCCGACCGGGCTGAGGACGTTGTTGAGCGCATCGACCGCCACGAGCGGGACCTCCTGGTCGACGTCGAGGCCCGACGGCTGGATGACGACCCGGGCGATCGCCGCCGTGGCCAGGCTGACCACCGAGGCCGGACCCGAGATCGTCGCCGAGCTCGTGGACAGGACCGGCGTCTGGGGCTGCAGGCCGGTCGCCGGCGTGCCTTCGTCGACCTTGATCGGCACGCTCTTCGAGATCAGCGGGTCGAGCTGGACCTGGACGACCTGCGGGTCGAAGTCGAGGATCTGGACCCGTGGATCGGCAGCCTGGACATGGACCTGGACGGTCGAGAACGGCGTTCCGGCGAGGGGCGTCGCGGTCGACAGGTCGACCGTCGCGGTGAAGCTCGAGCCGTTCAGCCGGTCGGCGACGTCGGTCGGCGCGAAATAGCGGATGTTCGTGACATTGCCCAGGTTGGTCAGCAGGACGGCCGAGATCGGCTGGTTCGTCTTGACGATCGGGATCGAGCCCGGCCAGACCTGGGCGTTCTGCGAGAGGACGAGGCCGGCGTACAGGAACGTGGCCACGATGACCGAGCCGACCTTGAGCGGCCAGTTGCGGGTGATCCGGGCAACGATCCGCCGGGCACTGAGCTTCACGGCGCGGTCGGTCCCGCCGGCGGGGCGGGTGGCACGGGCGTGTCGTCGGCGACCCGCCGCAGGCGGGCGAGCCGGGCGCTCGACGGGCGCAGGGTGGCGGAGGGCATGTAGCCCAGGAAGGTGCGCCGGCCGCCCGACGAATCGAGCAGGCCGCGCAGCGCCCGCTCGAGCTGGACGGGGTTCAGGTTGCGGACGATCCGGGCCCGCTCGACGAGGCTCGTCTGGCCGGTCTCCTCGGAGACGACCACCACGATCGCGTCGGTCTGCTCGGCGATCCCCACCGCGGCCCGGTGGCGGGTCCCGAACCGCTCGGCCGGCAGGATCGTCGTCTCGGCGAGCGGCAGGACGGCACCCGCGGCCACGACCGAGTCGCCGCGGATGATCACGGCCCCGTCGTGGAGCGGCGAGCGGGGCATGAAGATCGTGCGCAGGAGGTCCGCGGTGAGGTCCGCGTGGAGCATCACGCCCGTCTCGGCGATCTCGCCGAGGGCGGTCTCGCGCTCGATCACGATCAACGCCCCGTAGTGCTCGGCCGCCAGCAGGCCGCACGCCCGGGCGACCTCGGCGGCGACGTGCCCGACGATGCGCTGGTCGGCGCCGCTCAGGAGCCAGGCGAACGAGCCGACCCGGCCGATCCGGTCGAGGGCCCGGCGGAGCTCGGGCTGGAAGACGACGACGAGGGCGAAGACGCCGACCAGGGCGCCGGTCTCGAGGACCTGGCGGAGCAGCCGGAGATCGAAGAAGCGGGCGGCGGCATAGACGAGGAGCATCACCGTCACGCCGATCACCAGGCTAACCGCCCGCGTCCCGCGGATCAGGCTGAAGAGGCCGTAGATGAGGAGGGCGGTGATCCCAACGTCGACAACGGTGTTGAGCTGGACCTGGTCGAGGATCGACTGGACGAGCTGCATCGGGCTCAGTCTAGGTCAGGCACACAGTCCTGCGAGCCGGCTGTCGTCCGGCAGGAGGCGGGTCGCGGCCGCGCACAGCCGATCACGCACGGCTGCGTCGTCCGACAGCTCCACCAGCCGGCCGAGGAGGAGGAGCTTGTCGCCGGCGAGCTGGCGCCAGCCGCGGGCGACGTACAGCTCGACGAGGACGAGGTGGAGATCCGGGTCGTCCGGTGCGAAGCCGAGCGCCGAATCGGCCGCGTCGAGTGCCGCCTCGTCGAGCCCGGCGGCCGCCAGCTCGCGGCTGGCGCTGACGATCTGGCCGATTCGCCCGGGCGAATCAGCGGCGGCCATGGCTGCCTCGAGGCGGGCGCTGACGGCCGCGACATCGATGACGATCGGCCTCGTCGGCGCCGGTCGCGGCGCACGATCCGCGTCCTGGGCCGCCGCGCCCGGGCTGCCGACGGGCGCCTCGTCCGTGGCCTGGCCCGGAGCCTGGCCATGTTCCGGCGGGGCCGGTTGGGGCACGAGCACCCTGACCGGTTCCTCGAGGAGGCGCATCGCCCGAGCCAGGGCCGCCGATGCCGCCCCGCCGGGATCATCGCGGACGAGCTCGGTCAGGTCCGAGAGGTGCCGCCGGCGAGCCTTCGACTCGGCCAGCTCGAGCGCCCTGCGGGCCGTGTCGCAGGCGTCCGGCAGCCGGCCGCTGACGGCCTGGATCTCGGCCAGCAGGTCGAGCGCTCCGGCCGCCTCCGCGGGGCGACCCGCCCGCACCAGGGCATCGGCCCGGCCGCCCAGGGCCGCCTCGTCGCGCGG
>JANWLH010000072.1 GCA_025450915.1 Candidatus Limnocylindrales bacterium | reverse complement strand
TACCCAGAGATCGTCGGTCAATGCTGGCACTCCGGCCGCCGGCTGGCAACTCGATTCAGCGGCGCCGGCCGGCCGCGGCCCGGCCCAGCAGCCAGATTCCGGCGAGGGCGACGGCCCAGATCACGACATCGTTCGGGACGAAGCCCAGGAGCGTGTCGCTGGCCGAGTGGCTCGCCCCGTCGATCGCCAGGAACAGGCGGACCGACACGATCGACGCCAGGATCACGATGATCGCGCTGCCCGCCCGGGCGAGCTGCCGGGGCGTCCAGGGGAGGTTCACCGCGGGCGGCGCGGAGGCAGCTCGGAGGGCGGCGTCCAGCGCCCGACGGCGGCGCTCCGGCTGTCGACCGCCCGGGGATCGAGCTGCGCCTGGATCGGCGTCTCGGCGCGAGCCTCGACGATCCTGGCGGACGCGCCAAGGACGTCGATCTTGCGCCGGGCGACGGCTGGGTCGAGCCCGGCCAGGCTGCCTGCGGGAGCCACGCCGACCCGCTCGTAGCCCCGGCCGCCGCTGGCCGCGTACGAGGCGGCCCAGATCACGAGCTCCTTGTCGTCGATCCGGGGATCGCGGGCGTCGACGGCGCCGCAGATGATCCCTCGCTCGGCCGGCGCCCGGGTGATGAGCCGCCAGTTGTCGGGACCCTGGATCAGGTCGAAGAAGTAGCTCTCGTAGGCCGCGGAGAAGAACGTCTCCGGGCCGGCGATGTCGGCGTTGCCCCCGGAGACCGCCAGGCTCCGGTGGAGCCCGGCCGGCGCATCGGGGACGCCGTCGAGGAGCAGGTCCTGGGCGTCCCGGAACAGGGCTCGTTCGACTGCGCTCTGGCCGACCCGGATCGCCTCGTCCTCCTCCACCTGGACGAACGCGCAGCCCGCCTCGGCCAGCGCCCGGAGCTCTGTGTTGAGCGCCCGGGCAAACGCCAGGGTCAGCCGTCGCCGGCCGAGACCGCGGCGCTCGGCGCGGCGGCCGAGGCTGTACGGTCCAACGATCCGCGCCTTGACCGGCAGCTCGGACAGGGCCGCTGTCCGCTGCCAGCCCTCGACGACGCCCGGGCGCTGCCACTCGGGCAGGCCCGCGACGCGCACCCTGGCCGAGCTGCCGGGTCCGGTCGCGCGCAGCTCGAGCCCGGTCATCCCGGCAACGGTTGCGGCGAGCAGGTCCGGGTCGAGGATGCCGCCGCCGGTCAGGAGGGTCAGGCCCGCCCCGGCCTGCTGCCCGAGGACCGCCGCGACCGCTGCATCGACCGCCCCCGGATCGCCCGGATCGACCGCTGGATGGGGATACGCACCGTGCAGCGTGGCGAACATCGGCTCGATCGTACGGTATTGGCCGTCCCCGCCGGGCCGTCCACCCGGCTTACACGCCGCTTACAGAGACCGGCACCCAGCCCGATCGGCCCGGGTATCCTCGGGCCTGAGATGAAGACCATCCTGGTCGTCGACGACGAACGCAACATCGTCGAGCTGCTCCGGCTGTACCTGGAGAAGGAAGGCTGGGCGGTGATCAGCGCGGCCGATGGCGAGGAGGCCCTGGCCCTCCACGCCCGCCATGATCCCGACCTCGTGATCCTCGACCTGATGCTGCCCAAGCTCGACGGATTCGAGGTCTGCCGGGAGCTCCGCCGGCGGGGCGACGTGCCGATCGTGATGCTGACGGCCCGCGATGATGTGGTCGACTCGATCGTCGGCCTGGAGCTGGGCGCGGACGACTACGTCGCCAAGCCGTTCAATCCGCGGGCCCTGATCGCCCGGGTCAAGGCCATCTTCCGGCGGACCGAGGCGACGGGCCGGGGCGGCCGGCCGATCGAGGTCGGCAGCCTGCGCATCGATCCCCGCCGTCGCGAGGCGACGGTCGGCGCCCGGAACCTCGAGCTGCGGGCCCGCGAGTTCGACCTGCTGGCGGCGCTGGCCCGCGACCCCGGCGTCGTCCTCACCCGCGATGCGCTGCTCGAGGGCGTCTGGGGGACGGACTTTCCCGGCGAGACGCGGACCGTCGACGTCCACGTCGCCGAGGTGCGCAAGAAGCTCGGCGAGGACGGACCGGCGATCGAGACGATCCGCGGCCTCGGCTACCGGCTCGTGCCGCCCGCCCGCGAACCCGTCGCGGGCTGAACGAGGGTGCCCCGGAGCCTCAGCGGCCGGATCATCGCGAGCTTCGCGGCCCTCGCGCTGGCCCTCCTCGTGGCCATCGGCGGAACCGTCTTCGTGGTCCTGCGCGACCTCCATCGGGCGTCGACCGAGAGCCGGATGGCCGACCTCGCGGACAGCCTCCTGCCCCAGCTCCGGGCGAGCATCGCGGCCGGCAACCTGCAGGGCGCCCTGGCCGACACCCAGCGGCAGCTGGCGGCGAGCGGGGTCGACATCACCCTCGCGACCGCCGATGGGCAGCTCCACCCGATCAACGACTTCCCGTCGGTGACCGGGACGATCGACCTGACGACGGCAACGCTGCGCGGCCAGGACGTCCATAGCACCTCGACCTTCGCCGACGGCAAGCTCCATTCATGGGCGGCGACGAAGGTCAACGCCCGGTCGGTCGTGTTCTCGACCCTCGACCGGTCCGGTGCCGAGGCGCTGGCTGACCTGGCCCGGACGATCCCGATCGGGTTGCTCGCGGTCCTCGTCGTCGGCGGGCCCCTGGCGTTCGTTCTCTCGAGGTCGGTGACCGGGCCGCTGCGGCGCCTCCAGCACGCGACAGCGAGCGTGCCGGCGACCGGCTCGCCGGCCGGCCAGGGCGGCGAGCCTGCCGTCGGTGCCGGCGGCGTGCCGGGCCCGAGCCCCGGGCCGGTCCCGGTGGAGGGACCTCGCGAGGTCCGCGAGCTCACCGAGCACTTCAACGCGATGACCGCCGAGCTGCGCGCAACCCGCGACCGCGAGGAGCACCTCCTGGCCAACCTGCGCCACGACCTGCGGACACCGCTCACGGTGATCGGCGGTTTCGCCACCGCGATCGCCGACGGCACGGCGTCGGGATCCGAGGCGACCAAGGCGGCCCGGACGATCGGTGAGGAGGCCACCCGGCTCGAGCGGCTCGTCGCGGAGCTCGACACGATGGAGCGCCTGCACACGGGCGCGGGCGGGCTTCAGCCCGAGGAGATCGACGCGGCGACCCTCCTCGAGCAGACCGTCGAGCGCTTCCGGGCACGAGCGGCGAGCAAGGGCGTCGAGCTGGCCGTCATCGGGGCGACGGCCCGGCCGCCGGCCTCGCCCGGCGGGGACGCGCCCGCGGGAGTGCCCTCGCCCGATCTCGGCTTCAGCGCCGACCGGCTGGCGGTCGACCGGATCCTGGGCAACCTGATCGAGAACGCCCTGGCGGTGGTGTCGTCACCCGGCGGCCACGTGTGGCTCGAGGCGAGGGGCTCGGCGGACTGGATCACCCTGCTCGTCAGCGACGACGGGCCGGGCTTTCCGCCCGGCGGCACGGAGCGGATCTTCGACCGCTTCTTCCGGGGTGATCCGGCCCGCAGCGGCACGAGCAGCGGCCTCGGGCTGGCGATCGTCCGCGAGCTCGCCCGGGCCCATGGCGGCGAAGCGCTCGCCGAGAGCCTCGCCCCGCACGGCGCCCGGGTGATCGTCCACCTGCCGCGGGTGCCACGGATCGCCTGAAGCGTTCCTACCCGAGTCCGGCGAACCTCGACGGATCGCTGCCCACGATCACCCCCACGACGCACAGCACGAGCAGGGCCACCACGGCCAGGACACGCAGGGAGGTCCCTGCCCGGGGGTCGCTGGGCAGGGGCAGGCCGCTCGTGCGCACCCAGCCGCTGGCGAGCGTGGGGACTCCTCGCGGAACGACGACGAAGCCAAGCCAGCCCCCGGCGAGGAGGCCGCCGACATGGGCGAAGTTGTCGATCGTGCCCGCCCCGAACGTAAAGCCGATCGCCAGGTTCAGGACGATCAGCGTCCCGATCTGGGCGGCCAGTCCGCGGCTCTGCCGATCGAGGATCGGATTGTGCAGGCGACCCGCGATGAACAGGCAGCCGAACAAGCCGAAGATCGCGCCGGAGGCACCCACCGAGGCGACCAGCGGGTCGCCGAAGACAAAGCTCGCCACCGACGCGGCCAGGTCGCAGGCGAGGTACAGGACGATGTACAGCTTCCAGCCGTAGATCCGCTCGACCACCGGGCCGACCAGGTACAGGGCGTACATGTTGAAGGCGAGGTGGATCGGGCTCTCGTGGAGGAGGGCCACGGTGAAGAGCCGCCAGTACTCGCCCTGGGCGACGAGGCTCTTGTCGAGGAGGAGACGGCCAAAGATCGAATCGGGCGAATTGTCGGGCGGTGCCACGATGTAGGCCACGACCGTGATCGCGATGATCGCGTAGGTGATCGAGAACGCAACACCGCCGCCCCGACTCCGGGCGAAGTAGCGGCTCGCTGCGCCGCTGTTGCCGGTCTCCTTGGCCAGCCAGCCGAGGCGGGAGGCGATCTCGGCCCTGTCACCCGAGGGCGCCCGGCGATCGGCTTCGCGGTAGGCCTTGATCGCCTCGGGCAGCTGGCCATCGCGGACGAGCTGGGCGGCGATGCTCCGCCAGGCCGAGTACGCGCTGGGGGTCTCGCCGACCGCCGCGGCGGCGCGCCAGCTGGCCATCGCCTGGTCTTCCCGGCTCGCCCTGAACCAGACGTTGCCGGTGCCCAGCAGGCCGGCCGCCGTGATCGCCGGATCCGCGTAGCCGATCACCCGCTGGTACAGCCCGAGCGCGTCCTGGAGGTCGCCCGATGCGAGGAGCGCGTCCCCCCGGGCGAGATGGTCGACGGCCTCCGCCTGGCTCAGGGTCCCCTGCGGCGCGCGAGCGTGCGAGGGGTCGTCCATGCCCGGGACGATAGCAGGGCCGGAAGAGAGCACGTTAGACTCGGGCTGTGTGCGGCCGCTTCACCCAGCAGCGCCCGACAGCCGAGCTCGCCGCGATGTTCGCTGCCGAGCCGGCGCCGGACGAGCTCCTCCCGACCTACAACCTGGCGCCGACCGATGAGGCCGCCGTCGTGGTCGAACGAGCGGATCGTCGAGCGATCCGGGCCTATCGGTGGGGGCTGATCCCGGCGTGGGCCAAGGACGAGAAGATCGCCTCGAAGATGTTCAACGCCCGGGCCGAGACGCTCGCCACGAGCGGGGCCTTCCGGGAGTCATTCCGAAAGCGGCGCTGCATCGTCCCGGCCGACGCCTTCTACGAGTGGCAGCGCCAGGCCGGCGCGCGCCAGCCGTTCCTCATCCGCCGGGGCGACGGCGCGCCGCTCGCCCTGGCCGGCCTGTGGTCCGGCTGGCATCACCCGGAGACGGGCCAGGTCATCCGCAGCTTCACGATCGTGACGACGAGTGCCAACCGGCTGCTCTCGTCGATCCACGACCGGATGCCGGTCGTTCTCGGCCCGCAGGACTGGGACCTGTGGCTCGACCCGCTGAACCAGGCGACCGAGGAGCTCACCGGGCTCCTCCAGCCGTCGGCCGACGACGAGCTCGTCCTCTTCCCCGTCCGGCCCCTCGTCAACAACGTCCGCAACAACGGCCCGGAGCTGATCGAGCCGGCCTGATCCCGAGACGAGCTGAAGCTCAGGCCGGCGACGCCTGCCAACCCGCGCCCGCCGTCGCCTGGGCGAGCGCGGCCGGCCCGGGCACGCCCTGGTCGAGCGCCGCGGCGAATCGGCCGACGGTTCGGGCAAAGACGCCGTCGGGGTCGGACTCGGGCGCCTCGAACGCCGTCGCATCGGGCGGCAGCTCGGGGCTGGCAGCACTCGGCTCGAGGATCACGACGAGCTGCGCGCCGACGTAGGAGCAATCACTGATGACGGCGTCGCGCGCAGCCGCGTCGAGCGCCTCGGCAACGACGACGATCCGGTGATCGGGCAGGTAGCGCAGGGCCAGCTCGAGGTCCCCGGCATCGATCGTCGGGAGCGGCCCGCTGGCGGTCCCGGAGCCGCCGGGCGGCGCTGGATCGGGCAGGTCGAACGCATCGTCATCGACCAGCATCGACTCGAGGTCGGGAACCGGCGCCGGAGCCGGAGCGAGCGGCGTGGCACGGGCCGGGTCGCGCAGGACGGCGACGTGGCCGATGCCCGCATCGGCAAGCGCGAGCAGGAGGGCATCACCGGCCGGATCGTCGCCGACCTTGCCCACGAGCTGGACGCTCGACCCGGCGTCGATCGCTGCCCGGGCGACGTCGGTGGGCCGGCCGGTGGCAGTGGCGCGCCCTCCCGGGTCAGCGGGCAGGACGGATGGCGAGCCGATCACGACGATCACTTGACGATCACCTGCCGAGGATAGCCGCCCCGTCAGTTATCGGAGGGCTCCGGCGTCTCGGTCGGCTCGGGCGTGTCCGCGGGCCACGGAGTTCGCGTCGGGCGGGGCGTCGCCTTGCCACTGCCGCTTCCGTCGCCGCCCCCGCTCCCACCGCCGCCGCCACCGCCGTGGTCGTCACTTGCGGTCGGCTCGGGCGTCTCCGAGGGCTCGACAGTCTCCGATGGCTCGGGCGTCTCGCCGGGTTCCTGGGTGATCCCTGGGCCGGGAGCCTGGCTCGGGAGCGGGCTGGCCTGGGGCGGCGGGGCCGGCGTCACGACCGGCCCGCTCGACGGATGCGGCTCGAAGAGCTGGATGGCCCCGGCCGCCGCCAGCGTCGCGGCACCACCCAGCGACCCGATGACGAGTGCGACGATCAGGAGCAGCGCGACCGCCCGGGCGCGCATGAGGGGCGGGTAGTTGGCACCGAGAGCCGTCTGCCAGGCGGAGTGAATCGCCCCGCCGACGAGCAACCGGTAGCTGCGCCGCGGCGCCGCCTCGAGCGCCACGGCGGCCATCACCCGGGCGTTGAAGTCGGTGGTCGGGCGGACGTCGTCGGCAGCCACGGCTCGCTCGAGCAGCCGGGCAATCGCCAGGGCGTCGGCGTCGCCCGCCGCGCCGCCCCCGCCCGGTCCGTCGATCTCCTCGGGGCGCAGCGGGCGGGTCATGATTCGTACCCGAGGTGCGCGGCAGCGTCCCGGAGCCGGAGGAGCCCGCGCCGGAGATGGGTCTTCACGGTCGGCACCGGTCGGCCGGTCGCCATGGCGATCTCTTCGAGCGAAAGGTCGCCGAAGAAACGCATCACGACCACGTCGCGGTAGGGATCGCCAAGGCCCAGGACGGCCTGGCGAAGCTCGTCGGCCTGCTCCGCGATGAGCGATGCGGCCGCGGGATCCTGGGAGATCGAGGCGGACCGGCCGGCAGTCCCGGCATGGACCAGCGTCAGCTCGTCCATCGTGATGGGGTCGAGCCGCACGGCCGGGCGCCGGGCCGTGGCCCGGCGGATGGCGACGCGCACGGCGATCCGTCGGAGCCACGCCCCGAACGGGCCGCTGCCGCGCCATGTGCCCAGGGACCGGTAGGCGATCAAGAAGGCCTCCTGGGCCGCGTCCTCGGCTTCATGGAGGTCGCCGAGGATCCGATGGCAGGCACGGACCGTCGCGATCGATTCGCGCTCGACAAGGACGCGAAACGCATCGGCGTTGCCGCCGAGGACGGCCGCGACGATGCGCGCCGCCTCATCGTCGCTGGGCGGGTCCGGCGAAGCGTCGCGTTCGAAGGCGATGACGCAGTCTCCAGTGCGGCGGTGGGTGGCAAGTGCTTCGACCAGTGGCCGGCGGTGGATCCTCCATCACCCGCCGGGCGGTCAGTCGTTGCCCTGGCCGTCCTGTCCCTGACCGTCGCCACCATCATGACCACCACCGTCGTGGTTGCCCTGATTGCCCTGTTGGTCGTCGCCGGGCTCGGCGGTCTCGGTCGGCTCGGCCTTCTCGGTGGGCTCCGCGGTCTCGGTCGGCTCGGCGGTCTCGGTCGGCTCGGCCTTCTCGGTCGCAGCCGGGGCGCCGGCCGGCGAGTCCGCGGTCGATTGGGCCTGGCTCATCATCCCGGGTGCCGCGAGGGCGACACCTGCTCCCACGAACAGGGCAACGACGGCAGCCGCGGCACCACGCATGAGGCGATCCTGGGACTTCATTCTGGGCATTCCTTCGTCAATCCTGGGGGTCGGTCGTTACGAGACCTCTACTCCCCATGAGGCGAAGGGCGCCGAAAAGGTTTCAGGCCCCTGGCTCGGCCGCCTCGTCCTCCCGGATCACCTCGACCGAGCCGATCGCGGCGGCCTCCAGCTCGCCGACGATCCGGGCTGCGTCGCCGACCATGACGACCGCGGCTCGATCCGGATGGATCCGCGCCTCTGCGACCGCCTGGACATCGGCGGCGCTGACCGCCTCGATCCGCGGCCGGTAGGTGGCCAGCTCGTTGTCGGGCAGGTCGTGGACCACGATCCCGCCGAGCGCACCGACCACCGGGCCGGGGGTCTCGAAGCGCAGTGGGAAGACGCCGACGAGGAAATCGCGGGCGGCCGCGAGCTCGGCCGCCGTCACGGGCTCCTGGCGAATCCGGTCGAGCTCGGCCAGGAGCTCGACCACGGCGGGCACCGTCACCTCGGTGTTCACCGCGACGCGGGCGGAGAATGGCCCTGCCCCGCGCCGGGGATCGAAGCCGGCCGAGGCTCCGTACGTGTAGCCCTTCTCCTCGCGCAGCTTCATGTTGAGCCGCGAGTTGAAGAGGCCACCCAGGATCGCGCTCATGACACTGAGGGCCGCGAACTGCTCGATCCGCCGTGGCACGCCGACATGGCCGACGCGAATCTCGGTCTGCACCGAACCGGGCCGATCGAGGAGCTTGATGACCAGCGAATTGATCGCCGACTCCGAGCTCACCGAGCCGCCGATCGCCGTGGCCCCCGGGGCCAGCACCCAGCCGCCGAGCAGCCTCTCGGCCATGGCAACGGGCCCGCCGCCCCCGGCGCCGTCGAGGTCGCCGGCCAGGATCAAGGTCATCCGGCGGGGATCGAAGCCCCGCCGCCACGCGCGGGCAAGGCGATCGGCGTCGAGCGTCCCGACCGTGCCCGCGAGGCCGCCCGACGGCTGGTGGTACGGCGAGCTCGGCTTGTAGATCGTGCCGATGAACGCCTCGTCCACCCGGCGACGCGGCTCGGCGCGGGCCTGGAGGAGGTCGTTCAGGCGCTCTTCTCGGAGGCGCTCGACCTCGCGGACCGGGAACGTCGGATGGGCGGCGACCTCCGCCAGCAGGTCGAGAGCCGGTTCGAGACGGGCGACCGGGACCTCGATGCTGACTGTCGAGGCATCCCAGCCGGCATCGGCATGGAGCCCGGCGCCGAGCCGCTCGGTCGCTTCGACGAGCGCGACCGCGTCGTAGCGCTCGGTCCCTTCGGAGATCGCCCGCGAGGCCAGCGAGGTGGCGCCGGCGACGTCCGGAGCATCGTCGGCCGCGCCGTTGCGCAGGATCAGCGATGCCGTGACGAGCGGCCGGCCGGGCATCTGGGCGGTGATCACCTGGAGGCCATTGGCCAGCGTCGCGCGCTCGAACGCCGGGAAGTCGTACGGCCGCGGGTGGCCGGGAGTCGGCCGCGTCGCGATCACCGTGGATTCACTCATTCCGCGGCCTCCTCGGTGCTTCCGCTCGCCGGCAGGTAGGTCAGGACGAGGCGGTTGTCCTTCCGGAAGACCTCCGCGGCAACGGCCCGGATCTGCTCGGCCGTGACCGACAGGTAGCGGCCCAGCATCGTGTCGATCAGGGCGGGATCGTCGAACAGGGTGGCATTCATCGCCAGCCGGTCGGCCCGTTCCTCGACCCGGCTGAGGGCACCCAGCTCTTCTGTTTCGATCAGCGCCTTGGCCCGGGCCAGCTCGTCGTCGGTCACGACCTCGCGAGTCAGCCGATCGAGCTCCTCGAGGTAGGCGGCCTCGACCCGTTCGAGGGCGACGCCCGGCTTGAGGGTCGCCCAGCCCGCGGCGATCGAGCCGCCACCGATGAAGCCGAGGACGAACGCGACCACGTCCTGGGCGATCTGGTCGTCGCGGACGAGGCGGCGATCGAGCCGGCTGCCCTTGCCGCCGGCCAGGATCTGCATCGCGACCTCGAGCGCATCGAGGCGCCGGTCGCCCACGACGGGCGCCCGGAACCCGAAGTAGATCCGGGGCAGCGGGACCTGGTCGGTGACCGTCTCGCGGATCTCGGCACCGAGCGTGGGCGGCAGGGTCATGTCGCCGACGGGCGGGATCGCCGGATTCGCGGGGATGCCCCCGAAGTAGCGATCCGCCCAGGTCCGGACGACCGCCGGGTCCACGTCGCCGACCACCGCCAGGACAGCGTTGTTCGGGGCGTAGTACGTCCGGAAGAAGGCCGAGACGTCCTCGAGCGACGCGGCGTCGAGGTCGGCCATCGAGCCGATCGTCGGGTGATGGTAGGGATGGCCCTCGGGGTAGAGATGTGCCTGGAGCTTCTCCGACCAGCTGCCGTACGGCCGGTTGTCGTAGGACGAGCGCTTCTCGTTCTTGACCACCTCGCGCTGGTTGTCCAGGTTCTCCTGGCTCAACGCGTCGAGGAGGGTGCCCATCCGGTCCGCCTCGAGCCACAGGGCCAGCTCGAGCTGGTTCGATGGCAGGGTCTCGAAGTAGTTCGTCCGGTCGAGCCAGGTGGTCCCGTTGATCGTGCCGCCGGCCGCCTGGACGAGGGCGATGTGCTCGGCCTTCTTGACATTCCTCGAGCCCTGGAACATCACGTGCTCGAAGAGGTGGGCGAAGCCGGTCTTGCCGGGCACCTCGTTCTTCGAGCCCACGGCGTACCAGATGTTGACCGCCACGACCGGGGCGAGATGGTCTTCGGCAATGATCAGGCGCAGCCCGTTGGGCAGGCGCTCATCGGTGAATGGAACGGAGGGATTGACCATGGCGCGAAGGGTACCGCACGCCGAACCGACGCCGGTGGCTCTTGACACGGCCGGCGGTCGTGTTAGATTAACGTCTAACATAAGTTAGGGGTCAGTGACACAGACGATGGCTCGCGCAGTGGAGCGGCGACGCTCCGAATCGGTCTCCGACGAGGGCTCCCCGGCGCGCGTCCGCGTGCGCGGGTTCTCGGGCAGCGGGCTCGGCCAGACCAGCGTCGAATTCGACGTCCGGACCCTCTACGACTTCGTCTTCAGCCTGTCCGAGGACGCCGGCTCGACCGACGACCTGCCGCCCGCCGACCGGGCCTGGTTGAAGGCGGCCCGGGCCGACCTCGACCTGAAGCTCGAAGGTCTCGGCGAGCTCCGCGCGGTCGAGGTCGCGATCAGCGTCGCCGGCCTGGCGGTCGACCGGCCCGCCGTGCACGACGCCGGCGATCTCGTCGCCTTCGTGGCCGGCGTGGATCCCCACGATGTCGTGCGCCTGGCACTCGCGGAGTCGCTGGCCGACCCGAAGATGGGCCTGTGCCTCGAGGAGGCGCTCGCCGGATCAGTGGAGGCGGCTCGCGAATTCGAATCGATCGTGCCCCATGGCGTGCGCGAGATCGCCGAGGCGGTCTTGCGTGACCCGGCCGCCCTGGTCGGCCAGATCGTGCGCATCCTCGAGGCCTGGCTGCCGCGCTTCCAGGAGGTCGAGCCGCGCGTCGCCGCGATGATCCTGCGCGATGTCGAGCTCCGGGCGGCCGACCGGTCAAGGCTGGAGGGGGCCGAGCTGATCGAGGCGACGACCGGCGGGATTCGCTGGCTCTCCGAGCCGGGCATTCGCCGGGTGATCCTGGCCCCGTCGCTGTTCAGCCGGCCGTACAACTACCTGCTGGGCGGCAACGGCTGGCGCCTCTTCGGCTATCCGATCCTCGATGCCGCCCTGGACGGGGCGGACCCGACGGCACCGCCGCTGGCGCTCGTCCGGTTGCACCGGGCCCTCGGCGACGACACCCGGCTGCGGATCCTGCGGCTCCTCTCCCTGCGCGACTGGTACCTGACCGAGATCGCCCAGAACCTGGAGCTGTCCAAGCCGACGATCAAGCACCACCTGGCCCTTCTCCGCGCAGCCGGCCTGGTGACCCTCACCGAAGAAGGCGGGCTGTCGTACTACAGCCTCCGCCGGGCGACGATCAACGGCGCGGCCGAATCGGTTCGGGAGTATCTCGGAGTCCACTGACCGGCGACGCGTCGCCAGGTGACCAGATCGGCAACGTCCGACACGATGCAAGTGAGCGAGTTAGATGACCGTCTTACGGAAGGAAGGGTTCGATATGACGATGGATCCGATCGGCGGTGCAGCCGAGGAAGTTCGGGGAACCATCATCCGGTCGCATCACCGCGACCTGCTCGCGCAGGCGTCGGTCGAGCGCGAGAGTCGTCGCGGGCCACGCCCGGGCGAGCGACCGGGGAGCGTTCGTCGGCGGCTCGGCCTGGCGCTGGTCCGGATCGGCCAGGCCGTCGCCGGGGAGGCTCCACGCCACGCCGGCCGGGGCCACGCCATCCGACCGACCTGAGGTCAGGCCGGCATCGGGACATGGCCCGCGGCGGGCACCCACTCGCCCAGTGAGCGGACCTCGGCGAGGCGACCGGCCACGTCCGGATCGAGCGCCTCGGCCGCCGCGACGGCGGTCTCGATCGCGGTCAGGCACAGGATTCCCTCGGCCGTCGCGGCCAGGCGGATCTCGACGGCATCGCGAACCGCTCCCGACTGCGGCGTGGGCGTGTTGACCACCAGGCCGACTTCGCCGGATCCGATCAGGTCGAGGATCGGCACGCCGTCGCCGACATCCGGAACCGCCGTGGTCGCGGTCTTGGCGACGAGCCGGGCATCGAAGCCGAGCGCTGCCAGGGAGCGGGCGGTCCCGTCGGTGGCCGCGAGCGCGAACCCGGCCCGCTCGAGCGCCGTCGCCAGGCGCCCGAGATGGAGCTTGTCCCGGTCGGCGATGGACAGGAGCGCCAGCGATCGTCCCCCCGGGCCGTCCGGCCGGGGCGGGACGAGCGAGGCGGCAACGAGCGCCTTGGCCAGGGCGACCGCCGGATCGGCGTGGATCCCGATCACCTCGCCGGTGGACTGCATGCCCGGTCCGACCGACGGATCGACGCCCCGCAGCTTGGCCGTCGAGAAGGCCGGCGCCTTGACCGCGACGAAGTCCGGCGGTTCGAGCAGACCGCCGTGCCAGCCGAGCTCGGCGAGGGTCGCTCCGAGCGCGATCCGGACGGCCAGCTCGACCATCGGCACGCCGGTGACCTTGGACAGGAATGGCACCGTGCGCGACGCGCGCGGGTTGACCTCGATCAGGTAGACCCCGTCCTCGCGGACGATGAACTGGGCATTGACCAGGCCCCGAACGCCGAGGGCGAGCACGATCCGCTCCATCGTGGCCACGATCAGGCCCTGGTCGCCCGGGCCGACCGTCTGGGGCGGGAAGACCCCGACGGAGTCGCCCGAATGGACGCCGGCTCGCTCGACGTGCTCGAGCAGACCCGGGATCAGGACCTCCGTGCCGTCGCTGATCGCATCGACGTCGACCTCGACACCCTCGAGGTAGCGATCGATCCGGACGGGTCGGTCGGGATCGACGATCGTCGCCGCGGCCAGCTGGCGGACGAGATCCTCCGGCGAGTAGGCGAAATCAATCGCCAGCCCGCCGATCACGAAGCTCGGCCGGACGATGACCGGGTAGCCGATCCGCTCGGCGAGGGTCAGGGCCTCCTCGTCGCTGTGGGCCATGCCGCCCTCCGGCTGGGGGATGCCCAGCCGGTCGAGGAGGGCGCTGAACCGGGTCCGGTCCTCGGACTGGTCGATCGCCTCGAGGTCAGCCCCGAGGAGACTCACACCAGCCGCCGCCAGCGGCGCCGCGAGGTTGAGCGGCGTCTGGCCGCCGAACTGGACGACCGCCGGCAGGAGCGCCCGGCCGGGTGGCGTCTCGGCCTCGATCACGTTGAGCACCGACTCGGGATCGAGCGGCTCGAAGTACAGCCGGCTGCTGGCGTCGAAGTCGGTCGAGACCGTCTCCGGGTTCGAGTTGATCATCACCGCGTTCCAGCCCAGGTTGCGGAGCGTGTCAGCGGCTTGCACGGCGCAGTAGTCGAACTCGATCCCCTGCCCGATCCGGACCGGCCCGGAGCCGATCACGAGGGCAGCCGGCCGATCGATCGGCGGCGCCTCCGGGGGCGACCCGGCGGCGGCGTACGTCGAGTAGAAGTAGGGCGTCTCGGCGGCAAACTCGGCAGCGCACGTGTCGACCATCGCGTAGCCCGGCTGGAGGCCGACCGTCCGGCGCGCGGCCCGGATCGCAGCCGGCTCGACTCCGGCCAGGGACGCCAGCTCGCGGTCCCCGAAGCCCGCCCGCTTGACCGTCGCCAGCAGGCGCATCGCCTGGTCATCGGCCGGGTCGGCGACCCGTGGCCCGGCCGTCGCGACCGCGCTTTCGAGTGCGACCGCCCTGCCGAACTCGGCGAGGAACCACGAGGCGATCCCCGTCGCCACCCCGATCGTCGCCTGCGGAACGCCTCGCCGGAGCAAGGCCAGGACCCGCCACAGGCGGGTATCCGAAGGCGCGAGGAAGCGGCGCAGGACGATCGGCGCGGCGGCCCGCTCGGCGTAGCGCGAGGACTCGCAGGCCCGGCCATCGGCATCGAGCCAGCGGATCGGTGCGTCATCGGTGAGCTCCTGCGTCCCGCCGAGGGGCAGGTCGTCGTCGGCGGCCGCCGCGTAGACCGCAGAGAGATAGGCCAGGCTCGGTTCCCAGTCGGGATTCTCGGCGAGCGGCCCGACGCCGGCCTGCTCGAGTCCCCGAAGTGCCTTGTTGAGCGCCGCCCCGAAGGTCCGGTCGATCGCCATCACCTCGCCGGTCGCCTTCATCTGGCTGCCGAGCGAGCGGTCGGCGAGGGGGAACTTGTCGAACGGGAAGCGGGGCAGCTTCACGACGACGTAGTCGAGCGCCGGCTCGAAGGCGGCGACGGTCGTCCCGGTGACGACGTTGGGGATGTCGGCCAGCCGCCGGCCCGCCGCGATCTGGGCGGCAACCCGGGCAATGGGGTAGCCCGTCGCCTTGCTGGCCAGCGCCGACGAGCGGCTGACCCGCGGGTTCACCTCGATGACCGCATAGTCGTCGTAATCCGGGCTCAGGGCGAACTGGACGTTGCAGCCGCCCTCCACGCCGAGGGCCCGGATGATCGCCAGGGCCGCGCTGCGCAGCCGCTGGTGGACGGCATCGGGCAACGTCTGGACAGGGGCGACGACGATCGAGTCCCCGGTGTGAACGCCGAGCGGATCGACGTTCTCCATCGAGCAGACGGCGATGCACGTGTCGTCGGCGTCGCGCATCACCTCGTACTCGATCTCGCCCCAGCCGACGAGACAGCGCTCGACCATCACCTGGCCGATCGGGCTCGCCCGGAGGCCCGTGCGGATCCGTTCGCGGTAGGCGACCTCGGTCTCGACGATCCCGCCGCCGGTGCCGCCCAGGGTGAAGGCGGGCCGGACGATCGCCGGCAGGCCGATCTCGGCCAGCGCCCGATCCGCCGACGCCAGGCGCTCGGCGGCTGTCGCTCCGTCGACGATCGCCGACGGCGCGTAGGGCTGGCCGATCCTGTCCAGGAGCGCCCGGAAGCGCTCGCGGTCCTCGGCCATCTCGATCGCCGCGAGCGGCGTCCCGACGAGCCGGACGTTGTGGCGTTCGAGGACCCCTGCCCGATCCAGGGCGACGGCCAGGTTGAGGGCCGTCTGGCCGCCGAGACCGGCGAGCAGCCCCTCGGGGCGCTCCCGGGCGATCACCGCCTCGACCGCCTCGACGGTCAGTGCCTCGAGGTAGACGACGTCGGCGACCTGCGGGTCGGTCATGATCGTCGCCGGGTTGGAGTTGACGAGGATCGTCCGGACGCCCTCGGCGCGCAGGGCCCGGCAGGCCTGGGTCCCGGCGTAGTCGAACTCGGCCGCCTGGCCGATCACCACGGGGCCGGAGCCGAGGATGAGGACCGAGGCGGGCTTCATCGGCTCCCGGCTGCGGCGACGAAGCGATCGAAGACGGCCAGGGCGTCGAGCGGCCCGGGCGCACCCTCCGGGTGATACTGGACCGTCTCGACCGGCAGCTCGCGGTGCCGCAGGCCCTCGACCGAGCCGTCGTTGAGGTTGACCTGGCTCACCGCGAAGCCGCTCGCCCGGGGCAGCGACTCGCCGACCACCTGGACCTCGTGGTTCTGGGCCGTCACCTGGACGAGCCCGCTGTCGACGTCGCGGACCGGGTGGTTCGCGCCGTGATGCCCGAAGCGCAGGCGGCGGGTGTCGGCGCCCGCCGCCCGGCCGACGATCTGGTGGCCGAGGCAGATCCCCAGCAGCGGCCGCCCGTCGGCGATGGCGGCCCGCGCCAGGGCCACGGGGCCCTCGAGGCGGGCCGGGTCGCCCGGTCCGGGCGAGAAGACGAGCCCGTCGATCTCGTCGTCGAGCGCGTCGCTGGTCGAGGCCGTGTGGGGCAGGATCCTGACCCGGACACCGCGCCGGCGGAGCGACCGGACGATGTTCGCCTTGAGCCCAAGGTAGATGATCCCGATCAGCGGACCGCCCTCGCCTGGCGCGCCGACATCGGTGATCGCGGTCGGCGAGACGAGGCCGACGAAGTCCTCGTCCTCCCAGCGCGGCAGGGCCCGGACCGCCCGGACGGCCGCCGCCGGATCGACCTCGCCGGGCGCCGTGACGATCCCCGGGATCGAGCCGTGCGTGCGCAGGTGGCGAGCGAGCGCCCTGGTGTCGATCCCGGCGATCGCGGGAATGCCCTGGTCGCGGAGCAAGGTCGCCAGCTGGCGGGCATCCTCGAGGACCGCGGCGGTCGCGTTGGCCACGACGAGGGCCCGCAGCCACGGTCGCTCGGACTGGTCATCGGAGCGCAGCCGGCCGTGGTTGCCGATGAGTGGATAGGTCATCACGACCACCTGGCCCGCGTACGAGGGGTCCGTGCAGACCTCCTGGTAGCCGGTCTGGCTCGTGTTGACGACGAGATCGCCGCCGGCGGCCACCGGCGCCCCGAAGGCAATCCCCGGGAAGACGCTCCCGTCGGCCAGCGCCAGGAGGGCCGCTCCGAGATCGCCCACGCGCGGGTCCACGATCGAGCTCGACAGGGGCAGTGGGGGCATCAACGGCGGGACCAGGGACGGGACGACGGGAGCGATCGATCGGATCGGTTGTCCGTCCGGACCAGGGCTGCCTGGCGCGCGGACCTGCGCGGACATGGGCGATCGAGCCTCCCTTCCGGCCTCACGGGACCGGTACGCCGGCCTCACGGGACCGGCTCCAAGGACTGCACCGAAGGGTACCACCCGGAACCCGGTCGACGGGCTCCCGCGCTGCTCGTCAGGCCGTCGACGGGGCGTCGAGCCACCAACCGTCGGCGTCCGTGGCGGCCGCCCGGATCATCCCCTCCCGGAGATCGGCGGCCGATTTCGCGTGAGGGTCCTAGTCGAAGGGGATCAGCAGCTGGGCCGCGACCGCCGCGATCACGCAGGCTCCGATCTCGATGACGATCGCCCCGTCGATTGACTGGTTGGCCACGATGCCGCCCAGGCCGGTGCCGATCGGAAAGCCGAGGAAGTTGAACGACATCGACACCGCGAACGCACGGCCCATCCAGGCCGGATCCGTCCGCCGCTGGCGGGTCGTGAACATGGCCACGTCCAGCGGCCCGTTGAGCGCCCCGAACAGGACGAGCGCCGTAAGGACCGGGACGACGCCCGCGTCAGGCAGCAGCAGGAGCAGCAGGATCGCCGACCCGATCATCGGGTAGACGATCATCGCGTGCTCCCGGCCCCGGGTGTCGATCCTGCCCGCCAGCACCGACGACACGACGCCGCCCAGCCCCTGGGCCGCAAAGAGGAGGCCGACGAGTGCCGGGCCGCCATGGAGCCGCTGGAGGACGACGAGGGGGATGACGATCGCATTGACCCCCCACACGATGTTCAGGACGCCGATCGACAGGCCCAGGCCGCGCAAGGTGCGGTTGCGGATGGTGTACGCCAGGCCGGCCCGGGCCGCCCCGAGCAGCCCGCCGGTCGAGGACTGGGAGATGTCCGGTTCGCGCAGGCCAGCCATCACCGCGGCCGCCACCACGAAGACGACGCCGATGAACGCCAGGGCGTCGGCGGGCCCCCAGATCTGGACGATCACCCCGGCGAGCGGCGGCCCGACCACGGTGGCCAGCACGTAGCCCACCGAATCGGCAGCGTTCGCGCGCTCCCAGAGCGGCTTGGGAACGAGGATCGGGAAGAGGCTCCGGAGCCCGGCCGTGCTCAGCGGCGAGGTCAGCGACGAGACCGCCGCGATCGACAGCAGGAGCCAGGCCGGCAACCGGCCGATCGTGGCCAGCGCGGCGATCAGCCCGAGGGACACCGCCGCCAGCAGGTAGTCGAGCATGACCAGGCGGAGCCGGCCGTGGCGGTCGAGCAGGGCACCGGCGACGGGCGAGAAGAGGATCCCCGGCAGGGCCAGGGCCATGCCCACCAGCCCGGCCAGCGGCGCGGAGCCATAGACCGTGAGGGTGAACAGGACCATCGCCACGTTGACCATCGACTGGGCGATCCGGGCGATCTGCATCCCGACCAGCACCCGGGCAATCGACGGGACGCGAATGAGGGCTCGGTAGGAGCGCTCGAGGTCGGTGTCTGGCACCCTTCGGACGATACAGCGCTGCCCCGGCAGCGAATCGCCTCGTCGGCGACACTTCCATCTCCGCCCAACTCAGCCAGGTGTTGCCTCGATGACCGCCGATGCCCTGCCCCGCCGCCCGGGCAAGCCGTGGACTGTCCGCGTCGCCCTGTGGAGCGCCCGCCATCGCTGGCCGGTGTTCGGCCTGTGGTTCGTCCTGACGATCGGGATCTTCGTCGTCAGCCTGGGCATGGGCGGGATCCGGGCCGTCGCCGCGACCGGCGGGCTCGCCGGATCCGACACCGAAGCGGCGCGCGGTCTCCAGGCGATGAACTCGGGCACCTCAGCCAGCAGCGCGCCCGCCGGCGAGACCCTGACCGTGGTCATCACGAGCACCACGGCGAAGGCGACCGATCCGGCCTTCAAGAGCACCGTTGGAACGATCGTCGAGCGCCTGGGTGCTGCCAGCGCGACCGTTGCCGGGGTCGCCGGCCCTGCCCTGAGCAAGGTCATCGACCCCTATGCGGCGCCGGCGACCGCCGGCCTGCTGGCCCCCGACGGTGCCGGCGTGATCGTCGATGCGCGCATCCTCGGCTCATCGACGGAGCGCGAGACGCGCGCGAAGGCGATCGCCGCGACGATCAGCACGGCCCAGGCCGACTTCCCGGCGTTCGCGATCCACGCGGTCTCGAACACGCTGACCAACGACCAGATCGGGAGCGTCGTCAACGCCGACCTCGACGGCTCGCTGCGGATCAGCCTGCCGGCGACGTTCATCATCCTCGTCCTCGCGTTCGGCGCCGTCGTGGCCGCCTTCGTGCCGCTGTTCCTGGCAATCAGCGCCCTGCTGGCGGCGTTCGGCCTGCTCGGGATCTACAGCGAGCTGTTCAGCCCCGTCAGCCCGTACGCCACCCAGCTGGTCGTGTTGATCGGCCTCGCCGTCGCCGTCGACTACTCGCTGTTCATGGTCACCCGCTTCCGCTCGGAACGGCGCGCCGGCCGGGCGAAGCTGGCGGCCATCGAGACGGCCAGCGCAACCGCCGGCCGGGCCGTCTTCTTCTCGGGCCTGGCGGTGATGATCTCGCTGGCCGGCCTCTTCCTGCTGCCCGACGAGATCTTCCATTCGATGGCCCTGGGCACGATCGCGGTGATCATGGCCGCGATCGCCGGCAGCCTCACGTTCGTCCCGGCCACGCTGGCCATCCTGGGCGACGGCGTCAGCCGCCTCGGCGTGCCGTTCCTCTCGCGCAGCCGGGGTGAGGGCCGGGGGTTCTGGGCCAGCCTCGCCCAGCGGGTCATGAGCCGGCCGTGGATCAGCGCGATCGGCGCCTCGATCCTCCTGCTCGCGCTCGCCTCGCCGGTCCTTCACATGCAGCTCGGCGAAAGTGACCTCACAACGTTTCCGGAGAGCGTCGACGGCGTCCAGGCCGTCGAGGCGCTCCAGGCCCACTGGCCCCAGGGCACGCTGCTCACCCTCGAGGTCGTCGTGACCAATGCCCAGGACGGAGCGACGAAGGCCGCCATCGCGGGCCTGGCACCGAAGCTGGCGGCCATCCCCGGGCTGAGCGGATCGGCCCAGGTCGGTGCCTCGCCCGACGGCTCGGCCGCCTCGGTCTCGGTCGAGATGTCGGGCTCGATGAACAACCCGGCGAACTGGCAGATCGTCCGCGACGTCCGCGGTCAGGTGGTGCCGGCGCTCTTCGGAAGCCTGCCGGCGAGCCACGTCTACGTCACCGGTGACGCTGCCGAATCGCTCGACAACACGAAGATCTATACGGACGGGATGCTCCGCGTGTTCCTGTTCGTCCTGACGCTTTCGTTCCTGCTCCTCATGGTCGTCTTCCACTCGATCGTGATCCCGACGAAGGCGATCCTCCTCAACCTGCTCTCGACCGGGGCCGCCTACGGCGCCGTGGTCCTGGTCTTCCAGGACGGCTGGTTCGGCTCGCTCCTCGGAGTCCGGCCGACGGACGCGATCCAGAACTGGATTCCGATCTTCATCTTCACGGTCCTGTTCGGCTTGTCCATGGACTACGAGGTCTTCATCCTGTCGCGGGTCAAGGAGTTCGTGGACCACGGCGCCGACACGCGCTCGGCGGTCGCCCGCGGGCTGACGGTAACCGCTGGGACCGTCACCAGCGCGGCCGCGATCATGGTCGTCGTCTTCGCCGTCTTCATGACCCTGCGGCTCGTGATCATCCGCGAGCTGGGGCTCGGGCTGGCCGTGGCCGTCTTCGTGGATGCGACGGTGATCCGCTGCGTGCTGCTCCCGGCGACGATGCGCCTGCTGGGCGAATGGAACTGGTACCTGCCGCCGTTCCTGCGCTGGCTGCCGCGGATTCGGGTCGAAGTGGAGCCGGTGGCGCCGGGCGCCGGCGACCCGGCCTAGGTCCGGCGGAGGTCCTGGCCGGGGATGCCGCGTGCCGTCAATGCCGCGCCGAGGCCTTCGAGGTCGTCAACCGTCACATACAGCTCGGTGTTCATGAGGCGGGCCGCCCGGACGCGTTCGCGAAAGTGAACCCGCAGCCCGCCATGGGCGCTGCCGCCGAAGCTCAGGTCGGGCTTGGGGATGGACCGCCGCACGCCCACGGCCCGCAGCGAGTTGTACGGGCCGGTGATGTCCCACGACTCGATGTTCGCAAGCGACGTGCGCGCCCCGAACCGGCCGAAGGTCGCGATGAACTGGCCGTCGGCGATGCGGACCATCGCCCGGCCGTCGTCGTGGACCCCGAAGAGGAGCAGGATCGGCTTGAGATTGGCTTGAATCCGGATCGGGAACTCGACCGGCGCGTCGAGCGGTGGGGTGGCGGTCGGGCCGGTCATCGGGAGCTCCTGGTCGAGTGCCCACGCGTGGCCGCTGGGATCCCCTCGAGGATACGTCGGCTTGCGCCGAGACATGCCGGGTCGCCCACACGTCGGAGGGGCATGCAGCCACGCGCCCGGTTCGGTGCGGCAGGCCTCCTGGGCCTGGCCGCCGCCCTCCTGGTCACCGCCTGCTCGAGTCCTCCGACGATCGTCCCGACCTCGAGCCCCGGTGGCGCGTCGCCGCCGCCGTCCACGGCGCCAACCCTCACGACGCCAGCGGCCGACGCCTGTGCCGTCCAGGTCCTCAACGGCATGAACGAGGGCGAGCGCGTCGGCCAGCTGTTCCTCGTCGGACTCGCCGACGACCAGCTCGGGCCGGCGGAACGCGATGCGATCCTGACCGACCACGTCGGGTCGGTCTGGTTCACGGCGACGTCCCAGGCCGGCGCCTCGGCGATCAGGTCGGTGGCCGATGCCGTCCAGGCCCTCACGGCCGGCCAGCCTCCAGGCTCTGGTGATTCGGGCGTCGGCCTGTTCGTCGCGGCGAACCAGGAAGGCGGCCTCGTGCAGGCCCTCAATGGTCCGGGCTTCAGCCGCATCCCGAGCGCCCTCGCCCAGGGCTCGATTGCCCCGGCGACACTCCAGGCCGACGCGAGGACCTGGGGCACGCAGCTGAAGAAGGCCGGGATCAACCTCGACTTCGCGCCGGTCACGGACGTCGTCCCGCCGGGAACCGACCAGGCGAATGCGCCGATCGGCGCCCTCGATCGCGAGTATGGCCACAGCCCGGCCGCCGTCGCGGCACACGCGACCGCCTTCGTCAAGGGAATGTCGGCGGCCGGCATCCTGACCGTCGCGAAGCATTTCCCGGGTCTCGGCCGGGTGACTGGCAACACCGACGACGTCGCCGGCGTCGCCGACCGGCAGACCACCTCGAGCGATCCGTACCTGGCCGCATTCCGGGCCGTCATCGGCACGCGGGTACCATTCGTCATGGTCGCCCTGGCCACCTACACGAAGGTCGACCCGAAGAGCCTGGCGGCGTTCTCGCCGATCGTCATCCGGAACGTCCTGCGGGCGAGGCTCGGGTTCGCCGGGATCGTGATGTCTGACGACCTCGGGGCGACGGCCGCGGTGCAGGGCATCGCGCCTGCCACCCGGGCCATCGACTTCATCTCCGCCGGTGGCGAGATGATCATCTCGAAGACCGTCGACGTGGCCGTCGAGATGGCCGTGGCGCTGACCTCCAGGGCCAGCAGCGATCCGGCCTTCCGGACGCTCGTCAATGCAGCCGCCCTCCACGTCCTCGAGGTGAAGGACCGGGCCCACCTGCTGACCTGCAGCAACCCCTGATCCGCCTGCCGCGCCAACCCGCGGACCGTGAGATGCTGACCAGGTGACCCAGCCAGGGACCCCCATCCCCCGCTCCCAGGTCTCCGTCGGCCTCGATCCGGACCTGCGCCGAGCGCTGGGCGAGCTCGCTGCCGGACGGGTCCTGGTGGTCGACTACTTCGCCAGCCGCGGCTGCAGCGTGGTGATCGGTGACTTGACCTGCGACCTGCGGCCGGTGCCGCCCGGGACCGGTTTCGCCGAGCTCGCCCCGATCGAGGGCGTCCGCCTGTTCGTGGAGACGCGACTCCTGCCCGTGATCCGCGACGCCGGCGCGAGCCTGCGGCTGGCCGGTCCGTCGTTTGCCCGCCACCTGGCCGTCGACCGCGAGCTCCCGGACCGCTGGATCGAGTTCCTCGAGGAACCCGGGATCCTGGCCGGCAAGCAGCTCCTCCGGTCAGGGTTCGGGGGCCGGGATCGGGAACGTGCCGGCTGATCCCGGGCCCGGCCGGCACCTCGACCGGCGCGCCCGGCTGGCCGGACGCCTCGTGGCAGCGCCGGCCCGCGTCCGTCGAGCGGCGCTGGCGGCGGAAGGCAGCCCGGCCGGGGCCGCTGAATGGACCGCCCAGCAGATCGTGCTGCACCTCGTGGCCGTCGAAGAGGACGTCTTCCAGCAGCGGTTGCTCGACCTGCGTGACAAGGGATCGCCTGAATGGCCGTGGGTCGAGCCCGGACCCGCCGAAGCCCGGGACGGCGAGACCCTCGCCGAGTCGATTGTCCGATTCGCGGGCGCGCGGCTGGCCACCCTCGAATGGGTGGCGGCCCTCGACGAGACCGGCTGGGCCAGCTCCGGTCGGCACGCCACCCTCGGCGTCCTCGATGTCCAGGGCATCCTGGGCCTGGCCGCCGATCATGATGCCGAGCACCTGGCGGACCTGGTCAGGCTGAGCCGGTCGGCATCTCGCTAGCGGCACCGGCAATCCGCCCATTCGGGGCGAGGCCATCGCGGCGAGCCTGGCGGATCGTCTCGACCACCTGGCCGCGGACGGCTTCAATGCCCTCGAGCGGCCCGGTTCGCCCGAACACATGCTGCCCCGCGGCGAAGCCCTGGTCGTCGAGGAGGTCGCCGACCTCCTTGACCTCGGCGTCGTTGAGGAGGGCGACCATCACCGTATTCTGGATGTGCGCGGCACGCTGGAACGTGAGCACGACGGCCGCCGGCCGGCGGATCGGGCTGTTCACAGCGTCAGTCCGACGGCGACGGTCAGCTCGCCTCGAAGACGGCGGTCGCCTCCAGGGCGCACGACGAACAGATTCGTGCCGCTGGGCCGTAGGCGCCGACGACGATCTCGGCCTGCTCGAACGACCGGAAGCAGAAGCCGCAGGTGGTCAGGGTCGCTCGCGTCGCATGCCTGGCGATGTAGGCCTGGCCATCCGCGTAGCGGCCGAGACGGTCGTAGCGACCGAGCCCCATCAAGGGCAGTCGCGTGGTCATGGAAGCCGATCCCCTCGGCGAGCCGGCCTCGGACAGGCTCCGAGCGCGGCGTTCTGGAAAGGACACTGGTTGCGATCCCCCGGCGAACAGCTTGGTCAGAACAGCCTAACGGGCGTCTCCTCCGATACGCCACCACCCAATCGTTCGATCCTGCGTTCGCGCTTCCTGCGTTCGTGTCTCCCGTCGACGCGCCCCCCAGCGCTGCCCCTGGGCCTCGCGGCCGAGCCTCGAAAGCACTCATGTGCGCTCCCCCATTTCAACCGCTACTCGTAATCCGTGAACCCCGGCTCGGCGCGAGTTCGGTGGCGACGAATGCTGAGACGGCCGAATCGGGTCGTCATTACGCCGCGTCATTCGGCCGGGCATGAAATGAAGTGGGGCAGGACCCTGCCGCTCCGACCGCCGCGAGGACCCGTCCATCACCCCCAGAGGCCTGGACCCATCTCTCGCTGGCAGCCGGCACGGCTGGATCCTGCCCCAGGAGACGCCCCTGCTCAGGGAGCGCCCCAGCGGCCCAACCAGTCGACCGACTTGATCGCCCGTGGACCGAGCTGCCCCCAGGCGCCGAGCGGCGCTCGAGCATGAGTTGGTCACACCCGATGGCCGCACGAGGGACAGCGACAGAATTCGCATGACGCGGAGCTCGGCACCGACGCGCTCGGTCGCCGAGATCGGTCAGTCTTCCGCCAGCACCAGGCGCCGTCATTACGCCTCGTCATTCGGCCCCGCTCGGCATCCATGAATCGCCCTTGCGTCCGTCCAGCCACGCTGCCGAGCTTCGCTCTCCCAGGCAACGATCGCCACGCTTCTGCCTCGCCTCGCCGATCCTCGCCTCGGGGACGAGCCGCTGGAACAGGCCGGCAGGGGGATGACGAAGCGTCATGACGGCAGGCTGAGCGTCAGCAAACACTCCAGTCAATCGTATGAGCAGGGGCAACCCGTGGATCTTCTTCGAGCAGCCGATCAGATGCTCTCGGACGCCGACCAAGTCTCGAGCACTGCTGATAAGGGCCGCTCGGCTACGGACCAGACGCTCTCGACAAGCGATCAGGCCCACTCCGACGAGGACCAGGCCGCCGCAGATAGCGACCAGATCGCCGCGGACCTCGAGCACGACGCCAACGCGCCCTTGAGCCGGGCGGCCGAAGCCGCCTACGAGCTGGCCCGCTCGGAGCGCGATAACCGTACCCAGTCGCGGATGGTGGCCCGGAGCAGACGGACGCGGACGGCGAGCGAACGGGACGCCTCAGCGAATCAGCGCGACTGGGTGTCGGATCGTCGGGATGGGCTCACCGATGGCCGCGACGCGGAAGCAGCGAGGCACGCCGAGAGAACCTCGAGGATCATCCACACCTCACCTCGATCGAAGCGGTCGAGCTAGGTAGATCTCGAGCCAACTCAATGAAGCCGAGCATCGGCTCTGCGAGGTGACGAGTCACTGCGCGGAATCTGGTCACTGGCTTTGGGGGAACAGAAACGCCCGGGCGGCCATGCGCGGAAGCCCGGGCGTTTCTCTATTCGCTTGCATCCTGACCGGATTGCCTGCCAGCCCACCCTTGGCTTTGCATCCTGCGGCCATCGGCCTATGCTGCGACCGCGGGGGCGGGGATCCTCATGCCGTATCAGCGGGTCGCGAGGTTCGTTGTCGATGGCTGGTGGGCCATCCAGCGGCGGCTTGCCCACATCGACTCCGGGTCGGACGAAGCCCGGATGCTGGCCATCGAGGCCGTTGCCCTCCGCGAGGAGTACGAGCACCTGATCGTCCAGGCCGTGGCCCACGACCGACCGGTGCCCCCGCCGTTCCCTCGCCGCGAGGGGCAACTCCTCTAGCGCCCGGCCGAAGAGACCACCGCGGTGCGGGGGGTTGCAACCGCGGTGGTCATGCTCATGGTAGGTCGGATGGCGGGAATCGCTATCGGACCGGCCCGGGCGCCTGCGGTCACCCCGTACGTCCCTGGAACCTGATCGAGACCTGAGCACTCCCTGACAGCGACCGATCCGAGTGCTTCCCAGCGTCTATTGTTAAACGTATGATCGCCACGTCCCAGGCTTGGCCATGACCTACGCCGAGCTCGTGCGCGAGGGCGAGGCGCTCCGGAAACGGCTCGCCGCCGGGTCGCTCACCAAGAGTGCCAT
>JANWLH010000071.1 GCA_025450915.1 Candidatus Limnocylindrales bacterium | reverse complement strand
CGTCCTAACGGTTCCAGCCCAAACGGTACGGACAACGTGATTCAGCCACAACGCACCGTTTGATTAAGAAAGGGACATGCTCAAACGGGATCGGCTCCCGTTCGCTCCGTTCGCTCCGTGCGCTCGGCCCGGACTGGGCCCGTGGCTTGAGCCGGGTCGCGCCGGGCGCATGGACGCGACGAACACAAGGCAGGTAGCCAAGGCTTCCCGTCGGATGGCCTTGGCACTCTGGCCAGCGTCATCGTGCGCCGTTCGCGCCTGAAACCCAGCGCTCTGGCCTGCTCCGGGCCGGTTAGCGATCGCGGTCCCCTTCGGACGACCATGTACCCGGAATCCGAATGGCTAAGACGCTCCAGGAGCTCTTGGGTAACGTCCAGGCCCGGCGCCATCCCGCCCCGGCAGATCGGCAGGCCGCCGCAACCCGCGCCCCCCGGATGGCGCCGGTCATGGGACGTCCGGGGGACAGTGCTTTCCGGGCGGCCTGCCACAATCCGACGATGCGACGACGCGCTCATCCCGAGATCGCCCTGGCGGTCGCGGCCGTCCTGGTCATGGCCTGCGGCTCGTCGAATCCGACCGGCGCGCCGACACAGGCCGCCTCGGTCGCTCCGTCAGCGGTCCCATCAGCGGTTCCGTCGACCACCTCCGGAACCCCGGCGCCGACGCTCAGCAACGACCAGGTCTTCACCTCGATCGAGACGGCCGTCCAGCAGATCCGCGAGCTGACCAAGAAGTCGGACGTGGCCCGCAAGATCCTGTCGCCCGCTCAGCTCACGACGGTCGTCACCGACTCCTTCGACAAGAGCAATCCGCCGGCGCTCGTCGCGGCGAACGAACAGGTCTTCAAGATGCTCGGCCTGCTGCCGGCCGATGCGTCGCTCAAGGACCTCGACGTCCAGCTGCTCTCGAGCCAGGTCGCCGGCCTGTACGACCCCGATACGAAGACGATGGACGTCGTGTCGAAGTCCGGCCAGCTCGGCCCGGTCGAGCAGATCACCTACGCCCACGAGTTCGATCACGCACTCCAGGACCAGAACTTCGGCCTGTCCAAGCTCGGGCTCGACGACACGAGCGACTCCGACCGGACGCTCGCCCGGCTGTCATTGCCCGAGGGCGACGCCACGCTCCTCATGACGCTCTGGGCGGAAGGCCACCTGACCCCGGCCCAGCTCATCCAGCTCGCCGGTGAGGCGAACGACCCGAGCCAGACGGCGATCCTCGCGGCCATGCCCGACGACCTCAAGGAGACGCTCCTCTTCCCGTACGAGCAGGGCCTCGCCTGGGTGACCGGCATGCAGACGAGCGGCGGCTGGGCAGCCGTGGACGCGGCCTACGCGAACCCACCCGACTCGACCGAGCAGATCCTCCATCCTGGCAAGTGGGCGAGCCACGAGGCTCCGATCGCCGTCACGATCCCGGCGTCGCTGCCCGCCAAGCTGGGTGCCGGCTGGACGATGCCGCTCACCGATACGTTCGGCGAGCTCCAGTTGCGGATCTGGCTCGAGCAGGTCGGCAAGGTGGCGCAGGCGCAGGCCGAGGCTGCCGCCGCGGGCTGGGGCGGGGATCGGATCGCGCTCGTCGAGAAGGGCAGCACGTTCGGGATCGTGATCATCACGAAGTGGGACACGCCGGCCGACGCGACCGAGTTCGCCGCCGCCGCCGGGCCGTCCCTCAAGCTCCTGCCGTCGAGCACGGCGATGATCGATCCGGGGACGACGAACCAGGTCGTCCTGTTCGTCGCCTCGGACGAAGCGACGATCAACGCCCTGGCGGCCGCGCTTGGCCTTGCCGGCTAGCAGGCGCTAGCGGGTCGTGTCCACGACGCAGAACCGGTTGCCTTCGGGGTCGGCGAGGATCACGTAGTCGGCGTCGGCCGGACGCTTGTCCCAGTTGACCCTGGTCGCGCCAAGGGCGACGAGCCGCTCGACCTCGCCGGCCTGGTCGTCGGTGTACAGGTCCAGGTGGATCCGCGGCGGGACGTGGACTTCGGAACGGACCTTGTCGAGCGAGACGTTGGGTCCGGCGCCGTCGCGTGGATGGAGCAGCGCGAAATCGTGCGCGTCCGAGTCCCTCGCCACATAGTCGAGCGCCGCGGTCCAGAACGCCTCCTGGCGCTCCAGGTCGTCCACGCGGATGACGATCGAGCCGACCCGGACGGTTGCTGTCACATCGACTCCGGGGCGGAGATGCCGAGCAGGGCGAGGGCGTTCGCCAGGGTGATCTTGGCCGCCGAGACGAGCGCCAATCGACTGCGAGATCGCTCGGGCTCGGCCGGGTCGACGACCTTGGCGTCGCGGTAGAAGGCGTGGAACGCGGTCGCGAGCTCGGTCGCGAAGGCGGTGATCCCTTGCGACTCCTCGAGGGCGGCGGCGTCCTCGACGACTTCGGGCAGGCGGGCGACCTGCCGGGCGAGGAGCGCCTCGGCCGATCCGCCGATCGCCTCGCCGACCGAGGCCGCCGGCTCGAGGCCTGCCTCGGCGGCCCGGCGGAGGATCGAGGCGATCCGGGCATGCGCGTACTGGACGTAGTAGACGGGGTTCTCGCTCGACTGCTTCTTGGCCAGCTCGATGTCGAAGTCGATCCCCGATGTCGGGCCGCGTGATGCGAAGAACCAGCGGGCCGCGTCGACGCCGACCTCGTCGAGGAGCTGGTCGAGGGTGATGAACGTGCCGGCCCGCTTGCTCATCGAGACCTCGACGCCGTCGACGATGAACCGGACCCAGGCGATCAGCAGCATCCGGACGGCTTCCTTGTCGTAGCCCATCGCCTCGGCGGCATTGCGCACCCGGGCCACGGTCCCGTGATGGTCCGCGCCCCAGATGTAGATGAGCTCCTCGAAGCCGCGGCTGAACTTCTCGGTGACGTAGCCGATGTCGGAGGCGAAGTAGGTCGGCTCGCCGTTCGAGCGCAGGATCACCCGATCCTTGTCGTCACCGAACGCGGTCGACCGGAACCAGGTCGCGCCGTCCTGCTCGAAGACGTAGCCGCCCGCCCGCAGGCGCTCGACCGCACGCTCGACCCAGCCCTCCGTGTGGAGCGAGCCTTCGCTCTTCCAGAGGTCGAAATGAACGCCGAGGTGGGCGAGGCTCGCCTCGATGCCGGTCCGCACTGCGCCGGCCGCCCAGGCCCCGACGACTTCGGCGGGATCGGCGCCGGGCGCCTGGGCCGAGGCCAGGACCGGCTCGGGCAGCTCGTCGGCCAGCGCCTGGGTGTACTCGCCGTGGTAGCCGTCCTCGGGGACCGGTGCACCGGTCCGGAGGGCGAAGACCGTCGCGCCGAGCTTGCCGATCTGGGCGCCCGAGTCGTTGAAGTAGTACTCGCGTGCGACCGTGTGGCCGCCGGCCTCGAGGATCCGGCACAGGACGTCGCCGACGAACGCGCCGCGGGCATTGCCGATCGTCAGCGGCCCGGTCGGATTCGCCGAGACGAACTCGACGTTGATCCGGCGGGACTTCGGGGCGGCGACCCGGCCCCAGCTCGCCGGCTCGGCGAGGATCCGGGCGATGACACCATCGAGGGACGCGTCTGCGAGGTGCAGGTTGATGAAGCCCGGCGGGGCGACGGCGACCGAGGCAATCGGCGTGGCTGCGGGGTCCGCGGCGACCTCCCGGCTCAACTCAGCGGCGATCGACTGGGCAATCTCGAGCGGTGCCCGGCGAAGCGGCCGGGCCAGCTTCATCGCCAGGTTCGTGGCGAGGTCGCCGTGATCGGCGTTGGCGGGCCGCGACACTTCGATCGTGATCCCCGCAGCGGAGCCGTCGGCTGGGGCGCCAAGCGATCCATTCGCAGTTGCCGCGGCAAGGGCGCGCTCGATCGCCTTGATCGTCGCGCTTCGCAGGGTCGGATCGGGGACTGCCTGGGGGATCACGCTCGAAATGGTAGCCGAGGCCGCCTTCGGCTAGTCCGGCTGGATGTCGAAGCGATCGCCAGGATCGACCAGCGTCGCCTCGATCCCTCCGGCGGCGCGGGTCGTTGCCGCCTCGGTCGCGGCCCGGTCGCGTCCGGAGAGCAGGTGCGTGAGGAGGACCCGGCCGGCTCCGGCGTCGGCAGCCAATCGCCCGACCTCGCCCGCGTCGAGGTGGAACACACCCCTCGGGACCGGTCCGAGCCCGAACGACACTTCCGAGAGGAGCACGTCGCCGGGCTGGATCAGGGGCCGCAGGTCGGCGGCCCGGCCACAGTCACCCGTGTAGACGAGGCCGGGCCCAGGCTCGGCCGCACCGGCCCTGGGCAGCGGGCTCACTCGGAACGCGTACGAATCGTCGGTGTGGGTGACCTTGCGCGCCTCGAGGCGCAGCCCGCCGATCTCCCGCACCAGGCCGTCCGAGAGCGGCCCGATGTCGAGGGCCTCGGCCGTGAACCCGGGCTGCGCCAGGAGGGCATCGAGCCGCTCGGCAATGGCCGCCGGCGCGAGCACCGCCAGCCGCCGCGGTGGCTCGAACTCGTAGCGCAGGTAGTGACGGAGCGGGACGAGGTCGATGAAGTGATCCGGATGGAGATGGCTGATCGCGATCGCCGTGAGCGTCGACGGCTCGAGCGCCCCGGCCAGGTTGGCAAACGAGCCGTGACCCAGGTCGAGCAGCAGCGACGTGTCCCCGGACGTGACCAGGTAGCTCGCGCCCACCGCGCCGGCACGGTCGGTGTAGGCAGGACCGGCACCGATCACGGTGAGCTTCATCCCGTGCGGAACCTGTCCGGGATCCCGACCGAGACCGGCCCGCCCGGCCCGCGCCGGAACGCGATGTCGTCGAAGCCCGCGTCGGCCGCGATCTGGTAGGCGGCATCGAGGCCGTGCGCGAACCAGCTTGGCCGGTGCGCATCTGAGCCGGCCGTGATCCGCTGCCCACCGAGCTCGCGGAAGCGGGCCACGACGGCGGGCGACGGGTACGTCTCGCGCGTCCCCTGGCGCAGTCCGCTCGTGTTGACCTCGAGGCCGGTCCCACTCTCGACGAGCGCGACCAGCATCGCCTCGTAGAGGTCAGGCCGGTCGGCGAGCTGGGCCGGGGCCACGTGTGGCAGGAGGTAGCGCTTGATCGAATCGAGGTGGCCGATCGTGTCGAAGAGGCCGCTCCGGGCCGCGGCGATCACCTCGTCGAACGACGGCGCCACGATCTCGTCGAGGCTGCGTCCGGCGACCCAGCTGCGCACTCGCGAGGCGTGGTACGGCGAGTCGATGCTGACGTGGACCGAGCCGATCACGAAATCGTAGGCGTGGGTCTGGAGATGCTCGCGGATCTCGTCCTCGCGACGCGATTCGTAGCTCACCTCGAGGCCGAAGCGGATGGCCACGCCGCGCTCAGCCCAGCGCTCGGCGGCGGCCCGGACGATCGCCTCGCGAACCGAGAAGTCGGGGTTGTAGTTCAGCCAGCGGGGATCGAAGTCGATGTGGTCGGTGATCGCCAGCTCGGCGATCCCGCGCTCGGCGGCCAGCGCTCCGTACACATCGATCGGAACCTGGCTGTCGAATGACTGGTCGGTGTGCAGGTGGGAATCGAGCGGAAGGTTGGTAGCTCGGGGATCAACGGCCGGCGTCTCAGCCTCGGCGCCCGGGGTTTGCTCCGTCACCCCGTGATCAAGCCCAGCTCGTGACCGATCCGGTCGAACGTGGCCAGCGCCTGGTCGAGGTGGGCGTCCGTGTGGGCCGCCGTCACGATCGTCCGGATCCGGGCCTTGTCGAGGGCCACCGTCGGATAGACGATGGGCTGGGCGAAGATGCCTTCGTCGAAGAGGCGGTCGGAGAATCGGCCGGCCATCGCCGAGTCGCCCATCATCACCGGGGTGATCGGCGTCTCGGACGCGCCCGTGTCGAAGCCCAGCCGGCCGAGCTCGGCCTTGAACCGGCGGGTATTGGCCCACAGCCGCTCGTGGAGCTCCGGCTCCTCCTCGAGGACGTGGATCGCCTCCAGGCAGGCGGCGGCAACGGCCGGCGGCGCGGACGTCGAGAACAGGATCGGCCGGGCCCGCTGGACGAGGAGGTCGCGCAGGTCCTGCGACCCCGCGACGTAGCCGCCCAGGACGCCGACCGCCTTGCTGAGCGTGCCCACCTGGATTGCCACCCGGCCGTGCAGCCCGAAGTGATCGACCGTGCCCCGACCGGCCGTGCCCAGGACGCCCGACGCGTGGGCGTCGTCGACCATCACGGCCGCCCCGAACTCCTCGGCCGCGGCCACGATGCCCGGGAGGGGCGCGATATCGCCGTCCATGCTGAAGACGCCGTCCGTGACGACGAGGATCAACCGATGCGCTCCGCCGCCGTCGGCCCGGCCGTCGCTCCGGGCGCGCAGGAGCGCTTCGCGGAGGGCCGCGATGTCCGCGTGCTGGTAGATGACCCGGGGCGCCTTCGAGAGGCGCATGCCGTCGATGATCGAGGCATGGTTGAGGCTGTCGCTGACGATCAGGTCCGCCTCGCCGGTGAGTGCGGGGATCACGCCGGTGTTCGCGCCGAATCCCGATGGGAACGTCAGGACCGCCTCGGTGTGCTTGAACTTCGCCAGCGTCGCCTCGAGCTCCTCGTGCAGG
>JANWLH010000070.1 GCA_025450915.1 Candidatus Limnocylindrales bacterium | reverse complement strand
GTGGCCCTGAGCCTGCCCGCCCGGCTGCGGTTCGTGGGCCTGCGGATCCTCGCCTGGCCGCTGGCGGGGCTCGTGACCGACCCTCTCCAGGTCGGAGTGGTCGCCGGCAGCGCATTGGTCGCCGGACTCGCCTGGCGGTCGCACGTCGCGCCCGAGCCCGAACGACGCGGTGCTCGATTCCTCGGCGGGGCGCTCCTCTTCGGCTGGCTCTTCCTGGGGTTCGGTGTCGGGGCCCTGACCACCGTGACGCCGCTGCCCGTCGACCACTACCACGCGTTCCTCGACCCGATCGTCTTCGTCGGCGCCGGTCTGACCGCGGCCGGGCTGTGGCGTCTGGCCGTCCGTGGAGGCGGCGGGTCCCTCCCGGGCACCCTCGGACGTGGGCTGGTCGGAGCCGGCGTCGCCGGCCTGCTCGCGTTCAACGTGGCGATTGCCCCGCCGGCGCAATCGCCGGATGGCGGCTGGAACGGCGCCGACATCGCCGCCCAGCGGGTCCTGATGGCAACCGGCGGACGTCCGATCGAGCTGCGCAGCCTGCCGGCATTCAAGGCGCCTGACGCCTACGGCTTCCCGCTCGTCTGGTTCCATGCCCAGGTCTCCGGGACGACGGACACGCCCACCGCGTGGACCCAGGCCGCGGTGGCATCGACCGACGGGACGGGAGCAGCGCCAGGCGCCGTTCCGGCGGCCGCCCTGGCCTCGAACGGCGCGATCGTGACCGTCTGCGATGCGCTCTTCATCCACGATTGCGGCGGAGCGGCGGAGTCAGCGGCGGTGCCGGCAACGGGCTTCGAGCTCGCCCTCCGGTTCAGTGCGGCCCCGGGCCGCACGATCTCGGTCTACCTGCCCTCGCCCTGATCGCTCGCGAGCCGCGCCGCCCGGAGGTCGACCAGGAGCCGGACGACGAGGATGACTGTCGAGTACGCCGTCACGATGTAGAAGCCCGGGATCAGCAGGCACGCCGCGAGCATCCGGGCCCAGTCCTTGCGCAGTGCGAGGAGGACGATGGCGATCGGCGCTCGAACGACGAGCGGCACGATGACCGGCCAGGCGCCTGAAAGCGGCGCCGTCAGCAGGTAGCTCACCCACTGCGGCCAGAGCGCCAGCCACGGGATCGTGATCGCCAGCGCGACGAGCATCCAGGTGGCGAAGGTCCGGACGCCACGCAGGGGCAGGCCGAAGATCGGCCCGAGCTTGACCAGCGTCGCCAGCGCCAGCGGACCGGCCGAGCCGCGAGCGGCCAGCAGGATCGCGGCCACGATGGCGATGTTCGGATTGCCGCCGACGAGCTCGAACGCGGTCAGCGGCATGAGGCCCCACAGGCCGGCCGCCCGCCACGATCCCGCGACATAGCGCAGGCCCAGGAGGTCGACAGCACACAGGGCGAGCCACACCGGCACCGCCGGCAGGAACGAGAGGCCGCTGAAGGCCACGATGATCGGCGGCGCGTAGTAGACCGTTCCCGGCGCATTCCAGGCGCCGGTGTAGACCTGCGCGCCGTGGACCAGGCGCTGGCCGGCGGCGAGGTAGCTGGCCACGTCGCCGCCCGGGACGCCGAACTGGCCGTCGGAGATGCCCAAGGCGATCACCCCGATCGTCACGCACGCGCCGACGATCGCCAGCACGTTCAGGAGGGCGCTCGTCCACGGCGCGTCCACGGTCCCGGAGCGCGGCTCGGCGGCGCGCAAGGCGGCCAGCCGGCGGGTGATCATCGCGCCACCTTGGCGCATCTGCCGATCCAATTCAATCACGGCATGCATCGCGGTCGGTCGAATCGCGAACGCCGGGCCCCCAGAGCCCGGCGTTCGCTGTCCCCGAGACCCGGACGTGGAGGGAAGTCCGGGTCGTGTCATCAGGCATTGAGTCGGCGGCGACGGAGCGTCGGTGCAGTTGGCTCCGCCCGCCATCGAGTGTGCGCGGTGATGGCGGCTAGTAGCGGTTGGTTGGTCGGTTCGAGGGCGGCCGGAGGATCGGTCGACCCTGGCTGATCCGGGTCTGCGTGGCGAGGCCGACGCCGGCCCCGATCGGGCTGCCCGCCTGGGGCATCCCCCGCAGGTACGGACTCTGTGCGGGACGGGCCGCCTCGCCGCCCTGGTAGGCACGTCCCAGGCGGCGCATCCGCACCGCGAGGTAGTACTCCATGATCTGGCGGACCTGGGGCTCGCTGAGCACATCGTCGGCGCGCAGCGCGTACTCGACGCGGGCGGTCGGATTGGCCGCACCGGACGACATCAGGCCCAGGTACTGCGGGGTATCGGCGTCCTCGCGCAGCTCGCGCAGGCCGCGAGCCAGCTTGGTGGCCGTCCCGAGGGACGGCATCCGGTCACCGCGGATCAGGCGCGAGATCGTTGAGTGATCGACGCCCGACTGCTGGGCGAGCTGCCGCTGGGACATCTTCTTGGCCTTGAGCTGTGCTCGCAGCCACTCGTTGAATGCTCGTCCGTTCTGGGTCGTCATATCGGCTCGCTGGACACTCCGTTGGGCGACGATCGGGTCGCTACTGAACTGCCCTGACCATCCCACTTGGCCCGTTGCGCCGTTATCACCCGTTCGTACTCGGCAGAGCCTCGCTGAACAGGGCGTCTGGCGGACTTGTGGTGTGGTTCGGTCGAATCCGGTGTAGGTCCGCGATTGGTACCTCTGGCGGCCCGCGGTGCGCCGTGGTGCACCCACGCACAGGCCCGCGCTCACGAGGGACGGCCCGCATCCCGACTGTCACCCACTTGGCGATGGCTCCATGCACGCCGGGATATCCACCAGATATCCAGGAGCGCGGACCGTACGGCCGCGCGAACGGCGTCCCTCCTCAGGTGGGGAGGCTGGGCCCCGGAGCGGGCACGATCGGTGCGATTCCCGTGCCCCGGCGCATCGGCGAGACAGCGTAGGTGACGCTGCCCAGGACGATGATCGACAGGACGCTGATGGCGCGATCGACCAGGACGATCGTGAGCGCCTCGGTCTGGGGCACGTTGTAGACAAGCGTGAGGATCCCCACGATGCCCGCTTCCACGATCCCCAGCCCCGCCGGCGTGAACGGCACGGCCGTCAGCAGCGAGCCGGTGAGGGCCACGAAGAACGCCCCGCTGATGCCGAGATGAACGTCGGGAAAGCCGAGCGCCTGGACGACGAACAGGAGCCGGAACGCCTCGGTCGACCAGATCACCGCCGTCAGCAGGAGCAGGATCGGCACCTGGCGCAGGCCGATTGCCGAGAAGACCCCTTCCTCGAAGCGGTCGTAGAACTCGATGACCCGCTCCGGGATCGGCAGCCGGGTCAGCAGGCGACGGCCGAAGTTGCGCAGCGTGAGCAGCAGGAAGGCCAGCACGATGACCAGCGCGACACCGATGGCAAACACCACCTGGACATCGCCGGGCAAGCGCCCGCGGAACGAGACGAAGCCCGCGGCCAGGCCCAGGACCACGATCGCGAACAGGTCCAGGATCCGCTCGATGAACACCGTCCCGAACGTCCGGCTGAGCGAGACGGCCGCGTTCAGCCGCAGGAGATAGGCCCGGTACAGGTCGCCGAGCTTCGCCGGCACGAGGCAGTTGACCAGCCACGAGATGAAGATGATCTCGGTCGAGTCGCGCGTCCTGAGCGGGTAGCCCGTGGCCCGGATCAGGACCGCCCAGCGCAGGCCGCGGATCGGGAAGCCGGCGTAGAAGATCACGAAGGCCAGCAGGAGCAGGAGCGGATTCGCGGCCAGGATCTTGCCCGGCAGCTCCGCCAGGTTGAACCCGGGCAGGCTGCGCGCGAAGAGGATCAGCAGGACAATCGGCAGGACGAGCGACAGGATCGTCCGCGGCTGGCGCAGGCGCCGGCCGAGGGACATCGAGTCGGCGTTGATTTCCGCCTCGGGGGCGGGGGTGCCGGGCACCGGGCGGGCGAGGTCCATGGCGGCCGACGGTACCGCGTCGGGCGGCTCGGTCGCCATCGACCGATGGTCCTCCCTCGGGCGTTCAGGCTCGGGCGAGTGCGGTTCGTCGGTCATCGCGGCTCGCCGGCTCGATCGGAGTCCTTGCCCCGGAACCGGTTCAGCGCCTTGGCGATCGGCGTCAGGCCGCGGACGTAGTACGAGGCTCGCCCGGTGTGCATCTCGTGTCGCCCGAGCACGGAGCGAAGCCCACCCGCGGTCGCCGGGTCGTGACCGGTCGTCGGGTCGTAAGAAGCACTGTTGTAGGCCACACCGACTTCGAGGCTCGAATGGGCGTCCGAGGCCGCGAGGCCGGGCAACCCGTGCTCGCGGGCGAAGAGCGCCGCCTGCTCATTGGCGTCGCGGCCGATGACCCGGGCGTTCCACGCCTCGACCCAGTCGACGAGCGGGACGAGAGCCTCGAGGCGGGCGTCGCGAAGCATCGAGTTGCGGTGGCGGTCGAACGGGTGGGGGATGCCCACGAGGCCGCCCTGGGCTCGGGCCGCGGCAATCGTCTCGGCCGCCGGCAGCCCTGGCGTCAAGGCACGCTCGAGGAACAGGCAGATCAGGTCGCCGTCGGCGGTCTTGACCTCCTCGCCGATGATCACCGTCAACCCCGGAGGCGCCTGGTCACGACCCTCCAACGCGCCGTCGATCGTGTCGTGGTCGGTGATCGCGAGGTGGGTCAGGCCGCGAGCCGCTGCCGCGTGGACCTGGTCGCGCGGGCGGGCGAGCGAATCGAAGCTGAACGACGTGTGGCAGTGCAGGTCGAAGAACGCCTGCTTCGTCCCGGCGGGATCCGCCATGATCGCCGGCCTCGTCAGATCTGCTGGACGAGCGACTTCTTGAAGAAGTCGAAGTGCTCCAGGGCCAGCCCAGTACCCATCGCCACGCAGTTGAGCGGGTTCTCGGCCACGTGGCAGGGCACGCCAGTGACCTGGGTCAGGAGCTTGTCGATGTTGCGCAGCAGGGCGCCCCCGCCGGACATCACCATTCCCTTGTCGATGATGTCCGAGCTGAGCTCGGGCGGCGTCTGCTCCAGGACGTTGCGAACGGCCGAGACGAGCTGCTGGAGCGGCGCCTCGATCGCCTCCATCACCTCGGAGCTGGTGATCGGGATCGTCCGCGGCAGCCCGGCGATCAGGTCGCGGCCACGGACGTCCATGCTCAGCTCGCGCTCGAGCGGCAGGGCGGTGCCGATCGCGATCTTGACCTCCTCGGCCGTCCGCTCCCCGACCATCAGGTTGTACTTCTTGCGGATGTACGTGGCGATCGCCTCGTCGAACTTGTTGCCGCCCACCCGGAGGCTCGTCGAGACCACGATTCCGCCAAGAGCAATGACCGCGATCTCGCTCGTCCCGCCGCCGATGTCGATGACCATGTTCCCTGACGGCCCGGCGATCGGCACATTGGCCCCGATCGCGGCAGCGAGTGGCTCCTCGATCAGGTAGGCGGCCCCGGCACCGGCCTTGAGGGCCGCGTCGCGGACGGCGCGCTTCTCGACGCTGGTGACCCCGGCCGGGACGCTGATCATCACGTCGGGCCGGCGGAAGCCGATCGAGCCGCGCTTGACCTTGCTGATGAAGTGGCTCAGGAGCGCCTCGGTGATCACGTAGTCGGCGATCACGCCGTCCTTCATCGGCCGGATCGCCGAGATGTTGCCGGGCGTCCGGCCGATCATCTCGCGGGCGTCCTCGCCCACGGCCACGATCCGGTTCTGGTCGTCGACGGCTACCACCGACGGCTCCTGGATGACGATGCCCTTGCCCTGCACGTACACCAGGATGTTGGCGGTGCCCAGGTCGATGCCGATCTTCATGCGCTCGCGAGCTACCCCTTGCTGGCCCGGCGGTTGCGCGCGGGCGATTCGGCGACGCTCGTGATCGAGGCGCCGAGATCCTGGAACTTGCGCTCGATGTTCTCATACCCCCGGTGAACGTGGTGCGCACCGTGGATGAGCGAAGTCCCGTCGGCGGCCAGGGCGGCCAGGATCATCGAGGCTCCGGCCCGCAGGTCGCCGATCTCGGTCTCCGCTCCGTGGAGCTGGGTGATCCCGGTGATCGTGGCGTGGTTCGCGTCCTGGACCCGGATCCGGGCGCCCATTCGTGACAACCCCGAGAGGAACTCGAGGCGGTCCTCGAAGATCGTCTCGTGGACGTGGCTGTGGCCGGCCGCCTGGGTCAGGAGGACGCACAGCGGCGGCTGGAGGTCGGTGGCCAGGCCGGGATAGGGCGCGGTCGTGACGTCCACGGCCCGGAACCGGGCCCGGTCGATCCCCGAGGCCTCGATCGTGTCGCCATGGCAGGTCACGTCGACGCCGATCCGGCCAAGGAGCTCGAGGAACGAACCGAGGTCGTCGCAGGGCGCTCCCTGGAGGGTGACCCGGCCGCCCGTCACGGCCGCAGCAACGACGAACGTGCCCGCCTCGATCCGGTCGGGGATCACCCGGTGCTCGCCGCCGCGCAGCCGCTTGCGGCCGATGATCTCGATCGTGTCGGGCGACGTCCGCTGGACCTCGGCGCCCATCGTCT
>JANWLH010000069.1 GCA_025450915.1 Candidatus Limnocylindrales bacterium | reverse complement strand
GGGATCGGCCAGGGCTTCGATACCTCGACCCCGCTCCAGATCCTCAACGCCTATGCGGCGCTGGCCAACGGCGGGACGCTCTACCAGCCGCAGGTCGTCCGCCAGATCACCGGACCCGACGGCACGGTCGTCCGGCCATTCAAGCCGATCGTGATCCGCAAGATCGCCGCGCCGGCGAGCGTCTTCACGACGATGCGCATCGCTGCCCGCCAGGTGGTGACGAGCCGCCACACCTACAACCTCACCGACGAGCCGTTCGTGATCGCCGGCAAGACCGGAACGGCCGAGTTCGGCCTCCGTGACGCCCATGGCCGCCTGCCGTTCCACAACTGGTTCGTCGGCTTCCTGCCGCTCCACGGTGACGTTTCGAAGCCGGATTCGCAGCTGGCTGTCGTAGGCTTCAACGAGGACGCGAACACGGTCGGCAACTCGGCGACGGAGATGGTCAAGTACTTCCTCCAGCTGCACCTCCACCTCAAGCACGACCTGCGCCGCTTCGACCTGATGAAGATCGGCAACTTTTACGGTGGCAACTGATGCTTCGACCAGGGATCGCGCCCGCTCGATGAGGAGTGGGTATCGCTGATGGGTGTGCTGAAGGCCGAGCCGGCCAAGGTCCAGGACTGGGCGACCCGGTCCGTCGGCGCGTACTGGCGCGCGTACGACGTCCAGCTGGCGATCTACGCGCTGCTCCTCGCCGGCCTCGGCCTCGCGATGTCGTACAGCAGCACGGTCGTCACGGGGGTCAACCCGCTCGACCCGAGCTCGAACTTCCTGCGCGGCCTCGTCTGGACGGCGATCGCCGTCGTCGTCTTCCTCGCCGCGACGTTCTTCGACTACAAGTGGCTCAAGACGTTCACCTGGCCGATCTACTTCGTGAACCTCGGCCTGCTCGCGCTGAGCCTGGTCATCGGAACGGGTGTTGGCGGAACTGCCCGCTGGATCGCGATCGGCCCGCTCCAGTTCCAGTTCAGCGAGCTCGCCAAGATCCTGATGATCGTCGTCCTGGCCAGCTATCTCGCCGAGCGCCACGATCGGCTGGGCTCGATCCGGGTGATCCTCGGCGCCTGCGTCCTGATGGTCCCGACGTGGGTCCTGGTCATGCTCCAGCCGGATCTCGGCACGTCGCTCGTGCTCGCCGGGATCCTCGCCGGGATGCTGTTCATGTCCGGCGCCAGCATGAAGTGGCTGACGATCATGGCCGGCTTCGTGATCGCGATGATCCCGGTGGCCTGGACGTACATCCTTCGTGACTACCAGAAGCAGCGCCTGCTGAGCTTCCTCAACCCGGCCAGCGACCCGCAGGGTGCGGGCTACCAGCTCCTCCAGTCGCAGATCGCGGTGGGTTCCGGCGGCGTCTTCGGCAAGGGCCTCACGAACGGGACCCAGGACACGCTCGCGTTCCTGCCCGTCGGCGACACCGACTTTGCCTTCGCCCGGCTCGCGGAGGAGCTCGGCTTCATCGGCGCGATCCTGGTCTTCGCCCTGTTCATCGTCCTCCTCTGGCGGGTCCTGATGGCCGGCTACCGATCGCAGGATCGGTTCGGCACGATCTTCGCCGCCGGGATTGGCTCGATGCTCCTCTTCCAGCTCGTCGTCAACGTGGGCATGGTCATCGGGTTGCTGCCGATCACGGGGATCCCGCTGCCGTTCATCACCCGTGGCGGTGCCTCGCTGATCAGCCTGGCGATCGGCCTCGGGATCCTCCAGAGCATCAACATCCGCCAATCCCGGGCGGAGTGGTGATTCCGCGCCCTGAAAAGGGCTGATCCGCCCGGTTCATACTCCCGGCCATGACCGACGACGTGGCCCTCACCGGGATCCGCGTCCTCGCGGCACTGCTTGCGGCCGCGGTCCTGGTCGCGCTCGTCACCGAACGGATCCGGGTCCCGTACTCCGTTGGGCTGGTGCTTCTGGGCCTGGCCGTGGGCATCGTCCGGCCGGGCGTGGGATTGTCGATCACGCCGGCTCTCGTGCTGGCCGTCCTCTTGCCAGGGCTCATCTTCGAGGCTGCCTTCCGGCTCGACCTCGAGGCACTCCGGCCGTCGCTGTTGAGCGTGCTGTTCCTCGCGGTGCCCGGGGTGCTGGTCGTTGCCCTGGTCGTGGGGCTCGTCCTCCAGGCCGCCACCGGCCTCGCCTTCTCATCGGCCTTCCTCGTCGGGGCGATGGTTGCGGCCACGGATCCGGCGGCGGTGATTGCGACGTTCAAGCGGCTCAACGCGCCCGACCGGCTGGCGGCGGCAGTCGAGACCGAGAGCCTGTTCAACGACGGGACCGGCATCGTCGTGTTCACGATCGCGCTTGCCGCAACGACCGGGCCGAGCTCGCTCGCGGATGGCGTCGTCCGCTTCGTGCTGGTCGTCGCCGGCAGCGTCGTCCTCGGTGCCCTGGCCGGCTGGGTTGCCACCAAGCTCCTCGGGCTGACCCAGGAGCACCTCGTCGAGCTGACGATCTCGCTCGTGCTGGCCTATGGTGCCTACCTGGTCGCCGATGCCTTTGGGGGCTCAGGGATCATTGCGACGACGGCGGCGGGGATCACGCTCGGCAGCCTCGGACGCCACGAGGGCCTGAGCAGACGGGCCGCCGAAGCGATCGACGAGGTCTGGGAGTTCATCGCGTTCGTGCTGACCGCCCTGATCTTCCTGCTGATCGGCCTCGCGATCGACGTCCAGGTGCTCCTCGCGAATCTCGTCCCGATCGCCTGGACGGTGCTGGCGATCCTGCTGGCCCGGGCGCTGGTCGTCTACGTGCTGCTCGGCGGCGCCGTCCGCATCGCGGCACGCGGAGGAACCCCGCTGCTGAGCCTCGGCTGGCTCCACGTGATGTTCTGGGCCGGCCTGCGGGGCGCCGTCTCGGTTGCCCTCGTCCTGTCGCTGCCCGAGGACCTGCCGAATCGACCGCTGATCGCGGCGATCGTGTTCGGGGTGGTCCTGTTCACGCTGCTGGTCCAGGGATCGAGCGCTGACGTTGTCGTGGCCCGGGCGCTGGGTCGGGTCAACGGCGGCGGAAGAGCCCCGGCCGATCGTCCTTCGCCGCCGACCGCCGACGTCCCGCACGACGAAGGATGACGTCGATCTCGTCACGATACGGGCGGCCGATCGTCATCCTGTCGAGCCACTCGAGGTATTCGAGGTCACGCCCGGCGATCTCGCCGAGGGACCAGCCGGAGTAGCGGCCGAAGTTGACGACGCTGCCCGACGGCTTGCCCGGGGGCGGGCCGGCAGCGCCTTCCCCATCCGGCCGGCGCATCGATCGCTCGTCATAGCCGCCGCCGACGTTCGAGCGCCCCGAGGTCCAGTTGCTGCTGATCGGCTCGGGTGGCGGCATCCCGGCTCCGCCGCTCGGCCGGTGGGTCGGCGACCGGGGCACCGACGGTGCGGAGCGATCTGGGCCGCCGTGGGTCGTGGGCGCTGGTGGTGTCGCCGGCTCGGGGCGGGCCCGGGCGCGCGCCAGCTGGCGGTCGTACTCGGCGCGGCGAACGGGATCGCCAAGGATCTCCCAGGCACCGTTGATCAGGACCATCCGCTCGGCGGCGCCGACGCCGGTGGCGAGATCCGGGTGGAACTTCTGGGCCAGCCGCCGGTAGGCGGCCTGGATGACCTCGGGGTCGGCCTCGGAATCGACCTGGAGCAGCTTGTAGAGGTCGGGTTGGTCGGTCATCGGCCGGGTGGACCGATCTGAACGCAGGCTGTCACTGAGCGCCAGACTAGCAGGATGGTTGAAGCGGTCCAGCGCTGGCGCATTGCATTCCGGCGTGGCGCCCCGGCGCTCGACCTGGGGCCCGCGGAGATCGCGCGGTCCTGGGAGGGCGCCCTGCTGGCCGCCGGCTTACCGCTCGTGCTGAGCGCGGCGGCCACGCCGCGCCCCCGACTGAGCTTCGCCGCGCCGCTGCCGCCGGGCCGGCTGGCCGAGCACGACCTGGCCGACGTCGTGATCGGCGAGCGCTGGACTGCGGCCCGGCTTCGTGCCTTGCTGGTCGCTTCGCTGCCGGCGGGCTTCGAGCTCGTCGACCTGTTCGACGTGTGGCTTGGTGCCCCCGCGCTCACCTCCGTCCTCAACGCGATGAGCCACCGGGCTCTGGTATGCGGGGCCGATCCCTTGGAGGTGGTGGCCGCGGCTGAGACGTTACTGGCGGCAGATCGCCTCGACCGAACGCGGTCCAAGGGTGCTGAACGGAGCGTTCAATACGATTTGCGGCCCCTGATCCTGGGTCTCGCGGCGATTCCTGGGGTTGTGGGGCCCGAACAAACGATCGTTAGGATGATTCTGCGGACGTCGTCCGATGGTCCGTCCGGCCGACCCGACGAGGTGATCCTGGCGCTTGGAGAGGTCCTTGGTGCCTCGCTCGAGGTGCCGGAGCTCGTCCGCGAGCGCCTGTGGACCGCCGACGAGACGCCAACGCTTGTGTTGTGACGCGGCCGCCGGACGTTCTGGCCGATCAGTGCCCCCCATGCTGGTATTCACGAACTAAAGGTTGTCTGGGCGGGCTCGGGGGTCGGCGGCGGTTGGGCCATGCACGATGCCCGAGTGACCCGGCCGCTCTGAGGCCGAATTCGGCCGTCGATCTGGAATAGGAGCACGGGGATCGCTAATCGGCGGAAACCGGGGCCAGGGCTCCGGCATCCATTGCGATTTCGGGTGAACCACAAGGACGCCGGCGGACTCATATGGGGTAGGGAGGCGCCGAGCGCAGGGTGACGGAGCTTGATCTCGTCGGTCGCGCCCGACATGGCGACCTTGACGCCTTCACGGCGTTGGCCGGTGCGCGCCTGGCAGCGATGACCCGGACGGCGGCGGCGATCCTCGGCGACGAAACGGAGGCGCATGACGCGGTGCAGGAGGCGTTGATCTCGATCTGGCGCGAGCTGCCGACCCTGCGAGAGCCCGAGCGCTTCGACGCCTGGGCCGGCCGGATCCTTGTCAACGCCTGCCGCCACGCGCTCAAGCGCCGCGTCCGGGTCCGCGTCCGCGAGATCACCCTTCAGCCCGAGGGCGCCGCTGGCCCGGGACTCCCGAGCATCGGCGGCCGAGCCGAATCCCTGGGCCACGAGGACGCCCTCAACCGCGCCTTCGAACGCCTCGACGCGGACCAGCGCGCGGTCCTGGTGATGCACCACCTCGAGGACCGCCCACTCGCCGAGATCGCGGCGATCCTCGGGATCCCGGAAGGAACGGCCAAGTCGCGACTCTTCACGGCGAGGCGCGCACTCCAGAAGGCCCTGGACCGCGAATGGCGATGAACGCCCGACCCGAACTAAGCGATGACGCGCTGCGGGGCTTCCTCCGGGCTCGATCCGAGCGGGCCGGGACGGAGGGCCTGCTCGCGTCAGTTCGGTCCGCTGCAGCTGTCACGGCGCAACGACGGCCGGCGCGGCTGCACCTCGGCTTCCTTCAAGGACCCGCCGCGGGTGCTGCCGGGGTCGCTGCGATCGGGGTTCTCGCCGTTGTCGTCGCCCTCGCACTTGGCTCGAAGGCGCCGGAGTCGCCGATCGGAGCCACCGCCTCGGAGGCTGCGCCATCGTCGGGCCCATCCGCGGGTCCTCCCGCGACTCCCGTCATCCCCGGAGCGGAGGAGCCGGTCCTGCCGCTCACGATCGACCAGGTCAACGCCATCCTGTTGCCCAATCCGGGTGCCCTCCAGGGTCGGCTGCTGGTGATCGACGCAACGATCGCGATGAACCCGGCCGCGGTCACGCGGGGGCCGTGCTGCTCAGCGCCCGCGTTCGCGGGGCCATTGGTGATCCTGCAAGGTTCGACGCCAATCATTGCGATCAAGATCGCCGCGGCCGCCTCGTTGCCGGGCCCAATGCCCTGGACCGGGATCTTCGCGGCTCGGATGATCGACACGCGGACGATGGAATTTCTGGAGCCGGTCACCCGAGCGCCGGGCGGGGAGCCGTTGAAGCCGAGCCAGCTCGCGAGCCTCTCGTCACTGACTCGAGCATCGGGCTACGTGCTCGCCCAAGGCTGGCTCGCGGGCTTTGACGTCGCGATTCCGTGCCCTGCCCCGCTGGTGACTCCGCCGCCCGGACCGCAATACGACGGCTGTGCCGTTACGTCGAGCCTGAGCGACAGCTCGGCCCAGCCCGTTTCCGGCACGACCTTCCGCGTGCCCAGGGACGGGGTCCAGGTCCAGGACCGCGCCTATGACGACTTTGCGCCAGATCCTCAGCTGATGAGCCCTTTCGGGACGAAGCCGGAACTCGCCACGTTCCTGCTCGACCAGGCGTTCCCCTCATGTCCCTCGGGCATCTACTGCTCCCTGTTTGCCGCCAGTCCCCATTGGCAGATCGTTGCCCGGCTCGATCCCTGGCCGGTACCTGGTGAAACTGCCGCGCCCACGGGCGAGCCGACGCCTTCGCCCGCGCAAGACCAGCCCGTCCAGCCTCTGACCGTTGCCCAGCTCAACGCGTTCATGGCGCTGAACTCACAGTCGCC
>JANWLH010000068.1 GCA_025450915.1 Candidatus Limnocylindrales bacterium | reverse complement strand
CTGTGCGCTCGAAGCGCCTGGCGGCCGGCGCGTCCGCCGCTTCGGTGGCGCGGGCTGTCGTCCATCAACGATCCTCCTGGCCGGCCGCGACGAGCGCGCGGCGGCGGCGTTGGGCGGCCCGCGGGTCGGCGCCTGACGCGGCGTCGGGGCGGGCCGGCAAGTCGATCACGCTGGCGAGATTGGGCATCGGAGCCGTGCGGTGGGGGAACGCCATGGCGTCCACGAAATGCTCCTGGAACCGTGGCTCGATGGCCGTCTCGATCTTCTCGACGGTTCGGACGACGCCCTCGATCTCGACCCGCGCAGCGCCCGAGAGGAGCGCGATCAGGGCGCCGGTCCCGGCGGCGTTGCCGGCCGAGCGGGCATGGCCGAGGTCGCAGTCGGGAATCAGGCCCAGGACCATCGCGTGGGTCAGGTCGATCTGGCTGCCGAAGGCGCCCGCGAGGCGGATCTCGTCGACCGTGGCCACTCCGGCATGGTCCATCAGCAGCTGGGCGCCGGCATACAGGGCGGCCTTGGCGAGCTGGATCGCCCGGACGTCGCCCTGGGTGATGACGATCCGCGGCTGGCCCTCGTGGAGGACGTACGAGAAGGTCCGCCCGTCGGCGATGACCCGCGGCGTTCGCTCGGCCAGGCCACCGTCGACGATCCCGTCGGCGGTGATCACGCCGGCCAGGAAGAGCTCGGCGATCACCTCCACGATTCCCGAGCCGCAGATCCCGGTGACGCCCAGCCCGGCCGCCGCGGCGTCGAACCCGGGCTCATCGGACCACAGGTCGCTGCCGATCACCTTGAAGCGCGGCTCGAGGGTCGTGCGATCGATCCGGACCCGCTCGATCGCGCCTGGCGCGGCTCGCTGGCCCGAGCTGATCTGGGCGCCTTCGAAGGCCGGCCCTGTCGGGCTCGACGCGGCGAGCAGCCGGTCCCGATTGCCCAGGACGAGCTCGGCATTCGTGCCGACGTCGACGATCAGCACGAGCTGCTCGGACTGGTACGGCGTTTCGGCCAGGATCACCGCGGCGGTATCCGCGCCGACGTGGCCGGCGATGCACGGCAGGATGTAGACCCGCGCTCCGGGATTCACCCGCAGGCCCAGCTCCGCGGCCGGCAGCCGGACCGCCCGGTCCGTGGCCAGGGCAAACGGCGCGCCGCCCAGCGGCGTGGGATCGATCCCGAGCAGGAGGTGATGCATGATCGGGTTGCCGACGATCGCCAGCTCCAGGATGTCGGCGCGCTTGATCCCGGCCCGCATTGCCAGCCCGGCGATCAGCGAGTCGAGCGCCTTGCGCACGGCCCGGGTCATCTCCTCGGCCCCTTCGGGATGCATCATCACGTACGAGACCCGGCTCATCAGGTCCTCGCCGAAGCGGATCTGGGGATTCATCAGGCCGTTCGACGCGAGGACCGAGCCGTCCGACAGGTCGGCCAGGTGGCCGGCGATCGTGGTCGAGCCGACGTCGATCGCCACGCCATAGGCATGGTCGTGGAGGCCCGGCCAGATCGCCGTGACGTAGCGACCGTCGTGGACCGCCACCGTCACCCGGTAGTCACCCGCGGCCAGGGCCGGCTGGAGCGCCCGGATCACCCCAAGGTCTGCTTCGAGGCCGGTCAGCGCCCACTCGCGTTCGAGGGCTTCGAAGAGGCGAGCGAGGTCCCCGTTGGGCGAGGCGAGCTCGGGCCGGACCACCTCGACGAAGTGCAGCCGGACGACCGGGTCGACGACGAACTCGCGCAGCTCGAGGCTCTTGCGGACCACCTGCCGGTGGACCTGGCTTTCGGGTGGCACGTCGACGAGGAGATCGCCGCAGATCGCCGCGGTGCAGCTGAGCCGCCGATCGGCGGCCAGCCCGTGCTCGGTCCGATAGGCCGTCTCGAGGCTTCCGGGGACCGACAGGTGCTCGATCGCGGAGGTGAGGCCGAGCTTGGGAAAGGCACCGATCCCGGGGCTGACCTGGCAGCGGCCGCAGATCCCTCGTCCGCCACAGACCGAATCGATATCGACCCCCAGCGAACGGGCCGCGTCGAGCACGGTCGTGCCCTCGGCGAACCGGCCGCGCCGGCCCGAGGGCGTGAAGACGACCAGGGCATCCTGCATGCGGGGCGAGCCCGGTCAGCCGGCGGTCGGAGCGGCGAGCGCGTCGCGCCGGCGGTTCGGGCGGCGGCCCTGCTCACCCTCGGCCGGCGCCACGCGGTAGGTCCGGATCCAGCGACCGCACTCGGGGTCGTTGCCGAGGAGGACGTCCGCAGCCATCACCGATTGGCGGACCTCCGCGAGGAGTGGATTCGTGATCGCCGAGGTCAGCCCGCTGGCCATCGCCATCGCCAGGAACGCACCGTTGATCCCTTCGCGGTTGGGCAGGCCGAAGCTGACGTTCGAGGCCCCGCAGCAACTGTTCACGTCGAGCTCGTCGCGCAGGCGGTTGAGGATCCGGAAGACCTGCCGGCCGGCCGTGGGCATCGCCCCGATCGGCATCAGCAGGGGATCGACGAGGATGTCCTCGCGCGGGATGCCGTGGTCGGCGGCCCGCTCGACGATGTGCTTTGCCACGGCAAAACGGACGTCGGGATCCTCGGAGATCCCGGTCTCATCGTTCGAGATCGCGACGACGGCTGCACCGTACTTCCTGACCAGTGGCAGGACCCGCTCGAGGCGCTCGTCCTCACCGGTGACCGAGTTGACGAGGGCCTTGCCCTGGTAGGCCGCGAGTCCGGCCTCGAGCGCCTCGACGATCGACGAGTCGATGGACAGCGGCAGGTCGGTCAGCGACTGGACGAGCTGGATCGTCCGGGCCAGGATGGCCGGCTCGTCGGCCAGCGGGATCCCGGCGTTGACATCGAGCATGTGGGCGCCGGCTTCGACCTGCGCCAGGACGTCGCGCTCGACCCGGCTGAAATCACCGTTCTTCATCTCCTCGGCGAGCAGCTTCCGGCCGGTCGGGTTGATCCGCTCGCCGATGATCACGAACGGCTCGTCCGGGCCGATCACCACGGTCCGGGTGGCGGATCCGACGACGGTCCGGCTCACGCCCCGGCCTCATCGGTTCGAACGCCGCCCGCGGCCACGAGGCGGGCGAGGACCTCGCGGGTGTATTCGTGCTCGAGGCGGGTCGACTCGGCGGCCACCTCGGCCTCGAGGTCGTCGCCGCACGGGCGCTGGGTCTTGCGCCATTCGGCGATGTACGCGTCCATCTCGCGCCGGCCGGCCTTGACCGCGGCCCGGTCGATTGCGACCTGGAAGCGCGGATGGAGGACGACCTTCGATGCCCGGCGGGCGTCCTTGGCCACGACCTGGGCGGGGATGTCCCGCCACCAGATGATCGTCAGCGCGGCCATCAGGCGACGACCCCGGCGGGGACGGCCAGCGCGTTCATCGAGTCCGCCAGCTCGCCCAAGCCGGTTGGACGGTGCTCGAACGCGAGGCCCAGCCGGTGCGCGGCTCGCTGCGCCGTGGCCAGCAGCCCCGGGTCGTCGGACTGGGCCAGGTAGATGAGCCGGCGGTAGTTGCCGAAGTAGACCGACAGGAGCTCGGGGTGGACGTCGAGGCCCAGCCCCTTGATCACGAGCCGATCGAAGTTTCGGGCCAGGAAATCGGTCAGGAAGAAGGTCGCCGGGTCATCGTCGGTGATCCGGGCGAAGGCGGCCCGGCCGGCGTAGAACTCGTAGCAGTGGGCACCCGCGAGGCGCTCGACACCCTCTTCCTCGAGGACCCGATCGAGCAGGCCGCCCGTGCCGCAATCGGCATAGGCGATGAAGATCGTGGCATACCTGGGACGGGCTGCGCGGATCTTGCGCCGGACCGCGGCCGGGATCCCGCCGGGCCGGTTGTGGAGCGTTGCCGGCAGGCAGGTCAGGTCGACGTGCCCGAATCCTGGCCGGCGGGTCAGCTCGACGAGCTCGCGGGCGAGCGCACCACAGCCGATCACGAGGACGCGCGGTGCCGGCGCCTCGATCGTCGCGTCCGTCGGCGACACCTGGTCAGGCGACGCTGGCACGACGCTTGTCGATCAGCGAGCGGGCCATCTCGGCCGCCACCCCGGCATCGCGGCAATAGGCGTCGGCGCCGACCGCCACGCCGAACTCCTCGTTGAGCGGTGCGCCGCCGACGAGGACGATGTAGTCGTCGCGAATGCCGCGAGCCTTCATGGCCTCGATCACGACCTTCATATAGGGCATCGTCGTCGTCAGGAGGGCCGACATCCCGAGGATGTCCGGGTGGTGGAGATCGAGCGCGGCGATGAACTTGTCGGCATCGGTGTTGATGCCCAGATCGAAGACCTCGAAGCCGGCTCCCTCGAGCATCATCCCGACGAGGTTCTTGCCGATGTCGTGGATGTCGCCCTTGACGGTGCCGATCACGACCTTGCCGATCGGCTGGGCACCCGTCTCGGCGAGGAGCGGCCGGAGGATCGCCATCCCGGCCTTCATGGCGTTGGCGGCCAGGAGGACCTCGGGCACGAACAGGATCCCATCGCGGAAGTCGATCCCCACGATCTTCATCCCGGCGACCAGGGCGTCGTCGAGGACCCGGCTCGCCGACCAGCCGCGACCCAGCAGGATGTTCGTGCCTTCGACGATCTCGGCGGCCATGCCGTCGTAGAGATCGTTGTGCATCTGCTCGGTCAGCTCGGCGTCGGACAGGGCCGCGAGATCGACTTCGGGGTATTCGTCCTGGGTCATTCCCGAACCGTCTCCTGCTGATCAACCGACACGTTGCGTGTTCCACAATGCGGAACGATGCCGTATGATGGAACAGCGACTTGCAGCGTAGCCGATGGGGCCTCGTGATGTCCATAGCCCGCCTTCCGGGCCGGCGAGAGAACCGGGTTCAGTCGATCGAACGGGCGTTCGCCGTGCTCGCGGCGCTCGCCGACGGGCCGATCGGGGTGACCGAGCTCGCCGATCGGACGGAGCTGCCCAAGAGCACCGTCGCCCGCCTCCTCGTGTCGCTCCAGCGCGAGGGCGCGGTCGAGCAGGAACCAGGCGGGACCCGCTACAGGGTTGGCTCGCGAATCGTCACCCTGGCCGCGGCCGTCCTGCCGACCCGGAGCATGGTCGTTCTCGCCCGGCCGGAGCTCGAGGCGCTGGCCCTCGCCCTGGGCGAGGCGGCTGGCCTGGCAGTCCCCGAGGGCTTCCAGGTCCACTACGTCGACCAGGTCGATACGCCCAACCCGGTCTCCGTCCGCGACTGGACCGGCAGCCGGGTCCCGATGCACGCGGTCCCGTCGGGGCTCGTCCTCCTCGCCCACAGCGCGCCGGCAACCCTGGCCCGCTTCCTCGCGCGGCCGATGGAGGCGTTCACACCGGCTACCGTCACCGAGCCGGCCGCCCTCCGCGAGCGCCTCCGCCAGGTCCAGCTCGATGGCTACGCCTGGGTCTTCGGCGAGTTCTCGGTCGGGATCAACTCGGTCGCGGCGGCCGTGGCCGACGAGGCCGGCGAGGTGGTCGCCGCGGTCCATCTGCACGGACCGTCCTATCGCTTCCCGCTGCCCGGGAGCGAGGAGCAGATCGGCGAGGAGGTCGTGGCGGCAGCCGCGCGCATCTCGGCCCGCCTCCGGCAAGGCGGTGCCGCGACCATCCGCCGCAACGGCGGCGCAAGCGGCGACCCCCGTCGGCTATAACGAACCGCAGCGGGGGAGTGGCGCATGGACGAGGGACCAGGGACGAGCGTGGCCAGCCTGTTCATCGACGGGGAGTGGACCGCCGGCTCGTCCGGGGAGACGAGCCCGGTCATCGCGCCGTTCGACGGCCATGAGATCGAGCGGGTCGACATCGCGGCGGACGCGGACGTCCAGCGCGCGATCGGCGCCGCGCGGCGCGCATTTGATGGCGGGGATTGGTCGCAGACCCCGGCGCCCGAGCGGGGCGCCATCCTCAACCGGATCGCGGACCTCCTGGAGCGCGATGCGGAGGAGATCGCCGGCACCGAGACGCGGAATACCGGCAAGGCCCTCCGCGAGGGGCGCTACGACGTGGCCGACGTGGTCAAGGTCTTCCGTTACTACGCGGGCTTGGCCGACAAGGACGCCGGCCGGCTGGTGGCCACCGGTTCGCGCGATGCCCTCAGCCGGATCGTCTACGAACCGATTGGCGTCTGCGCCCTCATCGGACCGTGGAACTACCCGCTCCTCCAGGTCGCCTGGAAGGTGGCCCCGGCCATCGCCGCCGGCGACACCTTCGTCGTCAAGCCGGCCTCGGTCACGCCGCTCACGGCGATCCACCTCATGCACATCCTCCAGGACGTGGGCCTGCCGCGGGGCGTCGCGAACCTCGTCCTCGGGCCCGGCGACCGCGTCGGCCAGGCGCTCGCAGAGAGCCCCGATGTCGACTTCATCTCGCTGACCGGCGGGATCGATGCCGGTCGGAAGATCATGCGGGCCGCCGCCGGGAACATGAAGAAGGTTGCCTTCGAGCTCGGCGGCAAGAGCCCCAACATCGTCTTCGGCGATTCCGATTTCGAGACGGTCGTCGACTACGCACTGACCGCGGCGTTCGTCCATTCCGGGCAGGTCTGCTCGGCGGGTACGCGGGCATTGGTGCAGGACACGATCTACGACGACTTCGTGACCGAGGTCGCCCGGCGGACCGAGAAGATCCGCCTGGGCGATGGGTTCGACGAGACGACCGAGGCGGGACCGCTGATCAGCGAAGAGCATCGCGGCAAAGTCGAGCGGTACATCAGGATCGGCATTGCCGAGGGTGCCCGGCTCGTGGCCGGCGGCTCACGGCCGACGGAGGCGCACCTCCAGAAGGGCTTCTTCGTCCGGCCGACCGTCTTCGCCGACTGCGACCGCTCGATGCGCATCGTCCGCGAAGAGATCTTCGGCCCAGTCCTGACGATCGAGAAGTTCCACACCGAGGACGAGGCCGTCGAGTCGGGCAACGACACGACGTACGGCCTCGCTGGCGCGGTCTGGACGGCCGATGCCGGTCGCGCCCAGCGGGTCGCCGGCCGCCTCCGCCACGGGACGATCTGGATCAACGACTACCACCCCTACCTGCCGCAGGCGGAGTGGGGCGGGTTCAAGCAGTCGGGCATCGGCCGCGAGCTCGGCCCGACCGGCCTCGACGAATACCGCGAGGCCAAGCACATCTACCAGAACACATCCCCCGGCCCGTCCGGCTGGTTCGGCAGCTAGGCGGCCTGGTGGCTTGCTCAAGGCCCAGCACCCGACCGTAGCCCCGATCCATTCCGGGTGCATGGACGGCCGCGAGTTCAGGCGGCCTCGCCAGGTCCAACTCGGCAGCGTTGGAAGGTCGCG
>JANWLH010000067.1 GCA_025450915.1 Candidatus Limnocylindrales bacterium | reverse complement strand
TCCTTGCCCGCAATGCCGTCGCTCGCGGGCTGCGAGTCTCGCCACTGGTCAAGACGTCCCTGGCCCCGGGCTCCCGGGCCGTGACGGGCTACCTCGAGGCAGCCGGGCTGATGGAGCCCCTGGCCAGCCTCGGCTTCGCCCTGGCGGGCTATGGCTGCACCACGTGCATCGGCAACTCGGGTCCCCTCGATGCACCGATCGCCGCGGCGATCGAGGAGCACGACCTCGTCGTGGCGGCGGTCCTCTCCGGCAACCGCAACTTCGAGGGCCGGATCCACCCGCTCGCCCGGGCCAGCTACCTGGCCTCGCCGCCGCTCGTCGTCGCGTTCGCCCTCGCCGGCCGCGTCGACATCGACCTGACGAGCGAGCCCCTCGGCACCGGCTCCGACGGCCGGCCCGTGATGCTGGCCGACATCTGGCCGAAGCCCGAGGAGATCCGCCGGGTGATCGGTGAGTCGATCTCGCCCGAGCTCTTCCGCCAGACCTACTCCAGCGTCTTCGGCGGCGATGACCAGTGGCGAGCCCTGCCGATCCCGGCCGGCAATCGGTTCGCCTGGGATCCCGCCTCGACGTACGTCGCCCGGCCGCCGTTCCTCGACGGGATCGGGATCGAGCCGGCGCCCCTCACGGATCTCGTCGGGGCCCGCGTCCTGGCGGTCCTGGGCGATTCGGTGACCACCGACCACATCTCGCCCGCCGGCTCGATTGCCCCGCGCTCACCGGCCGGCACCTGGCTCCAGGCCCACGGCGTCGGGCCGCTCGACTTCAACTCGTACGGCGCGCGCCGCGGGCAGCACGAGGTGATGGTCCGGGGGACCTTCGCGAACATCCGCCTGCGCAACGGCCTGGTCGAAGGCAAGGAAGGCCCGTTCACGATCCACCTGCCCGATGGCGCCGGGATGTACATCTTCGAGGCCGCCGAGCGCTACGCGGCCGAGGGCACGCCGCTGGTCATCCTGGCCGGCAAGGAGTACGGCTCCGGCTCGTCACGTGACTGGGCGGCGAAAGGCCCGGCGCTGCTCGGCGTGCGGGTCGTAATCGCCGAGAGCTTCGAGCGGATCCATCGCTCGAACCTCGTCGGGATGGGGATCCTGCCGCTCCAGTTCCAGCCCGGCGAGAGCGCGGCTGCGCTCGGGCTCACGGGCCGCGAGACGTACTCGATCGAGGGGATCGCCGCCGGTCCGCAGGCACGGGGCGAGCTGACGGTCATTGCCAAGGCGGATCCCGCCGACGGCGGCCGCGAGCGGCGGTTCAGCGTCCGCTGTCGGCTCGACGGCCAGATCGAGCTCGACTACTACCGCAACGGCGGCATCCTGCCGACGGTCCTCCGCCGCCTCGCCCAGGCCTAGCCTCAGCCTAGCCGGGGCTGGTCCGTACGGGCGCGGCAGGCCTCTCGCGCTCGGGCGCCGGCCGCTTGTAGCACCCAGGTCGACAAACGGGCGCAGTTCCCGGAGGCAAGGCCTCAAATTCGGCCGAGTCGAAACCCCAGCGGCCGCGGATCACGCACGGAGTCGTCTCGTCGCGGGCCGAATCCTGGGTCCCAGATCGCAAATGCAACGTTTGTCGATCTGGGTGCGACGTTCGCCTTCGGACGGATGACCCGCACGTCTGGATGTCCCGGGTCGCGCGGTCGCGGCCCCTGGCGTCCTCGATAGCTCCCCCATGCTTAGCCCTTGTGTGTCACGCCCGGTTGGTAACTCAGGCCGTTCGTCCTAATCGCTGCGGGGTCGAGGGTGTTCACGACGAGCGTGCTTGACACCCGCTCGGGTTCAGCTCTATGGTGCTACCTGTGAGTAGCGTGTATCGGCGCGCGGAACAGCGGGACAGCGATTGGCGGGTGATCGGGCGAGCGTTCGTCAACACCGGGATCGCATACGCCGTGGCAGCCGTTGTCACCTTCGTGATGATCCTGGTGAAGGAGGTGATCTCACCGAATGAGGTCAATCCCTACTTCGGCCAGGCGATCGGCAACACGTTCTTCGAGATCGCGATGCTATTCGTCGGTTCGCCGGTCATCTTCGCAGGAGCGGCGTTGCTCGACGAGCTGTTGCGGAGCTTCACGCGACCACGTTTCGTTGTGTCGGGTCTGGCGTTGATTCCGGCTGGTTTCTGGCTGGTCTTCACCCCAATGGATGCGCTGGCACTTGGCTATGCCGCCTGGTGCCTGCTCGTGGGACTTGGCTTTTCGCGGCTGATGCGCCTGCCTCCGCGACAGGTCAGGCCGTACGCCTAGCGAGAGCGGAACTCACTCGCGGAGCCCCAAGCTCCGAGTTACCAACCGGGTGTGGCACACAAGGCTTAGCCGACGCGTTGACAGGGCCAGAACGGGGCGATCTCGGCCTCAGACAGGCGCGACGAGCGCCGATTTCGTGCACGGAAGCCCTGGCCAACCTCGCGACCACCGCGCGTTGGGTCGTCATCGAGCCGCCTGACCTGCACCCCAAGCATGAAGCGCATCCCACGGACGACAGCCGCGGAATGACCCTCGTGGGATCAGCCGCGTGCACCGCGGTCGAGCCAGCGCCGAACCGTGGCGTGATGGGCCGACCAGCCCCTCCAGACCGCCTCGGCCCACAGCCGGACCGCGGCCTCCAGCGCCGGCCGGTCCGCCGTGAGCGGCAGCGTCTCGATCGTGGCCGCGTACGCCTCGCTCGGGGGTGCCAGCCAGGGCACGTCGGGCCGACCCGCCAGCCAGGCGGGCATTGCCGCGACCGCCGCGGCGACCGGCATGCCGCGCTCGAGGACCGCGCCGAGGACCATCAGGTGGACCCCGACGGACTGCGCCTGGCGGCGGCCCGGCTCGCCCGGGTGCTGGACCATGTAGGCGTGGACCGAGAGCCGATCCGGCCCGAGGATCCCGAGCTCGAGCTCGCGGGCGCCGAGCGCACCGAAGGCCGCCCAGCAGCCGGCCGAGCCGCCGACGTAGGCATGGGTCGGCCCGTCGCTATCAGGGAATTCGCCGCCGCAATCCGGGCAGCGTACGAAGCGCCTGCCCATCCTTCCAGCCGACAGCTAGCGGCGGTCGAAGCGGTAACGGGTCTGGCTGAAGTCGTGGCCCCGGCCGAAGCAGAACGCCTTGGCCGGCTCGATCCGGAACAGGAACGAGTCCCCGCCGCCGCCGCCGTTCAGGACGCCGTCGCCGGCCGCGAAGTGGAACGGCTCCTCGTATTTCTCGTTGTAGGCGGCCGCCGCGGCGGCCAGGGTCGCATCGTCGATGACCCGGATCGCCTCGCCTTCGAGGACGACATCGAGGCTCGAGTCCATCTTGTTCGTGCCCGTCATCAGGATGCACTGGGCGTTGGCCGCCAGGTTCTGCACCTTCTGCTCCCCCGGCCCGCTGCTCACGTAGGCCAGGCCGTCCAGGCAGACGGCCACGACCGGCGTGATGTGGGGTCGCCCGTCGTGGCGGACGGTCGAGAGCCAGTAGATCTCGGCCTGCTCGAGGGCCTCCCAGGCTATCGACCACGGCGTCGCCTCGGCGCCCGGGCTGCCGTAGCGATCGTCGATCTCGGCGGAGGGATGGAGATCTGCCACGCCCGAAGCGTACCGGGTTCAGTTCCCGCCGAGGATCTCCGGCGCGGCGTCCGGGTCGCGCCTGCCGGCGCCGGCCGGCTCGTCGACGCGGTCGCTCGCCTCCCAGGCCGGCTCGCCCGTCTCGTGATTGCGCTCCCGTCCCGCCTCCCGCCGCTCGTGGCGCGGGGCCGGATCGGGCTCGTCGGCAGCCGCGGCCCCGAGCAGAGCCCGCTTGACCCGGGAGAGGAGTGACATCGCGGATTCCTTCCTGTGCGCCGAACCGGGTCGGCCTAGTCCCAGAGATCGACCTGGGGCAGGCCGGCCATCCCGAGGGCTTCGTTCAGCTCGGCGCAGTGGTAGACATCATGGCTGAAGACCCGCTGGAGCACCGCGCCGCGGGTGTGGACCCACGATTCATCCCACTCGGGCCGCCGGAGCACGTCGTCGAGCGATGCCAGGGTCCAGCGGTCGAGGCAGCCCTCGACGATCCGGAACGTCGAGTCGAGCGCCTCGACGAGGTCGGCCGGACTGAGGACGTGCTCGAGATCGTCGTCGCCCGGGCAGTTGTACGTGGCATCCGTGAAGCGCGTGGTATCCGCACCCGGCTCGCCGGCGAAGTCGCACAGCCAGAAGACCCGCTGGCAGGCCGCGTGGCCGATGCTCGCCCAGAGCGGCCAGCGGTCGGGCGCGGGCCGGATCTCGAGCTGCTCGACGGTCAGCGTCGCCACCACGTCGCGCAGCCGCCGGTTGTAGTCGGGCCACTTGCTGAAGGCTGGCCGGATCGTCGCGTCGGTCATGCGGGCGAGCGTACTCCGGGATTCCTGTCGGTTCGTGTCAGGAATGTGGTGGGCGATACTGGATTCGAACCAGTGACCTCACGGATGTGAACCGTGCGCTCTAACCGACTGAGCCAATCGCCCCGGGAAGGCCACGGGCGTCGCGCCCGAGCCGGCCGATCATAGCCGGGGGCCCGGCCAGCGGGCAAGGACGGCGGCCGCGCCGAGGCCGCTCGCGGCCACGATTTTCCGACGCGAGGCGATGCCGGCCGCGACGCGAACAGCGGAGACCGGCAGCCCGAGCTCGTCGGCCAGCAGCCGGACCAGCGCCTGGTTCGCATGGCCGTCGACCGGCGCGGCTGCGACCCTCGCCCGCAGGACCCCATCCTCCCCTACCCCATCGATACGATCGCTGCCGCCGCGCGGCGTCAGGCGGACCGGGAACCGGAGCTCGGTCGGGGTCATGGCGTCGGGCGCGCACCGAAGACCGCACGGCCGACCCGGACGATCGTCGCCCCCTCCTCGATGGCCACCTCGAAGTCGGCACTCATGCCCATCGACAGGGCCGGGCCCAGACGTCCGTCGGCGGTCCGCAGGCGCTCCCCCAGCGCCCGCAGGCGCCGGAACGTGGGCCGGGCCGCCTCCGCCTCGTCGACGAAACGGCCAACGGTCATCAGCCCATCCACGCGCAGGTGGGACGCGTCGAGGATCGCCCCAAGGCCTGCCTCGAGGCCCGCCGGCGCGAAGCCGGCCTTGGCCGGGTCGTCATCGACGTTCACCTGGAGCAGGACCGGCAAGCGGATCCGGGATCCGCCGGACTCCTCGATGAGCCGGTCGAGGCGGCCGGCCAGGTCGACCGAGTCCACCGACTGGATGACGTCGTACGTCTCGAGCGCTCGGCGAACCTTGTTCGACTGGAGCGGGCCGATGAGCTCCCACGTGGCGCCGGGCACGAGCGGGCGCTTCGCCTCGCCTTCCTGGACGCGGTTCTCGCCGAGGACCGTCAGGCCTGCTGCGACGGCCGCCCGGAGGCGCTGGGCAGGCACCGTCTTCGAGACGGCCACGAGGCGTACGTCCGCCGGGTCGCGGCCGGCGCGTTGGGCGGCCGCGGCGATCCGCTCCAGCACCGCCCGACGGCGTGCCTGAATCGCGGCGACGTCAGCCGGGTCGGGCTCTTCGAACGCTGCGCCGGTGGTCACCGGCCCGGCCTACTTCGGACGGCGGAGGAAGCTCGGGATGTCGAGGTCGTCGGGATCGATCGCCGCCCGTCGGACCGGCTGGACGACCGGCTCGCCGACGCTCCGGCTCTCGACCTTGACCGCTGCGGCCTCGCGTCCGTGGTCGTCGGGCCGATCGTCGGCGACGGCCCGGCGCTGCTCCTCGAGCTCGGCGTAGTAGTCGCGGCGAATGCCGCCCTGGGTCTCGTAGGTCGCGGCGGCGGCCGCCGGGCGGACCGCGTCGCGCTTGCGGTTCGCGTCGAAGCCCGTGGCGATCACCGTGATCATCACCTCGTCGCCGAGGCGCTCGTTGAAGCTCGTCCCGAAGATGATGTTCGCCTCGGGATCGGCGGCCGCGCGGATCTCCTCGGCGGCCTCGGTCACCTCGTGCAGGCTCAGGTTGGAGCTGCCGGTGATGTTGAACAGGATGCCCTGGGCGCCGTTGATGTTGACCTCGAGGAGCGGGCTGGCGATCGCCTGGCGCGCCGCCTCGATCGCCCGGTTCTCGCCCGAGGCGCGGCCGATGCCCATCAGCGCGGAGCCGGCGTCCTTCATGATCGTGCGCACGTCGGCGAAGTCGAGGTTGATCAGGCCGGGGACCGTGATGATGTCGCTGATCCCCTGGACGCCCTGGCGGAGCACGTCGTCGACAACCCGGAACGCGTCGACGATCGACGTGTTCTTCTGGACGACGTCCTTGAGCCGGTCGTTGGGGATCGTGATCAGAGTGTCGACCTTGGCCCGGAGCTCGTCGGCGGCCTTCTCGGCGACGAGCTTGCGCCGGTTGCCCTCGAAGGAGAACGGCTTGGTGACGACGCCGATCGTCAGCGCACCGAGCTCCTTGGCGATCTCGGCCACGACCGGCGCCGCGCCCGAGCCGGTGCCGCCGCCGAGGCCGGCGGTGATGAAGACCATGTCCGAGTCGCGGAGGGCCTCGGCGATCTTCTCGGTGTCCTCCTCGGCCGCCCGCTGGCCGATCGACGAGTCGCCGCCGGCGCCGAGGCCGCGGGTCATCTTGTCGCCGATCCGGATCTTGTGCGGGGCGTCGCTCTGGAGGAGGGCCTGGGCGTCGGTGTTGCAGGCGATGAACTCGACGCCCATCATCTCGGCCCGGATCATCCGGTTGACAGCGTTGCTGCCACCGCCACCGACGCCGACGACGCGAATGAGCGCGAAGTTCTCGGAATCGGAACGGAGCGGCATGGCTGTACCTCCGGCGGCCCTCCCGGGGGCCGATTCGATCAGCTGGATCGCCGCCGAGCGAGAGGGCCCTGGCGGACGGTTAGGTTTTCGAGGGAAACGTCCGGCGAGTATACCGTCGCGTCAATACGCCGGCGCATCGATCTCAGGCTCGACCGAGCCGGCTTGCCCGGCCCGGGGCTCGCCTACGGAAAGAGGTTGCGCAGCGCGTCCCTGATCCGGCCGATCAGCCCGCCGGCCGGGGCCGAGTCGTAGCGCACCGGCTCACCCGACATCGTGACCGCGGCGCCCCAGCGGAGGAGCCCGATCGCCGTGCTGTAGGCGGGGGTCAGGAGGTTGTCGACGAGGCCGCCGACACCCGTCGGGCCGGCCACCCGCACGGGCATCTCGAGGACCTCCCGGCCGAGCTCCGAGAGGCCGGCCAGCTGGGCCGCGCCGCCGGTCAGGACGATTCCCGCGGGGAGCATCCCGTGGCCGGTCGCGCGCATCTCGTTGCGCAGCAGCTCGAGCGTCTCCCGGCAGCGGGCCTCGATGATCTGGCAGAGCTCCATCCGGCTGACCGTCCGGCCGGCTTCCTCGCCGAGGACGCTGACGCTGATCATCTCGTCGGCATCGACCGAGCGCAGGTCGCAGGTCCCGTGGCGAACCTTGAGCTCCTCGGCGACCTGGAGGCTCGTCTTGAGGACCGCCGCGATGTCCATCGTCACGTTGTTCCCGCCGACCGGCAGGACGCTCGTGTGGAACGGCGAGCCATCCGAGAAGAGGGCGATGTCGATCGTCCCGGCGCCGATGTCGGCGACACCGACGCCGAGGTCCTTCTCGGTCTCGGTCAGCACCGCCTCGGCGGAGGCCAGTGAGCTGGCGACGAGCTCGTCGATCTTCACGTCGGCGGCCATCACGCACTTCTGGAGGTTCTGGACGGCGGTAGCGGCGGCCGTGACGATGTGGGTCTCGACCTCGAGCCGGATCGCGCTCATCCCGAGGGGATCCTTGACGCCTTCCTGGCCGTCGACGATGAAGCCCCGCGGCAGGACGTGGAGGACCTCGCGGTTCGACGGGATCGAGACCGCCCGGGCGACCTCGGTGGCCCGGTTGACGTCCTCGCGGCTGACCTCCCGGTCATGGCCGCTGACGGCGACGGCGCCGCGCGAGTTCTGGGATTCGACGTTCTGGCCGCCGACGCCGACGAAGGCCCGGTCGATCTTCCAGCCCGACAGCCGCTCGGCCTGCTCGACGGCCTGGGCGATCGAGTTGATCGTCTGCTCGATGTTGACGACGACGCCCTTCTTCAGGCCCGTCGCCGGGACCGTGCCCTTGCCGATGATCGTGAGCGCGCCGTCGGCGCTGACCTCGCCGATCAGTGCACAGACCTTGGTCGTCCCGACATCGATGCCGACCAGGACCGCCTCTCGTTCCACGCTGATGTCGTCCCCTTTACAGGAAGTGCCGCCGGATGAGGGCCAGGTTCTGGAAGATCCGCGGCCCGAAGGTTACGAGGGCCACGATGTAGAGGTCGAGGCCCAGCCGATCGCCGAGGAAGGTGAGGAGCACCGCCACCACCGCGTTGGTGATGAACCCGCTGACGAAGATCCGGTTGTCGTACACCCCGTCCAGCTCGGCCCGGACGGCGCCGAGCACCGAGTCGAGGGCCGCCACGATCGCCACGCCCGAATACCGGGCGACCTCGAAGCTGACGTTGACCTTGAGGAGGAGTCCCAGCAGGACGCCGAGGCCAAGGCCCGCCAGGGGTAGGAGCACGCGCGAGGGCCCTCCAGCCGGTGCGTTTCGGCAAGGCTACCAGACCGTCGCTGGGCTGGAGTCGCGCTCATGGCTTTGCCTTCGTCGTGTACGTGCCGTTGTCACCGTCGGCCAGGATCACCGACTCGACGGTCGTCTCGCGGCCGGCCAACAGGCTCTTCAGGAGGCGGACCTGCGCCGGGATCAGGGTCGGCGGCCGAAGGCTCGTGGTGTAGAAGCCGAACGTCGCCGTCCACAGGCCGGGGACGGCCGTGAGCGTGAAGCCCTCGTCGTCGGTCAGGCTCACGATCAGGCCGTTGGCGGCCGAAGCGAGATCGGCTGGCTTCAGCGAGCCCAGCCGGGTGGCGGCATCGAAGGCCACCGGGTCGATCGATCCCCCCACGGTCACCGCGCTGGCCGTCCGGTTGTCGGCGATCGTGGGCAGCCCGTTCGGGGCCGTCGCGTTCGCCGCCAGCTCGGTGAACGCGAGGCCGGTCGAATCGACCAGGAAGCGGCCGGCCGACGTCTGCCAGACGAGGATCGGCTTGCGCTCGTCGAGGGTCACCCGGATCGTGTTCGGCAGGACGACCCGGACGTCGGCCGAGCGGACGGCGGGCAGCGCCTCGAGGCGGGCGGCCAGGTCGTCGGTCCGCAGCGTGACGAGGTTCGTGCCGTCGGCGACGGCCAGGATGGTCTCGACGGCGGCCGGGCTCGTCCACGTCGCTCCGTCCACCTCGACCGGCGCATGGAATGAGAAGACGGACGAGGCCCCGGCGCCGTAGATCGAGAGGCCGGCCAGGACGAGGAGCAGGGCCGCGAGGGCGCGCGTCCGGGAAAGCCCCGCGGATGAGCGCCGGATGGGACGTCCGGCGCGCGGCTGGCTGACCCGGCGGGTCGGCAGGCGGCTCACCGGGGCAGGTCGCCGGGGACGAGCCGGCGGCGGACCCGGCCGTCCCAGCGGTCGACGGCCAGGTCGACGATCCGCGCGGCGACGCCGGCGAAGTCGTAGCCGCCGGCGGCGGCCATCGCCGGGAACAGGCTGATCGGCGTGAAGCCCGGGATCGTGTTGATCTCCGAGAGGAAGGGCGTCTCGCCCTCGATCAGGAAGTCGAGCCGGGCAAAGCCCTCGGTGCCGATCGCGCGGTAGGCGTCCCGGGCGATCTTGAGGATGGTTGCCCGCAGCCTCGGCTCGATCTCGGCACTCGGCGTGGTCTCGGACAGGCCGGGCGTGTACTTCGCGTCGTAGTCGTAGAACTCGTGGCCCGACAGGATCTCGCCGGGCCCATAGAGCTCGATCTGGCCGGGGTCGTTGCCCAGGACCGCCACTTCGAGCTCGCGGGCCCCGACCACGTAGCGCTCGACGAGGGCGAGCGTGTCGTGCTCGAAGGCCGTGGCCAGCGCGCCGGCGCGCTCCGCCGGGCCGTGGGCCAGGGTCATCCCGACCGACGAGCCGAGTCTGGCCGGCTTCACGATCAGGCGCTCGTCGCCGTGGGCGCGGGCGAAGCCGCCGACCTCGTCGAGGACTCCGGCCCGATCGGTCTCCCAGCGCCGCCTGCCGAGCTCGAGCCAGTCGAGGACCGGCAGCCCGAGGCCCCGGGCGATGGACTTGAAGAGGGGCTTGTCCATTCCGATCGCGGACGCAGCGACGCCGGCTCCCGTGTAGGTCCGGCCGGCGGCCGCGAGGAGCGCCGGGCTCGGCCCGTCCGCGCCGAATCTTGCCAAGTGGCTCGGTGACATCCGCAGCTACTTTAAGGAAGACGTCGTCACGGTCATTCAGAACGACGCCATTGAAAAGAAGGGCCTGACCCAACTGCTGTTCGAGCCAGAGATGCTCAAGAGCGTCGAACCCAACCCGCTACTGGTTGGCACGCTGATGTCATTGAAGGGGCGTATCCCCGAACGCACGAAGGAAACAGCCCGCATGGTCGTGCGGGCCGTGGTCGAGAAAATCAAGCGGCTGCTGGAGCAACGTATCCGCCAGGCAGTGCTGGGAGCGCTGAATCGAAAAGAACACTCGCCCATCCCCAACGCCGCGACGATTGACTGGAAATGGACCATCGGTCGCAACCTCAAGAACTACCAACCGTCGCTCGGGACGATTGTGCCAGAGAAGGTCTA
>JANWLH010000066.1 GCA_025450915.1 Candidatus Limnocylindrales bacterium | reverse complement strand
CGGCCCTCCTCGTCGATCACCGGGACGGCCAGCAGGTTGTAGTGGGCGACGACTTCGGCGACCTCGTCCTGGTCGGCCAGCACGCCGACAGCAACGGGTTCCTTGATCATCACGTCGCCGATGTGGGTGTCCGGTGCAGCGACGATCAGGTCGCGCAGCGAGAGGACGCCGACCAGCCGGCCGTCATCGTCGGTCACGTAGACGTAGTAGATCGTCTCGGCGTTCGGCTCGAGCTGGCGGAGCATGTCGATCGTCTCGGCCGCCGTCAGGTGGGCAGGAACGGCGACGAACTCGGTCGTCATGATCCCGCCGGCCGAGTCCTCGGGATAGCCGAGGAGCTCCTGGACCTCGGCCTTCTCGTCCTTCTCCATCAGCGCGAAGATCTCGTCGCGGGTCGTCTGGGAAAGGTCGGCAACGAGGTCGGCGGCGTCGTCCGGCGACATCTCCTCGAGGATGTCGGCGGCCCGTCCCGGCTCGAGGTCCTCGAGCACCTCGACCTGGGTCTCGGGCTCCATCTCCTCGATGGCGTCGGCCACGGCGTCGTCGCCCAGCGAGGCCAGGACACCGGCCCGGTCGCGCGGGGCGAGCTGGTCGATGATCGTGGCCAGGTCGGCGGGGTGCAGCTCGGCGAGGCCGGCGTGCGGTACGCGCAGCTTGATCGAGGCGATCGACGTCTCGACCGGATCGACATCCTCCCAGTCGATGTACTTCTCGGGGACCGAGACATGGAGGTTGCGGGCGACCGTGCGCATCCCGCCTTCGACGCCGAGCCGGCGCAGGAGGCCCGAGGCGCCGACGTCGACAGCCACCAGATGGAGGGCGCCGTCGACCTCGTCGAGGCGCAGGTCGTTGACCCGGACCACCTTGCGCCCGTCGATATCGACGATCTGCTTGTCCATCAGGTCGGCCCGCAGGAGGATCTCGTTCGGGCGCTGGTGGAACTTGCCCAGGTCCATCGTCAGGGTGCTCAGCTTGGCACCCGATTCGTCAAGGCTGGCGACCGAGGTCCAGGGCAGGAAGATGCGCCGCCGATCGGTCTCGACGACGAGGCCGGTCACGGGCGGATAGCGGTCACCGACGGCCACGATCAGGTCGGCGACCTTGCCGATCGGATCGTCGTTCCGGTCCCGGACGGGCCGTCCGATCACCTGGCTCAGGTAGAGCATCTACCACCTCGCGGCGGGTCCGTCCCGCGCGTCGGTGGCACACGTCCAGAGGACGTGCCGCCGTCAGCGGACGAGGCGGACCGGGTGCTGGCGGGCGCCGTTGGCGCGGTCCGCGCTCCACGCGCGACTCGCTGGCGTCCCTCGACTGGGTCCTGACTCCACGAGAGGAGTGGTCCTCCGGTGCTGGCTTGGTGTTCCCGGGCAGCCCGATCCGACGCGACGCCGGCCGCACGGGACCAGCCGAGTGTAGTCGTCCGATTCGAGGCGGGTCAACCTGCGCCTAGGCGTGCGCTTGCTGGGTCCCTGCTGGCTACCCGTCGGCGGGAGCTGGCTCCGCGACGGCGGCGCTCGCGCGATTGGCATTCGGCCGGAACGTGATCACGAGAACAGCCAGGAGGACGATCGCCGCGCCGATCCATTGCCGAGCGTCGAGCCCCTCGCCGAGGAACAGGATGCCGCCGGCCACCCCGAACACGGGGATCAGGTAGAACGAGATCGAGGCGAGCGAGGCCGGCGCACCGCGTAGCGCCGTCAGGTAGAGCCAGTAGGCGGCCGCGTAATACAGGACGCCCGAAGCGAGCGCGCTGAGCAGCCCGATCGCCGACATCGCCGTCGGGCGCACGGTCCCACCAAGGATGCCGACGAGAGCCAGGATGACCACGGCAAAGACGAGGGCATGCGCCTGCTGGGCGAAGACCACCTGGGCCGTCGAATCGGAGGCCGCGATCCAGCGACGGGCGATGATCGTGTACGTCGCGCAGCAGGCAATCCCCGCCAGGGTCAGGACGACGCCAGCCCATTGGCCGTTCGTGCCCGGGTCGTACACGAGCAGGACGAGGCCGGCGACGGCCAGCAGTGACAGGGCGCCGACGATCGGGGCGACCCGCTCGTGCAACAGCCAGATCGCGAGGACCAGGATCATCAGTGGCTCGAGCGCCCAGAGCAGGACGGCCAGGCTGGCGGTGATCGAGCCGAGACCGAGCAGTCCGAGGGCGTACGCGATGCCCGGATTCAGGATGCCCAGCCGCCCCAGGATCGCGGGGCTCCCGCGCAGCGCCATCCCGCGCCGCCGCATCAGGACCGCCAGCACCGCGAGGCTGGCCGCGAGCTGGATCGGCAACAGGGTCAGGGGTGGCATCTCATCGAGGGCCCGCTTGCTGATGACGGTGCCCAGCCCCCAGGCGGCTGCGGCCAGGGTCAATGCGAGCAGGTCACGACGGGCGAGGACCGGGGGCCTCACGATCTCAGGCTCGCCTGGTCGTGATCAGGCGCTTGGCAGTGCCTGCGGTTCGATCACCGGCAGGCTGCGCGCCGACGCTCGGTTCAGCGAGGGCGCCGCGAACTCTCCGGCGATCGCCCGAAAGCGCGCGACAGCTGCCGGATCGAGGCGGTAGTAGATGAACGACGCGCGGCGTTCCGAGCGGACCCAGCCCGCTTCGCGGAGCACTTTCAGGTGGTGGCTGATCGTGGGCTGGGCGACGTCGCAGCAGCCGACGAAGTCACACGCGCAGACATCGTTGCCGCCAGCCAGCTGGCGGAGGATCGCCAGCCGGCTGGGATCGGCCGCGGCCTGGAGCAGGAGGGTATCGGGATCGGTGGGTCGCTTCATTGCGGGTATGATATTGACAATCGCCGATATCGGCAAGTATCAATATGGCGTCCAATCCCGCCGACCCAGGAGACCCACCGCATGACGACCGAAACGATCCACGATGAGGTCCGGGCGCGCTACGCGGCCGCGGCCATCCAGGCGAATGATGGTGGCTGCTGCAGCGGCAGCTCGGACTCGATCGGCGGCGAGCTCTATTCGGCGCTCGAGCGGGACGAGCTGCCGGATGCGGCCGTGCTCGCCTCGCTCGGCTGCGGCAACCCGATCGCCGTCGCCGAGCTCCACGAAGGCGAGCGGGTCCTCGACCTGGGCTCAGGCGGTGGCATCGACGTGCTCCTCTCGGCGAGGCGGGTCGGGGCGACCGGCCGGGCGATCGGCCTCGACATGACCGACGAGATGCTCGCCCTCGCCCAGCGCAACGCGGCCGAGGCCGGCGTGACGAACGTCGAATTCGTGCGCGGTCAGATCGAAGCGATCCCGTTGCCCGCTGAGTCGGTCGACGTCGTCATCAGCAACTGCGTCATCAACCTGGCCGCGGACAAGCCCGCGGTCTTCCGGGAGATCGCCCGGGTTCTGCGGCCGGGCGGCCGGATTGGAATCAGCGACATCGTCGCGGAGGACCACCTGACGATCGAGCAGCGAGCGGAGCGCGGCTCCTTCGTCGGCTGCATCGCCGGCGCACTGTCGTTCTCGGACTATCGCACCGGCCTCGAGGCGGTGGGCCTCGTCGATATTTCGCTCACGCCCAGCCACCCGGTCGCGGACGGCATGCTCAGCACCATCGTCAAGGCGTCAAAGCCGCTCGACGCCAAGCCGTCGATCGACCTCTCGGCGCGACAGCTACCCGTCGCCGAGTCGGGTTGCGGCTGTGGCGGCGGCGGCTGCTGCTGAAACCAGGCGCCCTGCCTTGATGCAAATCGGGGCTTGACCTTCGAGCTACTTCAAGGTCTAGGGTTAGGCCATGAAGATTGCTGAGCTCGCCCGAAGAGCCGGTATTGCCGCTTCGGCCGTCCGCTGGTACGAGACCGCTGGGGTCATCCCGCCGGCCTCGCGGGAGGAGAACGGCTACCGCGACTACGCCGAACCCGACCTTGCCCGCCTCCGGCTCGTCGTCTCGCTGCGCCGCCTCGGGCTGGCCCCCCAGGACGCCGGCCGGCTCGCCCGGCTGTGCATCGAGCGCGGTGCCGTCGACCTCGACCTCGCGCCGGTGCTCGCCGGACAGCGGGTCGCGATCGAACGCCAGCGTGCCGACCTCGACCGGCTCGAGGGCGAGCTCCTCGATCTCGAGATGACGATCGCGGCTGCCGGCCGAGCCAGCAGGAAGGAGCGTCCCGTGCCATCCGCGCCGATCAGGGTCCTCTTCGTGTGCACCCACAACTCGGCTCGCAGCCAGATCGCCGAGGCGCTCCTGCAACGCTACGGTGGCGACGACTTCGAGGTCCATTCCGCGGGGACAGAGGCGACGCGCGTCAACCCGCTGGCCGTCCAGGTCCTGGGCGAGCTGGGGATCGACTGGAGCCATGCTCGAAGCAAGGTGATCGGCGAGTTCCTCGACCAGCAGTTCGACTACGTCATCACCGTCTGTGACCGGGCCCGGGCCACGTGTCCGGTCTTTCCCGGATCGATGAACTCGCTCCACTGGGGCCTCGACGATCCGTCCGACGTCGAAGGCACGGACGCCGAGAAGCTCGAAGCGTTCCGGCGAACCCAGGTCGATGTCGCCGCGAGGCTGCGGCCGTTCATCGAAGTCGCGCTCCGCGCCGCCGGTCGACCGCCGCGTGCCGCGATCGCCGGTTGAGGGCCCACATCGCCGAGCTGATCGGGACGTTCGCCCTCGTCTTCTTCGGCTGCGGCGCGATCGCCGACCGCCTGTCTCCGGTCGCGGTGGCCCTCGCGTTCGGGCTGGTGATCGCGGCGATGGTCTACGCCCTCGGCCATATCTCCGGCGCCCACTTCAATCCGGCCGTCTCGGTCGGCTTCGCGATCGGCGGCCACATGCCCTGGGGCCGAGTCGTGACCTACGCCGCCGCACAGGTCACGGGCGCGATCGCGGCGGCGCTCGTGTTGCGCCTGACCCTCGGTCCTGGCGTGAGCCTGGGCGTGACGCAGCCACATGGCTCGGACCTGCAGGCCCTCGCCTGGGAGGCGATCCTGACGTTCTTCCTGATGCTCGTCGTTACGGCCGTCGCAACCGACGATCGGGCGGTCGGCAACGCCGCGGCGCTCGCGATCGGCGCGACGATTGCCCTCGCTGCAATCGTCGGCGGTTCGGTCAGCGGCGCATCGATGAACCCGGCTCGCTCGATTGGACCCGCGCTCGTCTCCGGCTCAGTCGGCAGCCTGTGGATCTACTTGGTCGCACCAATTCTTGGCTCGACCGCCGCCGCAGTCGCCTACCGGTATCTGCGCAAGTCGGCCCCTGATGACCGCGGGGTCGCAGAGCGATTCCGCGGGTAACGCGCCCCGTGGCGAGGATCGTGCCCAGTCGGCCGCGCGAGGCGGCGCAGGCTCCCCGGCGCTGGCGCTGCTGGCCGCGACGCCACCCGCCCAAACCCCGGATCAGGACCCAGGCACCCCTTCGCCGACCAGGTGGACCTCGATCTCGGGCATCAGCCGGAGGAGCTGATCCGGGAGGCTCGGAGCAAAGCGACCGGCGAGCCCGGCGCGGGCCTCGCGACCGAGGACGACGTGGGTGACCCGCAAGCTCCTGCCCAGCTCGACCAGCCCGGCAACGAGATCCCGGGCGGGATGCTGGACGATGTCGGCGCCCAGGTCCAGGGCATAGTCGAGATGCTCCTGGAGGTCCCGGGCACGGTCGAATGCGAGGCGCTCGATCGCCGGGGTCACGATGACCGCGGCAGTCAGGCCGGCGCCGAGCGCCGAGGCGAGCGTCGCCCCGCGACGAAGCGCACGACGGCTGATGAGCCGGTCGTCGACGACGACGAGGACCCGCTCGCTCACGGGACGCAATCGCCCGAGCCCCTGCTCGCTGACGATCTCCTCGAGCTTCTCGTCGACCGCCCGGGTGACGAAGCGCAGCGAAAGCTCGCGCAACGCCGTCAGGTTCGGCTCGGTGAAGAAGCGCTCGAGGGCAACCCGGGCGCGTTCGGGCGGGTAGACGTTGCCGTGGCGGATCCGCTGGCGCAGGGCGTGCGGGCTCATATCGACGAGCTCGACCTCGTCGGCGCCCTCCACGACCTCGTCCGGGACCCGCTCGTTGACCGGTGCCCCGACGATCGTGGCGACCGCGTCCGCGACGGATTCGAGGTGCTGGACGTTGCACGTGCTGATGACGTCGATCCCGGCATCCCGAATCAGCTCGACATCCTGCCAGCGCTTCTCGCGGGCTGAACCCGGCACGTTCGTATGGGCCAGCTCATCGATCAGGGCGACTGCCGGGTGCCGGGCGATGATCGCGTCGGTGTCCATCTCCTCGACCTGGACGCCCTGGTACTCGACCCGCAAGCGGGGCACGACCTCCAGGCCCTCGAGCAGCGCCTGGGTCCGCGGCCGACCGTGGACTTCGACGAAGCCGACGACGACGTCGGTGCCACGCTCGATGCGCCGGTGGCCTTCCTCGAGCATCCGGTAGGTCTTGCCGACCCCCGGGGCCATGCCCAGGTAGAGGCGCAGGCGGCCGCGCTCGGCGGCATCGTCGGCGGAGACACGCGCGAGCATCTCGTCGCCCGTCGGTCGGGCCCCGCGGTCCTCAGGCGCTGAGCCGCCCGCGTTCATGACTTCGTGGTCAGCAAGCCGTCGAGGTCGAGGTTCAGCTCGAGCACGTTGACGATCGGCTCGCCGAGGAACCCGAACAGCGGCTGGGTCGTATGCCGGGCGACGACTGCCCGGACGGCATCCGGCGTCATGCCCCGCGCGGCCGCCACCCTTGCCACCTGGTAGTCGGCAGCGGCCGGGCTGATATCGGGATCCAGGCCGGACGCCGACGAGGTCACGAGGTCAACGGGGATCGGCGCATTGCCGTTCGCCTGGCGGAGCTGGTCGACGGAGGCCGTGATCCGGTCGATCAGGGCCTTGCTCGTGGGACCGAGGTTGGAGCCGCCGCTGGCCGTCCCGTCGTAGCCGGCCGGGTTGCTCGGGGTCACGCCGGCGTTGGACGGACGACCCCAGAAGTAGTTCGGCTGGTCGAAGGCCTGGCCGATCAGGCTGGAACCGACCTCCGTTCCGTTGACGGTGATGAACGAGCCATTGGCCTGACTCGGAAAGGCGAACTGGCCGATCGCGGTCACGATGCCGGGGTACGCGACCCCGGTCACCAGGGTCAGGAGGAGCAGGAGCAGGATGGCTGGACGAAGTTGCTGAGTCACGAAGGTACGCATCGCTTGGCTTCCTATGCCAGGTGGAGGGCGGTCACGAGGAGGTCAACCGCCTTGATCCCGATGAAGGGGGCGATGATCCCGCCGAGGCCGTAGATGAGCAGGTTGCGCTGGAGGAGCTCGCTCGCCGGAGCCGGCCGGAAGCCGACCCCGCGCAGGGCGAGGGGGATCAGGGCGACGATGACCAGCGCATTGAAGATGACCGCCGAGAGGATCGCGCTCTGGGGCGTGGACAGGCCCATGATGTTGAGCTGGTTGAGCTCCGGGTAGACCGCGGCGAACATCGCCGGCACGATCGCGAAGTACTTGGCCACGTCGTTGGCGATCGAGAAGGTCGTGATCGAGCCGCGCGTGATCAGGAGCTGCTTGCCGATCGCGATGACCTCGAGCAGCTTCGTCGGGTCGGAGTCGAGGTCGACCATGTTGGCGGCCTCCTTGGCCGCCGACGTTCCGCTGTTCATCGCCAGCCCGACGTCAGCCTGCGCGAGGGCTGGTGCGTCGTTCGTCCCGTCGCCGGTCATCGCCACGAGGTGGCCATCGGCCTGCTCCCTGCGGATGAAGCCGATCTTGTCCTCGGGCTTGGCCTGGGCGATGAAGTCGTCGACCCCGGCTTCGCGGGCGATCGTCGCGGCGGTGCGCGGGTTGTCGCCAGTGACCATGACCGTCCGGATGCCCATCCTGCGGAACTCGGCGAAGCGCTCGACGAGGCCTTCCTTGACAGTGTCCTTGAGCTCGATCAGGCCGATGATCCGGCCGTCCTGGCGCATCGCCAGGGGAGTCGCTCCGGCATCGGCCAGGCGGTCGGTCTCGTCCCGGATGATCGGCGGCAGCGCCGCGTCCAGGTCGTGCTCGATCGCATCGACGGCGCCCTTGAGCACCAGCTGGCCGCTGGCCAGGCGGACACCGCTCGAGCGGGTCTCGGCGCGGAACGGAATGTCCTCGCTGATCGTGGCCGTCAGCGCCTTGAAGCCGGGCTCGTCGTCGGTCCCACCGGGTGCCTTGAGCTCCGCCAGCCGGCGGCGGGCCAGATCCACGACCGACTTGCCCTCAGGCGTCTCGTCGTGGGCCGACGCCACGAGGGCGGCGGTCAGCGCCTCCGTCTCCGTGACGCCGGGTGCGGCGGTGACCGACGCCGCCAGGCGGTTGCCGTAGGTGATCGTGCCGGTCTTGTCGAGGAGGATCACGTCGACGTCGCCTGAGGCCTCGACGGCCCGGCCACTCATGGCCAGGACGTTGAACCGGGCGACCCGGTCCATCCCCGCGATCCCGATGGCCGACAGCAGGCCGCCAATCGTCGTCGGGATCAGGCAGACGAGGAGGGCGACGAGGGCGACAGTGTCGACGGTCGCGCCCGCGAAATCACCGAAGGGCCGGAGCGTGACAACCGCGAGGAAGAACACGATCGTCAGGCCCGCGAGCAGGATCGACAGGGCGATCTCATTGGGCGTGCGTTGGCGCTTCGCACCCTCGACGAGGGCGATCATCCGGTCGAGGAAGGTCTCGCCCGGATCGGCGCTGATCTGGATCGTGAGCTGGTCACTGGTGAGGGTCGTCCCACCGGTCACGCTGCTCCGGATGTCTGTCCCGGGCTCCTTCAGGACGGGCGCGGACTCGCCGGTGATCGCCGACTCGTTGACGAAGCCGATGCCTTCGATGACGTCGCCGTCACCGGGGATGGTCTCGCCCTCCATCACGACGATCACGTCGCCCCGTCGCAGCTCGGCCGAGCCGACGAGCTCGAGCGTACCGTCGGCCGTGCGTCGATGCGCCTGGGTGACGGAGCGCGCCCGGCGCAGGGTCGCCGCCTGGGCGCGGCCGCGGGCTTCGGCTACCGCCTCGGCGTAGGTCGCGAACAGGACGGTGAACCAGAGCCAGATCGCGATCTGGACCTGGAAGCCCAGGCCGGACGGACCGCCGACCGGCTCGAAGCCGGTCACGTTGGCAATCGCGATCAGGGTGACGAGCGCGGCCGTGATCTCGACCACGAACATCACCGGGTTCTTGATCAGGTAGCGCGGGTTCAGCTTGCGAACCGACTCCGGCAGCGCAGCCCGGAGGAGGTCGGGGTCGAGGATGCCCCTCGGTCCCGGGGCGCCGCCGGCCGGGGCTCCCCGTCCGTCGGCCTTGCCCCGCCCGCCGAAGCGCTGGAAGCGGCGCGTGCCACCCGACAGGTCGATCGATTCGAGGATGCTCACGATGCTAGAAGACCTTTCCCGCGTTCTGGAGAAGCTGTTCGACGATCGGGCCCAGTGCGAGGGCCGGGAAGAACGTGAGCGCGCCGACGATCACGACGACGCCGACGAGGAGCACGCCGAAGATCACCCCGGTCGTCGGGAAGGTGCCCAGCGAGGGAGCGACACGGCGCTTGGCGGCCATTGACCCGGCCAGGGCAAGGATCGGGATGATCATCCCGAAGCGACCGATCAACATGGCGATCCCGCCGAGGACGTTGTAGAAGGGCGTGTTGCCGGTCAGGCCGGCGAACGCCGAGCCGTTGTTCGCCGTCTGGCTGGCAAAGGCATACAGGATCTCGGAGAAGCCGTGCGGACCGGCATTCAGCGGCCCGGCCTGGCCGGGCTGGGTGGCGGTCGCGACCGCGGCGAAGCCGAGGATGCTCACCGCCAGGACCAGGACGGTCAGCATGGCCATCTTCATCTCGTAGCTCTCGACCTTCTTGCCGAGGTACTCGGGCGTCCGGCCGACCATGAGCCCCGCGATGAAGACCGACAGGATGGCTCCGATCACGAGCATCCCGTACAGGCCGGCGCCGATGCCGCCCGGCGAGATCTCACCGAGGATCAGGTTGAACAGGGGGACCAGGCCGCCGATCGGCGTGAGGCTGTCGTGCATCGCGATGACGGCGCCCGTGCTGGTATCGGTGGTGATCGTCGCGAACAGGCCGCTGACGGCCGAGCCGAACCGGACCTCTTTGCCCTCCATGTTGCCGAGCGCCTGGTCGACGCCCGCCGGGAAGAGCTGGTTGCCATTGGCCTCGACGTGCATCAGGAAGATCGCGCCGACCACGAAGATGAAGGCCATCGCTCCGAGGAGCACCCAGCCCTGGCGCTGCTTGCCGGCGTAGCGACCGAACGTGTAGGTCAGGGCAAACGGCGCGAGCAGGATCAGGAACATCTCGAGGAAGTTGGACAGCCCCGTCGGGTTCTCGAAGGGATGGCCGGAGTTCGCGTTGAGGAACCCGCCGCCGTTGTTGCCGAGCTCCTTGATCGCTTCCTGGGACGCGATCGGCCCGATCGACAGGGTCTGGTGGGCGCCCTGGAGGGTCGTGATCGTGCTCGGTGCGTTGAGCGTCTGGGGCACGCCCTGCCAGACCAGGATGACCGCGGCGACGATGCTGATCGGCAGCAGGATGTACAGGACGCCCCGGGTGACGTCGACCCAGAAGTTGCCCAGGGTCGAGGCACTTCGTCGGACGAGGCCCCGGACCAGGGCGATGGCCACCGCCAGGCCCATCGCCGCCGAGACGAACATCTGGACGACGAGCCCGCCGGCCTGGGCCAGGTTGCTGGCCGCGACCTCGCCCGAGTAGTTCTGCCAGTTCGTGTTCGTGACGAAGCTGATGGCGGTGTTGAAGGACAGGTCCGGGCTCATCGCCGGCGCCGAGTTGGCGTTGAGCGGCAGGCCGGCCTGGAGGCGGAGGATCGCGTAGACGGCCAGGATGCTGACCAGGGCCAGCAGGAGGACCGAGACCGTGTACCCCTTCCAGCCCTGCTCGACGGTTTCGTCGACACCGGCGATCCGGTACATCGCCCGTTCGACCGGCCGCAGGACGGGGCTGAAGACCGTCCGTTCGCCCTCGAAGACGCGGTACATGTAGCCGCCCAGGATCGGGGTCGCGAGGAGCAACGCCGCGAGGAGCGCGGCGAAGGTCAGGAAATCGGGCATGGACACGGCTAGAAGTCCTCGGGGCGGAGGAGCGCCCAGATCAGGTACACGAAGACGAACACGGTGGCCAACGCGGTGATGAGGTCGATGAGGCTCATCAGCGCACCCGGTCGCAGAGCCAGAGGTATCCGGCAACGATGACCACTGCCGCAACGGCGATCAGCAGGATCTCGAGGTCATTCACCCGGGCACCCCGGATGAGTCCGCCGTGATGCCCGTCCCGGATTCATTGATGAAACGATCGATGCACGACGTCAGGAGGGACATCGAGACCGGCTTCGGCAGATAGCCCGCGACGCGGAACTCGCGCAGTCGCTCCGGTCGGATCTGGGTACCGCTCATGATCACGACGGGCGGCGACCCGGCCGCCACCAGGCTCTCGTCGCGGAGCAGCGCCCAGCCCGAGTCATCGGGCAGGTTGATGTCCAGGATCAGCAGGGCCGGGTGGTCGGCGCGGAGGAGCTCCCGCGCGGCCATGACCGAGCCGGCCGTGGCGACGGTGTAGCCGTGAGCCGCGAGATGGCGCCGGACAAGGTCGACGAAGACATCGTCGTCGTCGACCAGCAGAACCGATCCCTGCGCGGCTGTCCGGTCAGTCGGCATCGGCGGTCTCTCCGTGGCGATGGACCCGGATGTCGCAGCGCGAGTCCTCGGGTTGCCACAGGGCCTCGAGCTCGACGCCCGCGTCATGGGCCGCCTCGTTCGAGCCTTCGAGCACGGCCGGTCCGAATTCGAGGCCGACGATCGTGACGCCGGGGGCACCGCCACCGGCGACCATCCGGATCGCAACAGCGACCAAATCCAGCTCGCGTTCGATCGAGCGCCTGGTCAGGGACGAGTCGAGAGTTCTTGCGAGTTCCATGTCCCTATCGTCGAGCCCTGCCCCACGAGGCCGCGAGCACCTGGCGACCGGGACCGATCAAGGATCGCTCAACGCGGAGCGGGATCGGCCCCGGCGCGGACCCGGTAGCCCACTCCGGGCTCGGGCACGATGAGGTCCGCCAGGCGGCCTGCCGGATCGGCGCGCCGGATCTTCCGGCGGATCTGGCCGACGTAGACGTGGACGTAGTGGGCCTCGTCGCCATAGGCCGTGCCCCACACCGATCGCAGGAGCCGGCCGTAGGTCACGAGCTGGCCGGCATGCTCGGCCAGGACCCGGAGGACCTCGAACTCGAGCCGGGTGAAGTGCACCGGCTCCTCCGCGACGCGAGCCGTGTGCGACACCGGATCCAGCTCCAGGTCGCCGATCCTGATGACCTCCAGCCCACCGGCGTCGGCCGCGATCAGTGCGGTCCGACGGAGGACCGCACTGATCCTGGCCCGGAGCTCGGCCATCCCGAACGGCTTGGCCAGGTAATCGTCGGCGCCGGCCTCGAGGGCCAGGACCTTGTCCACTTCTCGATCACGCGCCGAGAGGACCAGGATCGGCGTGGTCCCGGCCGCCCGAACGCGTTCGACGACGACGAGTCCATCGCGATCCGGCAGCCCCAGGTCAAGCAGGATCAGGTCAGGCGTCTCGGCCACGAACGTGGCCAAAGCCGACTCCGCATCAGCCGCCTCGGCCACCCGGTAGTCGTGATGCTCGAGCAGGGTCGCAACCTGGCGGCGCGTCTCGGCGTCATCCTCGACGAGCAGGATCGTGGTCGCGCCGGTCTCGATCAACTTGCCGCTCGCAGCTCGAGGTCCATGGCCAGGCCGCCGAGGGCCGACGGCCGGGCGTTGATCCGGCCGCCCATCGTCTCGACCAATCCGCGGACCACCGCGAGGCCCAGGCCGGTTCCGCGCCGCGCGCCCTCGCCGCTCCGGGGCACCCGGTAGAACTTCTCGAAGAGGTGCGGCAAGGCGTCGGCCGGTACGCCCTGACCGGCGTCCTCGATCGTCAGCCCGATCCGGCCGGCGCCGAGGTCACGGGCCGAGATGCGCACGGCGACGCCCGGTCCGGCATAGCGGGCGGTGTTCTCGAGCAGGTTCGTGAGGACCTGGTCGATGAAGACCTCGTCGATATCCACCGGCGGCAGGCCGCCCGGGATGTCGACCTCGATCGGCCGGGTGCCGAGAACCGGCTCGAGCCGCTCGAGGACATCCGGGACGAGGTCCTCGAGGGGAAACGCCGAGTGATGGGCGACCAGGCCGCCGGCCTCGATCCGGCTGAGGTCGAGGATGTTCGACACCAGCCGGTTCAGGCGATCGGCCTCGCGATCGATCGAGGCCGCGGTCGCTCGCTCGTCCTCGGGAGACCAGCTCACCGTGGGGTCCATCAGGCTGCCGGCGGCCGCCCGGATCGATGCCAACGGGGTGCGCAGGTCGTGCGACACGGAGTCGAGCAGGGCGCTCTTGAGGGCATCGCTCCGCCGGGCAACTTCGACACTCATCGCCTCGCGGACCAGGCGGTCACGTTCGAGGGCCCGGCCAAGCTGGTCGGCGGCGGCCGCCAGGACCCGTGTCTCAGGGCGCTCGGGCAGGCCCGCCTGGCGCGTCCGACGGGTCCAGATCGATCCGAGCGTGGCGCCGTTCGAGGTGATCGGGACACGCAGGGTGATCTCCACGGGCGAGCCTGGCCTGCCACCGTTGAGCGGGCCCGTCGGGGCATGGACCTTGACCCATTGGGCCGGAACATCGCCGGGCATCCGGCGGAGGATGTAGTGGACGGCCGGCGGCGCGACGCTTGGCGGCGGGCCACTGTCGGCAGCCACGCGCTCCTGGCTGCCCGTCGTCGAGATCCCGATCCAGACGCGCTCCATGCGGGTTTCCACCCGGAGCAGCTCGGAGATGGCAACCATCGCCGGGCCCGCCGACTGGGCGCTTGCGAGTTCGCGGCTGATCTCGAACAAGGCCCGGGTCACCCGTTCACGGGTCTCCGCCTCGTGAGCCCGGTCGCGCTGGGCACCGGCCAGCCGGCCGCAGACGATCCCGACCACGAGGAGCAGCACGAGGTTGAACCACTCCTCGATCGTGGAGACGGTCAGGGTGAAGCGCGGGTCGACGAACAGGTAGTCGTAGAGCAGGAAGGCCCCGATCGATCCGGCGATCGCCGACCGCGTGCCGTAGACGACCGCCAGGGCGACCACGGCGAGGAGGTAGGCAGCCGAGGGATTGGCGATCTTGAGCGGACCCTGGAGCAGCGCGACGAGGCCCGTCGCCAGACCCAGTGCAATCGCCTCGCCGAGGACGACGAGCCCGGTCCGGCGCGTGGCGAAGCGCCGGATCGTCGGCTCTCCCGTGATGGCCATGCTCGATCAGAGGTCGCGCCGGAACGGCACTTGCGCAACGAGGATGTTGGGGTGGCCCAGGAGCTCGTCGCGGATCCGCCGGGCGTTCTCGTTGAACAGGAGGCGCTCCCAGCGATGGCGGGCCACGTACTCGGGCAGGATGACCACGATCAGGTCGTCCTTCGACTGGCGGGCGCTGAACTCGAGGTAGCGGACGAGTGGCCGGACCAGCTTGCGGTACGGCGATTCGACGATGACCAGGGGGATCCCGGGCAGCTGCCGGTTGAACCGCTCGCGGAGCTCCTCGCCTCGCTCGAGGTCGTCGGTGACGTGGACCGCGGTGACGTCCTCGGACATCGTCCGGCCGAAGCGGATCGCCTGGATCACGTCGCGGGTGACCTCGGGCACCGGCACGATCACCCGCTGGTGGCGGGTCGGCGGGGGAATGATCACCTCGGGACGGACCCGGACCTCGAGCCGCCGGCGCTCGTACTGGCCATGGATGAACAGCATCGCGACCACGATCACCGGGATGATCAGGATGATCAGCCAGGCCCCCAGGGCGAACTTGGCGATCGCGAAAACGATCGTGACGATCGCGGTGGCGACGGTCCCGAACGCGTTGATCGCCGCGCTTCGCCGCCACTGGGGCCCGCGCTCGCGCAGCCAGTGGCGGACCATGCCGGCCTGTGACAGGGTGATCGAGGTGAAGACACCGATCGCGTAGAGCGGGATCAACGCGTCGACGGTCCCGCCGAAGGCGACCAGGATGGCGATTGCCAGGAAGGCCAGGGCAACGATGCCCGTGCTGAACGCGAGGCGCTCGCCCCGGAAGGCGAAGCCGCTCGGCATGAACCCGTCCCGGGCGAGGATCGACGCCAGGCGCGGGAAGTCGGCGAAGCTCGTGTTGGCGGCCAGGATGAGGATCCCGGTCGTCGCGAGCTGGAGGACGTAGTAGAGCGGCCCGGTTCCGAACGTTGCCCGGGCGATCTGGGACATCACGGTCTCGTGGTTCGCCGCCGGTACCGCCCCGACGACGCCCGCCAGGATCGAGATGCCCAGGAACATGATCGCCACCAGGGCGCCCATCATCGTGAGCGTGAGTCGGGCGTTGGCTGCCTCAGGTCGCTTGAATGCCGGGACGCCGTTCGAAACGGCCTCGACGCCGGTGATGGCGCTGCATCCATCGGCAAACGCCCGCATCACGAGCAGGATGCCGAGCGACTCGACGGGCACGCTGGCCGTCACGACCCCGGTCACGTGCGGCGCGTCCCCGATCAGGGCCCGGCTGATCCCCACGGCGATCAGGCCCAGCGTGGCGACGACGAAGACGTACGTCGGGATGGCGAAGACGGTGCCGCTCTCGCGCAAGCCGCGGAGGTTGACCAGCATGACCGCCAGGATGGCCACGGTGCACAGCTCGATCCGGAACGATTCGAGTGGTCCGGGAAAGGCCGAGATGATCGCCGCGATGCCCGCCGCGACGCTGACCGAGACGGTCAGCACGTAGTCGGTCAGGAGCGCGGCGGCAGCGATGAGGCCCGGCCGGGTGCCGAGGTTCTCCTTGGCCACGATGTAGCTGCCGCCGCCGTTCGGGTACGCCCGGATCGTCTGGCGGTAGGAGATCACGATGATCCACAGGATCGCCACGATGACGATCGAGATCGGCACGGTCAGCCCGAATGCGACAGTGCCCGCCCCGAGAAGGGTGAACATCGAAGCCTCGGTCGCATAGGCGACCGAGGAGAGCATGTCGCTCGAGAAGACCGCCAGGGCCTTGAGCTTCGAGAGGCGCTCCTCGCCTTCCTCGTCGCTGGCCAGGATCCGGCCGAAGACGAGCTGGCGCAGGCTGGTGCTGAACTTCTCGCCGCGGCGCACGGGCGCGATCGCCTCGCGCTTCGCCGTGACGGTCCCTGGGCCCTCATAGCGGAAGTAGGCGGAGTGTGGGCGGGCGACCCGCATTCGTCGATCGGCGAGATGCCTGCCGGGCCGGACCACGCCCTGCGCCGAGAGCTCGCCTTCCTCGTCCTCCATTGCTCGACCGTAGCCGGGTCTCCAAGAGGCACCCGGCCAGCGCCAGGTCGCGCGCCTCAACAGGCGCTCAAGATTTCCTCAATCCGCCCTGTCGCCGGCCTCCGGCAGGAGGACCCGGTAGCCGACGCCCGGCTCGGCCACGATCAGGTCGGGCGCACCGGCGGCGGCGAGCTTGCGCCGCAGCCGGCTGACGTAGACGTGCAGGTAGTGGGACTCCTCTGAATAGGCCGCGCCCCATACGGCGCGCAGGAGGCGGCCCCGGGTGACGACGCTGCCGGCCCGCCCGAGGAGCACCTTGAGGAGCTCGTATTCGCGCGGGGTGAGCTCGACAAGCTCGTTGCCGACGCGGACTTCGCGGCGGGCAATATCGAGGTTGACCGGCCCGACGCTGAGCAGGCCGCCGGCGTCGGCCAGCGGACCGGCGGCGCGCCGCAGGAGTGCCGCGATCCGGGCGCGGAGCTCGGCCAGGCCGAACGGCTTCGTCAGGTAGTCGTCGGCGCCCTGCTCGAGGGCCGTGACCCGGTCGCGTTCATCCCCGCGGGCCGAGAGGACGAGGATCGGCGTCGACGCCTCCCGGCGAACCTGGCGGATGACCGACAGCCCGTCGCGGTCGGGCAGGCCCAGATCGAGCAGGATCAGGTCCGGCCGGCGATCCTCCCAGGCCCGCAGCCCGTCGGCCGCCGTGCCGGCCTCGTCAACCTGGTGGCCGTGCCCGACCAGGTTGGCGACGAGCGCCCGGCGGGTCGGCACGTCGTCCTCGATCAGCAGGAGCAGTGCCCCGCCGTCGGTCATGACGGGCCCGCCAGCCGAAACGTCACGGCCAGCCCCCCGAGCTCGCTCGTGCCGGCAGAGATCCCGGCGCCCATGGCCTCGGTCAGGCCGCGGGCAACCGTCAGTCCGATACCCAGCCCATGCCGTGATCCGCCCTCGACGCCCTGGCCGCGATAGAACTTGTCGAACACCTGCTCGAGCGCCTCGCCGGTCATCCCCGGGCCGCTGTCCTCGACGACCAGCTCGACACCGGACTTCGCCTCGACCCGGCTTGCCCGGATCCGGATTCGGGCGTCGGGCGGGCTGTGGGCGATCGCGTTCTCGTAGACGTTGGTCAAGGCCTGGTCGAAGAACAGTGCGTCGACCATCACCGTCAGGTCGTCCGGGACGGCGACCTCCAGCGGGTGCCGGCCGAGGCGGGCCCGCCCGCGCCGGACGACGGTCTCGACGAGCTCCGCCAGCTCGTGCAGGGCAAGCTTCGGCTTCAGTTCGCCGGCCTCGATCCGGCTCAGGTCGAGGAGGCCGTGGACGATCTCGCTCAGTCGGAGCGCTTCCTCGTCGATCGTCGCGGCCGACTCCCGGATTGCCTGTGGGCTGAGCGGCACCCCGTCGTCGAGGAGGCCGCCGGCCAACGCCCGGATCGTCGCCAGGGGCGTTCGAAGGTCGTGGGAGACCGAGTCGAGCAGGGCACTCTTGAGGGCGTCGCTCCGGCGGGCGATCTCGGCGGACGTGGCTGCCTCGGCGAGCCGTTCCCGGCGTTGCGCCAGGCCGAGCTGGTCGGCGGCCAGGGAAAGGCTCCGGGTGGCACCCCGGCCGGGCAGGCCGTCGGCCTCGGCGCGCGAACCCCACAGCGAACCGAGCGTCTCGCCGTCGGCCTCGATCAGGACCCGGAAGATCGCGGTCGAGGCTGCGGCGACCGACCCTTCATGGGCCCGGATCCATTCGGCGGGCTCGTCGCCGGGCATCCGCACGAGGACCCACGGAGTCATTCCGCCGGCCGTCTCTGGTCCCGGCCCGGGCGGACCCGAGTCGGCGACGAGCCGTTCGGCTTCCGGTGTCGGACCGAAGGCGATCCAGATCCGCTCGAGGCCGGTCTGGCCGACGAGGCGTTCGAGGATCTCGGAGGCCGCGGCGTCGATCGTCGGCGAGGTGGCCAGGGCCCGGCTGATCCCGAACATCGCCTGGGCCTCGCGGGCTCGCCGGTCCGCCTCGCTCGCCCGGTCCGCCTGGAGCGCGGCCAGTCGCCCGATGACGACGGCGACGACGAGGAAGAGGAGCAGGCTGAGCCACTCCTGCGGGTTGGTGACGTTGAACGTGAACCGTGGCGCGGTGAACAGGAAGTCGTAGACGAGGAACGCGATCACCGACGCGCTGATCCCGGCCAGGGTCCCGTAGCGTCCGGCGATCGGCACGATGGCCAGCAGGTAGATCGCCGACGCATCGCCGATTCCCAGCCATGCCTGGAGCCCGGCCGCGACCGCCGTTGCGCCACCGAGGACCGCGCTGCAGATGGCGAGCCGGAGGACGACGTCTTCGGGCTCGCGTCGAAGGGTCCCGGTCACCACTCCATCGTACGGCCCGTCGATCGGCGATGGGATCGGCGTCGGGCGCGGTGGTACCGTGCCAATCGATCCTGTCGCTTCACCTGCAACCGGCCCTGGAGGACCCATGCGCTCGAACCGACGGCCCGGCCGGCCTGGCCGATGACCTCGTGATCAACCCGATGTTCACCCAGGACAGCCAGCAGAAGCCCGTTCCCCGCGATCGCTTCCCGACCCGGGGGATGCTGCCGGATACGGCTTACCAACTGATTCATGACGAGCTCCTCCTCGACGGCAACTCACGCCAGAACGTCGCAACGTTCGGGACGACCTGGATGGAGCCGCAGGCCCAGGCGCTGATGGCCGAGACGTTCGACAAGAACATGATCGACAAGGACGAATACCCGCAGACGGCCGAGCTCGAGACGCGCTGCGTGCGGATGCTTGCCGATCTCTGGCATGCGCCCGGCGTCGGCGTGCCGGGTGTCTCGACGGTCGGCTCGTCCGAGGCCTGCATGCTCGGCGGCCTGGCGCTCAAGCGCCGCTGGCAGGAGCGGCGGCGCGCCGCGGGCCTGCCCGCGGATCGGCCGAACATGGTCGCCGGGGCGAACGTCCAGGTTGTCTGGGACAAGTTCTTCAACTACTTCGAGGTCGAGCCGCGGCTGGTGCCCCTCGAAGGCGATCGCCTGCACATCGGGCCGGCCGAGGCGGCCGCCCTGTGCGATGAGAACACGATCGGCGTTGTCGGCATCCTGGGCTCGACGATGGACGGCAGCTACGAGCCGATCGCCGCGCTTGCCGACGCCCTGGACGCCCTCCAGGCCCGGACCGGGGTCGACGTGCCGATCCACGTGGACGGTGCCTCGGGAGCGATGGTCGCGCCGTTCCTCGAGCCGGACCTGGCCTGGGACTTCCGCCTGCCGCGGGTCTCGAGCATCAGCACCTCCGGCCACAAGTACGGGCTCGTCTACCCGGGCGTCGGCTGGGTGGTCTGGCGCGACCAGTCCGTGCTGCCCGAGGACCTCGTCTTCCACGTCAACTACCTGGGCGGCGACATGGGAACGTTCACCCTGAACTTCTCGCGGCCCGGCTCCCAGGTGGTTGCCCAGTACTACACGTTCCTGCGGCTCGGGTTCGACGGCTTCCGGCGGGTCCAGCAGACGTGTCGCGACGTTGCCGTCTCCCTGGCGACACGGATCGAGCGAATCGGCCCATACGAGCTCCTGAGCCGCGGCGATCAGCTGCCCGTCTTCGCCTTCAAGCTGCGCGACGACATCACGAACTTCACGGTGTTTGACGTCTCCCGCCGGATGCGCGAGCGCGGCTGGCAGGTTCCGGCCTACACGATGCCGCCCAACCGCGAGGACCTGGCTGTGCTCCGCGTCGTTGTCCGCAACGGGATGTCGAGCGACCTTGCCGCGATGTTCCTGGCCGACCTCGTCCGGTTCACGAACGAGCTCGAATCGCAGCCGGGATCCCATATCGCCCCGGTCGCCACCTTCCGCCACTGACATTTGCCGGCCCCGTCCCTGCGGACGGGGCAATGAATCCGGGTGACTAATAGGGATCGCCCGAAGTACCACCGGAGAGGGCCCCCGTGTCCGTCCGGATGGGACGATCCGGTGCGATGCAGAACTCAATTCGGCCCGTTGCCCTGCTGCGTGCCCCGATCCCGCCGGCCCTGCTCGCGGCGGCATCCGTCCTCGGCTATGCCCTCATCCGGCTCCTCGCAGGCTTCCACGACCCGTTCGGGACCGGCCTGGCGGCCGTGCCGCTCTTCGTGGCGGCGATCTTCCTGAGCCGTCGCGCGGCGATCCTCGTGGGCCTGGCGACCGCGGTCCTGAGCCTCGCGCCGATTGTCGTCGCCCCGTCACGGACGGCCCTCGACTGGAGCTCGATCGCCGAGCTCGTGATCCTGGCGATCTCGGCGATCTTCCTGCGCCTCGCATTCGGCCGGGTCGCGGCACGGGACGCTTCGCGGGCGGCTCGCGAGGCCACCCTCAACGATCGGATCGAGTCCGTCCTCGGGATCGCCCAGCGGCTCACCACGAGCCTCGATCGGACCGAGGTCTTCCGGCTGATCGTCAGCGAGATGAACAGGGCGGTGGCAACCGACGCGACGACGATCCGGATCCGGCGTGGCGACCTGCTCGAGCTCGTCGCCTGGGCGGGCCTGACCGACGAGGTCGCCGGGCAGATGCCGACCCTCTCGACGACCGAGGACTGGTACCAGGAGATCGAGCAGGGCCGCCGGCCGTGGTACCGCGACGACGTCCGCGCCGATCGCCAGACCGAGGGCGGCCGGCGCCGCTACGAGCGCTACGACCCGATCGTGACGATTGCCTCGGAGCTCGTCGTGCCGCTCCTCCAGGACGACCGGGTGATCGGCGTGATGAGCGCGGTCTCCTTCGAGCGGCGCACATGGACGCCCGGCGACATCGAGTTCGCCGAGGCAGTCGCCACCCACGCGTCGATCGCCATCCACAACGCCGACCTCTTCGGCGAGGCCCAGGTCCGTGCTGGCCAGCTGGCGGTCCTCCAGGCAGCGTCGTCGCGGATGAGCCGCCAGAACACGATCGCCTCGGTCGGCCGGGCGATCGTCGAAGAGATCCGCCAGATCATCGACTACCACAACTGCCGGGTGTACATGCTCGAGGAGAGCGACGAGCTCCTGCCGATCGCCTTCGAGGGCGTGGTCGGGGCCTACGAGAAGGTCGACTTCGAGCTCCTCCGGACGCGCCTCGGCGAGGGCTTTACCGGCTGGGTCGGACTGCACGGCCTGCCGCTGCTGATCAACGACGCGAACAACGATCCGCGCGGAGCGACGATCCCGGGCACCGACGAGGTCGACGAGTCGATGCTCGTCGTGCCGATGCGCTATGACGAACGGGTCATCGGCGTGATCACCCTCTCGAAGCTCGGCCTGAACCAGTTCGACGAAGACAACCTGCGGCTGCTCTCGATCCTCGCCGACCAGGCGGCGACGGCGGTCGAATCTGCCCGCCTGCTGACCCGCAGCGAACGGCTCGCGCTCGAGCTCCGCGGCCTGCTCGACATGAGCAGCGCGCTCTCGGAGAGCCTCGATCCCCGCCAGGTCGCCGACCTGATTGCGCGGCACCTCGCGACCGCCATGGGCGTCGAGCGCTGCGGGATCAGCTACTGGGAGCGGAGCACGAACCGGCTGCTGACCTGGGGCTACTGGCCGGCCGCCGACCTCGAAGGAGTCGAGCCCTACTTCGAGCTCGACGACTACCCCGACACCCGCCGGGTCCTCGAACGGCAGGTGACCTCGGTCATCGACACGCACGATCCGACGGCCGACCGGGCCGAGGTGGCCCTCCTCGTCCAGTCGGGCGACCGGATGCTGGCGATGCTGCCGCTCGTGGCGAAGGGCACCTCGATCGGGCTGGTCGAGCTGATCTCGCGGAGCCCCAAGACCTTCGACGCCACGCGCCTGGAGCTCGCCCGGACGATGGCCAACGAGGCGGCGATGGCGCTCGAGAACGCCCGCCTCTACGAAGACGCCCGCAAGCTTGCCGACCGCGATCAGCTCACCGGCTTCTTCAACCACCGCTATCTCCACGAGCGCCTCGGCGAGGAAGTGGTCCGCTCGCAGCGCTCGAAGACGCCGCTGGCGGTCCTGATGATCGACCTGGACGGCTTCAAGCTGGTCAACGACACGTTCGGCCACCTCTTCGGTGACCGGGTCCTCGCGTGGGTGGCAGAGGAGCTCCGGACGACGCTGCGCGCCTCGGACATCGCCGCCCGCTACGGCGGCGACGAGTTCGCGATCATCCTGCCCGACACCGATCGTGACGCGGCCTGGCTGGCCGCCCAGCGGATCCTCACCGCCATGACCGATCGCGCCTACGAGAGCCCGGATCGGGCACCCGTCTCGATCGGCTGCTCGATCGGCGTTGCCGCCTTCCCGATCGACGGCCGCACGGCCCAGGACCTGATCGCCCGGGCCGACGCGGCGATGTACCGGGTCAAGGGCGTCGGCGGTGCCGCGGCCGAGCTGGCCGGCCTGCGCGGCGGCGCGCGCCGCGCCCGAATCGGCCGGCAGGGCCGGCCCGCGACCCGCCAGCTCCTGGCCGTGGGCGGCCCCGCCGACCTCGATCTCGAAGCCCGAACGGGCAGCGGGTAGTACGAAGGTACCGCCGGCCACCGACACAGGTCCTACCCAAAACGGGTGGACGAACGGATGTTCCAACCGCATCCTTGGTGAGTGGCCGGCCCCCAACGGATATTGAGCCCGGGCGACCCGCAGGACCGCTGGATCTCGATGACCTGGCGATTCCTCGGCGGATCATTCGGACTCCTCGCCGGGATGGCCATCCTCGTCGTCCTGACCGGCTCGGCCCGGACCTTCGGCGCCATGGTCGTTGGCCTGATTCCGGTGGTCGGGGCGGCCGCCTGGCTCCATCGCCAGGCGCTCCTGCGCGTGGACACCAGCCGACGCACGGAGGCCGAGAGCTTCGCCCGGATCCTCCAGGGCCTCTCGCGCTCGGTTTCGCCGGCGGCAATCGTCGAATCGATGGTCGGTGACCTCGGTCGCGTCACGGCAGCCGACCACTGTGTCGTCGCCCATCTCGACGGCGACTCGGGTTCGCTCGTGGCCACCCTGGTCTCGATGCGGCCCGGCGTTCCGAGCCAGACCTCCGCCCTGCCTGCGATCGACCTCGTCGGATCCGCTGATCGCGATCCGGACCGGGTCGTCGAGCGGATCGCCGGCGCGATCGAGGCCTTCTTCGGGATCGGCAACACGCTGACCGTTCCGCTGCGCTCCGACCGGGCGGTCATCGGCGCGATCACGCTCTCCCGGCGCAGCGCCGAGCCCTGGCCGGCCGCGACGCAGCGGGTCCTGGCCGGGGCCGCTCTGGAGGCGGCCGCGGCGCTCCAGCGGGTCGATTCCTCGCGGGCGATGGCGGCCCGGGCCTCGACCGATGCCCTGACCGGCCTGCCGAACCGGCGCTACTTCGAGGAATTCTGCGGCCTGATCGGCCGGCACCGCCGGTCCGATGACGACCCCGGCGTCGGCGTCCTGATGGTCGACATCGACTGGTTCAAGCGGGTCAACGACACGTACGGCCATGACGTCGGCGACCAGGTCCTGCGGGCCGTCGCCAAGGCGATCGCCGAGACAGTCCGGGATGGCGACGTGCCGGCCCGCTTCGGCGGCGAGGAATTTGCCGTCCTCCTGCGTCATGCGACCCGCCAGGTGGCGATCGAGGTCGCCGAGCGGGTCCGCGTGGCAGTCGACCAGCTCGACCTGAGCGAATGGCGGGTACCCGGCGTGAGCGTCTCGGTCGGAGTCGCCGTCGGCGCCCGCCACGACGAGCCGATCGGTGAGCTGCTCGACCAGGCGGACCGGGCCCTGTATCGCGCCAAGCGCGGCGGACGCAACCAGGTCGTCGCCGCCTGAGCGCCGCTACCATCCGGGCATGCCCGATGCCGAGGCCGACCGACCCCTGCTCTCGAACGCCGCCCTCGCCGCGATCTTCCACGAGATCGGCGACATGCTCGAGGTCAAGGGCGAGCTCGTGTTCAAGACCGTCGCCTACCACCGGGCGGCCGATGCGATCGGCCATTACCCGGTCGAGCTGTCGCGGGCCTACGAGGAGGGCAACCCGCCGAAGATCGCGGGCGTTGGGCAGGCGATCAGCGACAAGATCGCCGAGCTGGCCCGCACCGGCCATCTCGCGTTCTACGACCGCCTCGCGGCCGAGGTGCCGGCCGGCCTGATCGGCCTCCTGCGGGTGCCCGGCGTCGGCCCGAAGACCGTCCGGATCCTGTCCGAGTCGCTGGGGATCGCCGACCTGGACGGGTTGCGCGCCGCCGCGCAGGGCGGCCGCCTGCGCACCGTCAAGGGCCTCTCCGAGAAGGCCGAGGCGTCGATCCTCGCCGGGATCGCCTCGCTCGACACGCGCCCCGACCGGCTGCTCATGGGCGAGGCCGACGAGATCATCGAAGGGCTCGTTGCCGAGCTCGGCTCCGTGCCCGGCGTGACCCGCCTCGAACCGGCCGGCTCGTATCGCCGCCGCCGCGAGACGATCGGGGACCTCGATCTGCTCGCCGAGACGACGGACGCCGGAGCGCTCGTCGAACGGTTCACGACGCTGCCCGGCGTCGAGCGTGTCCTCGGCGCCGGTGGGCACAAGGCAGCGATCGTCCTCGCCGGTGGCCCGCAGGTCGACCTGATGATCATGCCGCCGGGTGAGGCCGGCACGTACATGGTCCACTTCACCGGCTCGACGGACCACACCATCCGCCTGCGGGCGATCGCCCGGGACCGGGGCTGGAGCCTGTCCGAGAAGGGGTTCCTGCGGATCGACGAGGACGGAGCGGCGGTCTCGCCGGCCGAGCTGCGGACGTTCCCGACCGAGACCGAGGCCTACGCGTTCCTCGACCTGCCGTTCATCGAGCCCGAGCTGCGCGAGGACCGCGGCGAGATCGAGGCCGCCCTGGCCGGCAGCCTGCCCCGCCTGGTCAACCGGGCGGACCTGCGCGGCGACCTCCACTCGCACTCGGACTGGTCGGACGGCGTCCACTCGATCGAGCAGATGGCCGAGGCTGCCCGTGCCCGTGGCCACGCCTACCAGGTCCTCACCGACCACACCCGCTCGCTCGCGATCGCCAGGGGCCTGACGCCCGATCGCGTCCGGCTGCAGCGTGCCGTGGTCGCCGAGCTGAACGCCCGCTTCGCGCGCGAGGAAGTGGACGGGACCGCGCCGCCGGCAACTCCGGCCGAGGGCTTCCGGCTGCTCCACGGCTGCGAGCTGGAGATCCGCTCCGATGCCACGCTCGACTACGACGACGAGCTCCTCAGCCAGTACGATGTCGTCGTCGCCTCGCTCCACGTCGGACGAAGCCAGCCACGGGAGCAGCTGACCCGGCGGGTCCTGGCGGCGATCCGCAGCCCGCACGTCGACGTCATCGCCCATCCTGCCGGACGCAAGGTCCAGGGGCGCGACGACCTCGACCTGGACTGGGACCTGATCTTCGCGGAGGCTGCCCGGACCGGGACCGCGCTCGAGATGAACGGCTCCGACCATCGCCTCGACCTCACCGATCAGCGCGCCCGGCGGGCCGTGGCGGCGGGCTGCCTGCTGTCGCTCGACTCCGACGCCCACCGGATCGAGGAGTTCCGCCACCTGGAGTGGGCCGTCTCGCAGGCCCGCCGGGCATGGGTCGAGCCGGCAGCCGTGCTCAATACGCGCACGCGCGCCGACCTCCTTGGATGGGTCGCGGCCAAGAGTGACCGGCTGGCCGCCCATGGTTGAGGCGAGCAGCCGGTCGCGTACCATCCCGGCGATGGATTCGCGGACAGCCGCCCGGCGCGAGCTCGTCCTGATGGCGTCGGTCGTGATCGGGCTGTCGCGCCTGGTCGACGGACCGCTCGAGTGGGTCGTCGCCGGACTGCTGGGCGGGTCGGTCCTGGCGGGGAGCCTGTGGCTGCTCGGTGACGGTCATCCCCGGGGGATCGCCATCGAGACGACGATCATCCCGGCCCTCGCGGCGATGGCCTGCGTCGGGGTCATCCAGATCATCCCGGACGGCCTGCCGATCGTGGTGGGGATCGGGCTTGCGGCGATCCTCGTGGACCGCTCTTTGGCGCTCGAGCAGCACCTGTCCAGCCGGGTCAGCCCGGCGAGCGCCGACGATCGCTCGGCCGTCCTCGGACTGTCCGTCCTCGTCTCATTCCTCGCCTTCATCGGTTCGGCGGCGCTCGTCCAGGGCGGGCTCGTCGAGCCCTCCGGTGGCGGGTCGGGCACGGGGATCGCGACCGCACTCTCCGAGTCCACCCTCGTCGTCCTCGCGCTGAGCGACGCGATCGTCGGTGGGCTGCTCGGATTCCGCCTGTCGGTGCTCAGGGAGCGGACGCGACGGGCGGCGCTGTGGTCGGCCGGCACGTATGCCGCCGTCGTGGCGATCGCGGCCGGCGCGATCCGGGCCGTAGCCCTGCCGCGCCTCCTGGGTCCGGCGATCGTGACCCTGGTCTTCTTCCTGTGGGACGCGATCCACGGCTCGCCGCCGGCCCAGCGCCGCGACCCGCGCTGGATCTGGCAGACGGCCCTCCTCGCCGTGATCGGCGTCGCGGTGGTCGCCTGGAACGTCGCCCTGCGCTAGCCCCGTGCCGGGTCGTGGCCCGGACCGGCCCCAAACGTTCCGGAATACCAGCCGCCGGAGTAGTAACGAAGGATCTGAGCGCGAATACCTGTCCGGTCCGCCCGTTCCGTGCACGGGCCGGGCCGTGGGCCGCGAGATCCGTGCAGGAACCGGCTCGACTCCTTCTGTACCACCACGGGGGTTGGTAAACGGGAGGAACCCGGGCCGGCGCGCTCGTGGCCCCACGGGTAAGTGGCCGTGGCCCAACCCGGAAATGTCCGAATACCAGCCCCCGTGGTAGTGGAGCGATCGTGCGGCTGGATTCGGTGACGATGGCGCCCAGACGAACGCGATTCGTGCACGGTTGAGCGTGGCCCGGGCCGCCCCGACGCCCGATTCCGCCTGGGTCTGTGCGCACGAACACGGGGGTTGGTAAACGGGAAGAATTCGCCTGGGCGGCGCCCGGGGCCACGTTGCCCCGGCCGGCGCCACCGCCCGCGGTGCCCGGCAATGAGCGGGTCGCGTTGACGGATCGGCTCAACGATGCTAGAAACAGTGGCCCGATCATTGGCCCGCGCTCGGTCCGCGATGCCGCCTGCCCATCAGTCCCTGGCGCCGGGTCCCGACGCGCCGAGCAGCACAGAACGCCGAGAGGACGACCTACCCCGTGAGCTTTTCCGACGTTGAAACCAGCCCGACGACCAGTGCGGCCACGGCCCTTCGCCAGAAGCGCCAGCTGGTCGAGCAGGCGATCGCCCAGGCGACCGCGGCCCAGTGGAGCGATTCGGCCGATACGAACCGGCGAATCCTCGAGATGGGTCCGGATGCCGAGGCGGAGAATCGGCTGGCAAAGTCGCTCTGGGAGCTCGGCGAGCTCGGCTCCGCCCGCGAGCACTACCAGACCGCACTGGCCCTCGATCCCACCAACCGCATCGCCGAACGGAACATCGACCGCCTGCGGGTGCTGCTCGTCGAGGCCGGCGAGAAGACCGTTCCGGCGATGGAGGGGAGCAAGGCGCCCGTCTCGATCTTCGTGGAGGAGACCGGCAAGACCGGCTTCGCCTTCCTCACCGACCTCGCCGATCCGCGCAAGCTGGCCCAGGTCAATCCCGGTGACGCCGTCGAGCTGACCCCGGAGGGCAACCGGCTGCTGGCCTTCAGCAACGGGATGCGCATCGGGATCGTCGAGCCGCGTGTCGCGGCCCGTCTGCTCAAGCTGATGGCCGAAGGCAACAAGTACTTTGCCGGCGTGACCTCGCTCGGCGACAAGGACGTCCGGATCATCATCCGTGAGATCTTCCAGGACCCCCGCAACTACGGCAAGGTGAGCTTCCCGACAGCGGCGAAGTCGACCGATCTGCGGCCGTACACCAAGGGCACCCTGATCCGCGAGGAGATGGACCTCGAGGAAGACCTCGAGGAGGACGACGAGGACGACGAGATCGAGGACCTCGACCGGGCGCTGCCGGTCGACGTCACGACCGACGAGGCCTTCGTCGAGGAGCCCGACGAGCTCGACGAGCCGTAGGCCTCAGGCCTCGTCACGGTCCTTGCGCGCGCGCTCCTCGGCGTGCTGGCGGGCGGCCTCCTCGGCCTGGATCCGGGCCGAGATCCAGGCTCGTGATCGATCCCAGCGACTGATCGCCCGCTGCGTCTCGCGCCAGGGCAAGGTCCGCGCTCCCCAGCGCGACAGCTCGTAGTCGGCCGCCAGGAGATCGAGCTCGAGCGTCCCGCTGCCCGCTTCACGGACCCGCCGGGCATGTGCCTGGGGCGTCTCCTGGGGCAGCCGGCGCAGGTCGCGCAAGGGTTCGAGCAACCCCAGCGTGGCCACGTACGCCGCCTCGGCACTGCCCGGCCGACGAGGTGCCCGCTCACCGACGAGCCGGGCCCGGGCGCGCCGCAGCCAGCCCAGCCCGGGTCCCTCGACCTGGAAGTCCGAGTCGTCCGGCGCCGGGCCCTGCTCGGGTGCGGGACTTGGCCGGCGGCGGCTCTGGGCGAGCAGGATCGCGAACAGGGCGATCCCCACCAGCACCGCCACGACGATGACCACCCCAAGGACCCCGTTCGAGGTTGTCGCGGCGACCGCGCGGGGCGGCCCCGAGGCGCCCGGCGGCAGGCCGGTGTCGGGATGCAGGAAGTGATAGATGATCGCGCCCAGGATCAGGAAGCCGGCAAGCACGAGGTAGCCGCGCCACGATGACCGGCGCGATCGCCGCGGGCCGCGGCGCCCGCCCGCGACGCCGGCGATGATCAGCACGAACAGGGCAACCTCGGCGAATCCGGCCAGGTTGAGGACGGCGGGGACGGCCGTCGTGAGTTGGTCGGCGAGGACGATTGCCAGCAGCGTCAGGCCGGTGACGAGCACGGCGAGGGTCATCAGCCAGGCACGATTGCGCCACCATTCGATGCCCGCCGGTGCGGCGATCGCGTGGACACGCCGAAGCCCGACCGCCGCGGTGCCGACCGTCGCAAAGATCAGCGTGGGAGCGATCGCTGCTTCCCGGAACGACGCCACCGTCGCGGCGGGCAGCACGCCGGAATAGAGCCAGATCGCGGTCAGGATCAGGACGCCCCGGATGAACGGCCGGCTCGCTCCGTCGGGATCGTCGAGCGAGCCGGCCGCGACCATGCCCCTGAAGACGGCCAGGCCGAGCAGCCAGCCACCCGGGTGCGCCCCGAACGCGGCGCCCGGGCCGCCGCTGCCGAGAGCCGCAAGCGCGCCCGGCCCGAACAGGGTGCTGAGCACCCCCACGAGGATCGCACCCAGGCTGACGATCTGCCAGCGGGCCGAGCCGAATTGGTCGAGCCGTGGGCTGACCAGGGCCGCGATCGACGTCACGATGACGAATGCGATCGGACCGAACGCGACGGGGGTCCCGCCGACGACCTCGAAGAGCAGGTAGAGGACGGCGACCCAGATCCCCTCGGTCAGGCCGACGAAGGCCGGCTCGACGACATCAGCCCACCAGTTCGAGCGCACGGCTCTCCCTCCAGGCTGCGTCGAGGCGGACGGCTCGAGCAGCGATCCCGACCCGGCGGGCCGCCCGGGCGTGCCCGGTTGCGCCGGCGCCCAGCGCGAGCAGCTCCACCGCGAACCCGCCCCGTGCCAGGCGCCGGCCAACGGCCAGCCACGACCGCGGGTCGCGGGCCGTCACGACGACCAGCTGCGTGCCGGGCCGGACGAGCTGGGCCATGCTCCCGAGGAGCTGCGGGAATGTCGCCGAGGGGAATGAGCCGAGCCGGGCAAGGAGGTCACCGATCCGGCCGCTCTGGCCGGCGGCCCCGCTCGGTGCGGCGAAGACGATCCGCCGGTTGCTGCCCGCGAACGATGCCGCGGCCAGGCCGCAGGCCGCACCCTCCGCTTCGAACTGGCGGGCCAGCGAGGCTGCGACGATGCACAGCTCCTCGAGCGTGTTTGCCTCGTCCTCGCGCTCGGCCGCAAGCGACCGGCCAGATGCCTCGGCACGCGTCTCGATGTCGAGGACGATCACGACATCCCGCTCGCGAGCCGGGTCGAACCGCTTGACGACCGGCGCCCCCAATCGAGCGGTCGCCCGCCAGTGGATCCTGCGGACCGGATCGCCGGCCGCGTACGGGCGGACTCCGGCGAACCGGCTTGGGTCGTCGATCCGGCCCGTGCGAGTGGTCCGCTCACCCTGCCAGTCGTGGCGGGCGTCGAGGGCCATCGTGGCCACGAGGCGCGGGCGCACGATCAGGGTGACCGGCATCGACCGATCCTCCTCCGCGATCGTCCGCCCGAGGAGGTCGCCGGCCGCCAGGTGGACCTGGTCGAATCGGTGCACGCCGCGATGCCCGGCGACGAGCTGGACCCGGCGGGTGATCCGGCGGTACGGCGCCAGGGACCAGCCGTTGCGCAGCTCGGCTCGGCCGCCGATCTGGGTCGTCTCGGGCTCGACGACCGCCCGGCCGGGCAACGAGAGCTCGAGCTCGTCGGGCAGGACCTCGGCGATCCGGACCCAGGGGACCGGCAGCGGGTCACGGTTGCGGACCGTCAGCCGCATCTCGAGCTGGTCGCCGCAGACGACCCGTTCGCGCTCGAACCCGCGGATCACCACCACGCCCCGCAGGCCGCGGTCGACCGCGATCCAGCGCAGGAGGCCGACGACGGCGATCACGACGCCGAGGGCGGCGATCGGCTGGCTCGCCGTTGCCCCACCCAGGAGCGCGAGGGCAAGCCCCCCGATCAGCCAGGCGTGCCGCCCGTCGCCCGGATCGCGGGCAATCGTCGCGATCTCCGGGTCGTGGCCGTCTGGTGCCGACTCCGGTGCCTCGGTGGCCCGGGAGCCGGTCGCCCGCGATTCCGTCGATCGCGGCTCGATCACGCCGAGGCGGTCTCGATTGGCCGGCCGGGCGGCCCGACCGGGACCGGGATCCCCGCCAGCGTCTCGGCGAAGGCGCCGTCCATCGACAAGCCGTGGAGCGCCGAGTCCACGCTCAGCCGCAGGCGATGGACGAGGACGGCAGGAGCGATCGAGCGGATGTCGTCGGGCAGGACGAAGTCGCGGCCGTCGAGCAGGGCTCGTGCCTGGGCGGCTCGGAACAGGGCGACGCTGGCGCGCGGGCTGGCCCCGAGCTCGATGTCCGGTCGCTCCCGGGTGGCCGCCACGATCGCCACGACATGATCGGTGAGCTCGGGGCTCACGTAGACCTGGCGGGCGGCGTCGCGCAGGGCGAGCAGCGCCGGCCGGTCGAGGACCGGCCGGACGAGGTCGAGCGGATCGTGTTCGGTGAGATAGCGGCTCGCGATCTGCCCCTCGGCCGCGCGCGTCGGATAGCCGATCCGGATCCTGACCAGGAACCGGTCGAGCTGGGCTTCGGGCAGGCTGAACGTGCCCTCGTACTCGATCGGGTTCTGCGTCGCCAGGACGATGAACGGATCGGGCAGCGGCCGGGTCTCGCCCTCGATCGAGACCTGCCGCTCCTGCATCGCCTCGAGGAGCGCTGACTGGGTGCGCGGTGTCGCCCGGTTGATCTCGTCGACCAGGAGGACGTTCGTGAAGACCGGTCCGGCCACGAACTTGAGGGTCAGGCCGCCGTCGGTGAGGTTCGTCGCAGGGGCGAGGATGCTCGTCCCGGTGACGTCCGAGGGCAGGAGGTCAGGGGTGCCCTGGACCCGCCCGAACTGGAGGTCCAGCGCCCGCGCAAAGGCCCTCGCCAGGAGCGTCTTGCCCACCCCGGGCACGTCCTCGATGAGCGCGTGGCCCTCGGCGAGGAGGGCGATCGCCAGCAGGCGCAGGGCTTCGTCGCCACCCACGACTGCCTCGGCGACGGCGGCCTGGAGGCTGCGGAAGGCGCGCGCTCCATCGGCGACCGTGACCTTTGGCGTGGAATTTGATTCGACGGTCATCTGCGGATCGTACGTCGCGGGGTGGCACAATTGCGCCGATGGCCGCCCGAGACCCCTTCCTGCGTTCCGACCCGGGCTGGTCGCTGCCCGCCTTCAGCCGGCTCGCCCCGCCGCTGCCGCCGGAGCTGGTCGCCGCCCGGATCGAGGCGAACAGCCGGCCGGGCGATGTCGTCGTCGACCTCCACGGCCGTGGCGGCTGGATCGCCCGGACCGCCGTGGATCGCCAGCGACGCGCTGCGAGCCTCGAAACCAGCCCCCTGACCCGGCTCCTGGCCGAAGTCGTCCTGCGGCCGCCGGATGTGCGCCACCTCGACGCCGCCTTCCAGGCGATCGCCGCCGCGCCGCGCGAGCAGTCCGCCCTGAAGGTCTGGCTCGGCGAGCGCTACGCGAGCCACTGCCTCACCTGCGGTCGCGCGGTGACCCTCGAGGAGGTCGTCTGGGAGCAGTCCGGCGACGAGCCCGCCCGGCCCATCACGAAGCAGTACCGGTGCATCGTCTGCCGCGATCAGCTCGGTGGCGGTGAACAGCGCAACGGGCCGGTCGACGAGGCCGACATTGCCCGGACGGCCGAGATCCCGTCGGACCTGCCGGCCCGGCGGCTGCTCCGCGAGCGATTTCCGTATCCGGAGGGCGAGTCTGGGATCGTCGACTCGGTCCTCGATCTGCACACGCCCCGCCAGCTGCTCGGCCTCCAGGCGATCCTCGAGCGGATCGAGACGGACCTGCGGGCACCCGCGGTGGAGGCGGCGATGCGCCTGGCCCTCCTGCACGCGATCGTGCCCGCCTCCCGGCTCAACGGTTATCCCGGCCGGATCGCGACGCTCCGGATCAGCCACGGCCGGGTCAAGCTGCCGCCAAGTGGCCAGTGGCGCGAACGGAACCCCTGGCTGGCCTTCGAGGATGCCTACCGGCTTGTGCGTGGCTTCGTGCAGCGCCTCGAGGGCGCCCCGACGGGGCCGATGCAGGCGCGCTTCGGCGAGGACTTCCAGGCACTCGCGGAGGGGACCGGCAACGTCGTCCTGCGGCTCGGCACCCCGTCGACATTTCGCGCTCTGGCCGCCGAGGCCGAGGCGCTCGGGCGCGCCGTCGACCGGCCACGTGTCCGGCTCGTCCTCGGACAGCCTCCGCTTCGCCCGAACCAGGAGCGTTTGTCCTTTGCGTACGTCGGCACGGCCTGGGTCCTCGGTCGCGAAGCCGCTTCGCTCGTGCCGATCGAAGCGCTCCTCAGCACGACCGCTCGGGTCCCGTGGGGCTGGCAATCGGCCCAGATCCGGCGGGCCTACGAGGCGGCGGCACCGATCCTCGCCCGCGACGCACGGGCGGTCCTGATCCTCGAGCCGGGCGGTCCGGAGGGCCTCCTTGCCGCGGTCCTCGGCGGCGTCGGCGCTGGCTACCGCCTCGTCGCTGCGCGACTGGCGGAGCCGGGCGAGGAGACCGGCGGGATCGTCGAGTTCGTGCCACCGGGGGCGGCGATTCCGGTCGGACCACGGACCCGCGCGAACGTCACCCTGCCGGCCGTGCCCGGCGGCCCGGGCGATCCCGACATGGTCCCCGGCCGGGGCCTCTTTGCCCCGCCCGAGCGCTTCGATCGGGGGCGCTTCTCGGAGGCGGACGTCGCCCGGACGGTCACCGAGACGGCCGTTGCGATCCTCCAGGCACGTGGCGAGCCGGCCCGCACGGAACGGCTCCTGGGCGAGATCCTCGTCGGCCTGGATCGCGCCGGGCACCTGCGCCGGCTCGTGGCCCCCGAGGTCGAAGGTGGCCCGGACGATCTCGACGGCGACGGCGGCGGTCTCACCGACGAGCGACTCCGGCGACTCCTCGAGCGCGGCGTGGACCGGCCAGCTGGGCCGCCTGATCGGCCGGCGCCCGGGGCAGGCCAGGAGCCCGACCTGAAGCCATCGTTGCGCAGCGCCCCGGGCTCGCTCCGCGGCGTTCCGGCGTCGATCGGCCGGGAGTCGGTCCGGGCGCCCGAGGTGGCCGTCGCCGCCGATCGCGTCGAACGCCTGCTCGGGCTGGTTCGGACGGAGCTGGCCAGGCCAGATCACCGCCGCCTGCGGGAGATCGAGCCCGGACGCTGGTGGCTGGTCGACCGCGACGATGTCGCCGGAGCGGCGTTGCCCCTCGCCGATCGGGTGGAATGGTCGGTCTTCAGCCTGCTTTCGACCGCCGGCCGCCTCTCGGAGAGCGCCTTCAACGAACGGGTCGCGGGCCTGTTCACCGGTCACGACCTGCCCGACGAGGCGCTCGTCGGGGCCTGCCTCGAAAGCTACCGGAGCCTCGCCAGCACCCCGGAACACCTGTTGACCTCCGACGACCTCCTGCGCCGCTCGCAGGAGCACAGCGAGCTGATCGCCCTCCTGGCCAATCTCGGCCATCGGCTCGGGCTGCGGGTCTGGATCTCGAGCCGCGAGCAGGTCCACCGGCTCGGCCGGCGCAATCTCGGCGCGTGGCTCGACGACTCGGAGTTCCGGTCGGGACCGCCCCATGTGGGCAAGGCTCGGAGCGAGGCAATCGACCAGGTCGACGTGACCTGGCATTTCCGGGCCCGGCTGACGATGACCTTCGAGGTCGAGTGGACCGCGATGCTCGGCGAGCCGCTCCTGCGCCGGGGCGGCCAGATCCCGCCCGATCCCGACCTTGTCCGGTTCCTCGTCGTCGCCCCGGAGCGGACCGAGCTGATCCGCTACAAGCTCGAGCGCTCGCCGCTCCTGCGCTCGGCGCTCGAGTCGGGCAACTGGCACATCCTCAAGGCCAATCACCTCCGAGCCTTTGCCGAGCGCGAACAGCCGCTGCTCGCCGACCTCGAGCCGTACCTCGGCCTCGACCCCCAGATCGAGCGCCAGCCGAGCGAGCAGACGACGCTCTTCGGCGGCTGACCGGGATCGCGTGGATGCCCGGGTTGGCAGGCCGGGCGAATCGGGTACGCTGACGGCCATTCGCGTTCGGCCGTCCCGGACGCCCCGTCGAGCCCTTGCGCCAGGGAGGTCCGCGTGACCCAGTTCGACCCCGCAAGCCCCGTCAACGTGCTCGCCGACCGGTTCTGGGAGGCGATCCTCGAAGAGAATCCAACCACCGCCACGATGTACGGCGATGAGCGCTACGACGATCGGCTCGAGGATCCCAGCACCGCCGGCCGGTTGCGCGCCCGGGCCCTCGCTGAATCGACCCTGGCCGCAGCCCGCGAGATCGAGGCCTCCGACCAGCCCCTCGAGGATCGGATCACCCTCGACATGGTCCGGGTGGTCTGCGAGCTCCAGGTCGAGCAGGACGACCAGCGCGTCGATCTCCTCAAGCCGGTCGACCAGATGGGCGGCCCGCAGACCCTCCTGCCGACCGTCGCCACCTTCCAGCACGCCGACACCCCGGAACGCCTGGAGCGCTTCCTGGCCCGCCTCCACGCATATCCCGCGTACATGGCCGCCAACACCGGGCTCCTCAGGGAGGGCATTGCCAGCGGCCTGACGGCGCCGCGCATCGTCACTGAGCGGACGATCGCCCAGCTCGAGCGGCTGCTCGAGACGCCGGCCGCGGAGTCGGTGATCGTGCAGATGGCCCAGGTCGCATCCGACGCGGATCGCGATCGGGTCCTGGCTGTCGTCCGCGATGAGGTCATCCCCGCGGACCAGGCCTTCCTCGATGCCCTGCGCGGCGCCTATCTCGCGGCGAGCCGCGAGGACCCAGGCCTGTGGTCGGCGCCCAACGGCGACGCGCTCTACCGGACCCAGGTCCTGGCCTGGACGACCCTGGCCCTCGAGCCCGCGGATGTCCACCAGATCGGCCTCGACGAGCTCGAGCAGATCGAAGCCGAGCGTCGGGTGATCTCCCGAGCCCAGGGCTTCGGCGATGACACCGCCGCCTACCGGGCCCACCTGGCGGCCGATCCCGCCAACATTCCCAACACGGCGGCCGAGCTCCTGGGCCGGGCCCGCGAGGATATCGACCGGGCGATGGCCCTCGCTCCGCGCTACTTCGGAACGCTGCCGCGGGCCGGCTGCGAGGTCCGGGCCGTCGAGGAGTACAAGGAGAAGGACAGTCCGTTCGCCTATTACTACCCGCCGACCACCGATGGATCGCGCCGGGGCGTCTATTACGCGAACACCTACGACCTCCGGTCGCGGGCCTATTCAAAGCTCGCCAGCACGACCTACCACGAGGCAGTCCCCGGCCACCATTTCCAGATCGCGATGGAGATGGAGAACGAGCGCCTGAGCACGTTCCGCCGGCTCGGCTCGCGGATGGTCGGCGGGGCCTACGTCGAGGGCTGGGGACTCTACGCGGAGCGCCTTGCCGACGAGATGGGCCTCTTCCGCAACGAGGCCGAACGCTTCGGGATGCTGGACGCGATGGCCTGGCGGGCGGCCCGGCTGGTCGTCGACACGGGCCTCCACGCGCTGCGCTGGCCGCGCCAGCGGTCGATCGAGTTCCTGCGCGGCGCCGGCCTCAGCGAGACCGACGCGGTCATCGAGACGGACCGCTACATCTGCTGGCCGGGCCAGGCTCTGACCTACAAGATCGGCCAGCGCGAGATCGAGCGGCTGCGGGCGGAGATCGAGAAGCGGGACGGCTCGGGTTTCGACCTGCGCGCGTTCCACGACGCCGTCCTCGGACACGGCACGCTGCCCCTGGCCACGCTCTCGCGCGAGCTGCCGACCTGGGTGGCGACGCCCGCCTGACGCTCAGCCGGGACGGGGCGGCCGATCCGCGGTTCGCGTTCCGCGGTTGCGGTCCCCGGTCGGACGAATGTCGCCACGAGACGCGCAATCTCCTGGCCGAGGGCTCCTGGTCGGGCGTTGACCCGCCATTCCCGAGGATTCGTGCACGATTCGGCCACCGCAGGCGCCCTCGAGGTCTCACGTCGAGCCGAATCCGGACGTAATGCGCCTGGGGCCGACATTCGTCCCAACTCTGGTCGGTCGGCACGGAACGGGACGCCGTTCAGCGATGGCTGACGGTCAGGCGGCCGTGATCGCCCTGAGGTGCGCGGCCAGGTCCAGATGGCCGGCTCGTGCGGCGAGGTCGGCCGGGGTCAGGACGTCTTCGGTGAGCGCCCCTGGATTGGCCCCGTTGGCGACCAGGAAGTCGCACAGTTCGCTGAGCCCGTTCTGGGCGGCCGCGTGGAGCGGCGTGTAGCCACCATCCTGGGCCTGGTCGGGGTCGGCGCCGTGCTCGACCAGCAGCCGGGCCACGGCTTCGTGGCCGGCCGAGACGGCGCTGTGAAGCGGCTGGACGCGGAGCGAGCCGGTCGCCCAGGCACTCGGATCGGCGCCCCGGTCGAGGAGTTCCTGGACGAGTCGGAGGCGGCCGAAGTAGGCGGCCAGGTGCAGGGCCGTGAAGCCGTCGGCGGAGCGTTGATCGATCGGCTCGGCGTCCGCCTCGCCCAACAGCTCGGCCAGCCGCGGCAGGTCGCCGACGATCGCGGCCTCGAAACGATCGAGCTCGGGATTGGCCGCGAGGATGCGATCGAGGATCGGCTGGCGATGGTGATATGCGGCGACGGTCACGGCCGACAGGCCGCCCGCGTCGCTCGACCCGGCCAGGTAGGGCCGCTCGGTCAGGAGCCGGTCGACGCCGGCCAGGTCTCCCGCCCGGATCGCGGCAAAGAGGTCGTCGGTGGCGGTCACCCGCCCGCCACGGTACCGATCGCCACGATTGTCGAGCGGCGCGACGCAAACGGCTGGGCGGCGAGGTCACCGATGAGCCCGAGGACGAAGCTCGGCAGCCGCCGCCGCCAGGCATGGGCGAGGTTGCCCGTCGTGCGCACCTCGATCTTCTCGAAGCCCGCGTCGGCGAGCGCCTGGCGCAGCAGCTCGGGCGTATTGCAGCTCCCGACGAGGGGATGGGCGTCGGCGGCGCTGGCCTTGATCGCCCGCTGGAGCGGCCGCCGGAGCGCCGTCGGCAGCGACAGGTAGGCGTTCACGAACGGGTGGCGCCGGTTGACCGTGCTGATCACGAGCGACCCGCCCGGTCGCAGCCAGCGCCCGACATTCTCGAAGGCGGTCCAGGTGTCGGCGAGATGCTCGACGGTGAACGACGAGAGGACGAGATCGAAGCTGGCCGGCGGAAAGGCGTCGGCATCGGCACACAGGTCGGCCACCTGGAAGCTGTCGAGCCAGGCCAGCGGTGGATCCGGGGCATGGATATCGACGCCGACGAGCCGGCCGATTCGCGAACGGAAGGAGACGAGCGCGCTCAGCCGACCGCAGCCGGCATCGAGCACGGCTGCCTGGCCGGCCGGCAGGGCACCATCCAGGAACCCGTTGACGACCTCGGACGTCGAGGGCACGAGGCCGAGCCGGGGCAGGATGGCCAGGCGCCCGCGGCCGCGCTTCGATGCGCGGTTGTCCGAGGCAGTGGCGTTCGGCATGCCGCCGAGTCTACGTGGTCGCCGGATCGGAGGAGGCGGCCGCCCACCGGCTCGGCCCGTCGCACTCGACCGTCAAGCACCACCTGGCGAACGAGCGCTCCAAGGTGGGCGCCGAAACGGCGTAGCTCGTGTGGATCCTCGCCCTGCGACGGGCGGGGCCTGAGGGCATGGCCCAACGGACGAACGGCGGCTGCCCGGGTAGCCTCGGCCATGCGCGACGTGAGGGCGCACTCTCGCTTCTAACGCCCCGTCGCTGGGAACGTCTCCTCACGGATGCCACCAAGCTGCGGCGAGTAGCGGACGCCGAGCGCGCTGACGAGGTCGCCGAGCAGGTCGCGGAGCTGCGCCATCTTCTCGGGGCCGATCTGCGTTGCCCAGTCCGCCTGCACCTCCTCGACGAGCCGGCGCGCCGTCTGGTTGACGAGCCAGCCTCTCTCGGTCCGGCGCACGAGCTGCGCGCGTCCGTCGCGCGTATCGCGGACCCGCTCGAGGTAGCCGTGGGCCGCCAGGTGGTCGACGAGGTAGCCGACGGCCTGCTTGGTCGTCCCGATCTGCTGTGCGAGCTCGGTGACGCGCGCGCCCTCGACCGGGAGCAACTGGAAGATCGCGATGTGGGCGGGCCTGATCTCCGACAGCCCGGCCTCGGCGAACCCTGCCTGGACCCGCCGCTGGAGCTCGTGGCTCGGGATCGCGAGGAGCGCCCCGATCAGGGCCTGGGGGCGAGGGCGGTCTCCAGTCGTCATGACACGAGAGTATAGACAAGGGGCTTGACGAGTATCGACAAGGCCCTTTACCATCCGCCTCCTATCGTTGAGCGGAGGCGTCCCCGGATGATTGCGAGAGTCGCTCGGTTCAGGTTGGCCACCCTGGAGCATCGCGAGGAGGCGGAGCGCAACGCGTCCGACCGCGTGGCACCGTCGCTTGCCCGCCAGCCCGGGTTCCGGGCGGTCTACTTCGGTCGCTTCGCCGAGCTCGAGGCGTTCTCGGTGAGCCTGTTCGATGATCGGGAGGCGGCGGGCGCGGCCGGGGTCGCGATGAACGCCCAGCCGCTCCTCGCCGGCCAGGTCCCCGAGATGCTGCCGAGTCCCGAAGCCGTCGCCTTCTTCGACGTCGTGTCCTCCGTCGTCCACGACCTGGTCCCCGCCGTCGGCCGGCTCGGCTACCTGGCGCTCGCGCCCGATCAGAACGAGGCGGCAGCCGACCTCTGGGTGACGTCCTTCAGCGAGATGCTCGAGGGCGCCCACGGGCTGTGCCAGGTCTTCTTCCTCCGGGCGCCCGACAGCGCGCAGCGCATCTCCCTGACGTTCTGGTCGAGCCTGGAGGCGATGGAGGCGGGCGGGGCTGCGATCGCCGCGTGGCAGGCGGGCGAGGCGTCCGCGGGACGGCGACCGGCCTACGTCGCCAAGGACTCATTCGTCCTGACTGAGCTGCTCACGGCAATCGCTGGGGTGCCCGCGACCATGCCGGACCCTGCGGGATAGGGCGGACCGCTCGCGGAACGTGGCTGGTCCGGGCCGGCCGCCCAACGGGATGCGTCGCTGCGCGCCGTTGTGGGCCCGCAGCGCCGGCCTGCCGCGCTGGCTGGTACGACTCGACCGCGAGGCCCCGCCGGCCTGACACGCGCTTCGGCAAACGCCGGTTTGCACGGGTGACTGGCGAATCATCGTCGGATTCCGCACGAGAGCCGTCGATGAGCCGCGAATATCGTGTTGACCGGTCTGCTCGGCTCGTGGCATTCTTGGGCCCAACCAGTCCCGCATCGCGCAACGCCATCAGGGAACGTTGCGCGACCCGGGCACCCGTCCCGCCTGTCGCATCGCTGCGACTGCTGCTCCATCCGGAGGGAACCATGGCCACCGAGCCCGCCGTCCGCCCCACGCCCACCCTCAAGCGCGAGCGCCAGGCCGAGCTGTACCAGCGCGCGCTGAAGTCCATGCCCGGCGGCACCGACTCGAACTTCCGGACCTGGGGCGAGGACACGATCTACGTCGATCGGGGCAAGGGCGGCCGGGTCTGGGACATGGACCAGAACGAATACGTCGACCTGCGCCTGGGCTATGGCCCGGTCATGCTCGGCCACGCCGATCCGCGGGTCGACGACTACGTCAACGAGCGGATGCGCCGGGGCGTGAGCTTCTCGCTGACCAGCGAGGACGAGGTCCGGGCGTGTGAGCTGATCTGCGAGATCACGGGCTGGGTGGAGATGGCCCGGATGACCGTCTCGGGCACCGAAGCCACGATGCACCTGATGCGCATCGCCCGGGCCTTCACCGGCCGCGAGAAGATCATCAAGTTCGAGGGCCAGTACCACGGCGTCCACGACTACGCCCTGATCAGCGTCCTGCCCAACGACATGGGCGAGCTGGGCGATCGCGACAACCCGGTCCACCTGGCCTGGGGCCGGGGGATCCCCGAGGCGGTCACCCAGACGGTGATCCCCGTGCCCTACAACGACCTGGCCACGCTCCGGCGGGTCTTCGAGGCCGAGGGCGACGACATCGCCGCAGTGATCATCGAGCCGGTCCTGGGCAATGCCCAGGGGATCCTGCCCAAGGAGGGCTTCCACCAGGGTGTCCGGGCGATCACCGAGGAGTTCGGGGCCCTGCTGATCTTCGACGAGGTCAAGACGGGCTTCCGGATCGCCCGGGGCGGCGCAGCCGAGTACTTCGGGATCAAGCCCGACCTGGGCTCCTTCGCCAAGGCCATCGGCAATGGCTATCCCGCGGCGGCATTCGGCGGCCGGCGGGAAGTCATGGACATGCTGCCCGACAAGGTCAGCCACGGTGGGACCTACGCCGGCAACCGGGTTGCCGCCGCCGCGGCCGTCGCGACGCTGTCGATCCTCAAGGACGGCTCGGTCGTCGAGGGGATCAGGAAGCGTGGCCTGTCGATCCAGGCCGGCCTGGCCTCGATCCTCAACGCCAAGGGCCTGCCCTTCAACTTCACCGGCGTGCCGGCGATGTTCGGGATCATGTTCACGAGCGAGGACGTCCGCGAGTATCGCGACTGGGTCAGGACCGACCACGACCTGTACGACGCCGTCGCGGTGGGCATGCACCCGCGCGGGGCGATGCCCGAGCCCGACTCGCGCGAGCCGTGGTTCCTGTGCGCGGCCCACGACGACGCCGACGAGGCCCAGGTCCTCGAGGCGTTCGAGGGCTCGCTCGAGGCGGCCCTCGATGCCCGGGCGCAGGGGATCGCCGCGCCGTCGCTCGTGCTCGACTGATGGAGCGACGGCGTTGATCGACGGGAATGCAGTCCGCTCGGTCGACCGGGCGGCCTCGCTCCTGCTCGCCCTCGGCGAGTCGGCCGGCGAGGCCGGGGTGACCGAGCTTGCCCGCCGCCTTGGCCTGCACAAGTCGACGGCGTCGCGCCTGCTGGCCACCCTCGAACGGCGCGGCCTGGTCGAGCAGGACGAGGAGACCGGCAAGTACCGCCTTGGGCTCGTCGTCATCCGCCTCGCCGAACGGGCCGAGCGGACCCTCGACCTGCGCGGGATCGCGATGCCCGAACTCGAACGGCTGGCGCGCCTCACCCGCGAGACGACCGGCCTCGGTGCCCTCGAGGGTGACCAGCTGTTGACCGTCGCCCAGGCGGACGGGCCGAACCTCATTGCCGTCGGCGACTGGACCGGCCGGTCCACGCCGCTCCATTGCGTCGCCTCCGGCAAGGTGCTCCTCGCGGCGCTGGCCGAGCGCGAGGTCCTGCGCATCGTGCGCAAGGGCCTGGCGGCCTATACCGAGCGCACGCTGACCGAGCTCGAACCGCTCCTCGAGGAGCTCTCGCGTGTTCGCCGACGCGGGTACGCCACTGCGATCGGCGAGTTCGAGCTCGGCCTCAACGCGGTGGCCGCGCCGGTCTTCGATGCGCGCGGCGCCGTCATCGCCGCGGTCGACATCTGGGGTCCGGCCTTCCGGCTCACCCCCCGCCGGATCCCCGAGCTCGCCTCGCAGGCCCGCGAGGCGGCCGCCGCGATCTCGGTCCGCCTCGGCGGTGCCGCCGCCTGACCAGGGACCGGGACCGAGGCCGGCAGCGGGGCTGCCGGGCACGCTAGGCTGGACGGGACATGCCTGATACCTACGCGGGCTGGGCGGCAGTGATCGCCGACCGGCTCCTGATCGTCCTGGTCATCGTGGTCGTGTGCGTTGCGATCACCCGGGTCTCGATGGGCGCCCTGCGGCGGGTCCTCGGGGCCATGCAGGCAAGGGCCCAATCCGAGGCGAGCCTGGACGAGGCGGCCGAGGTCAGCAAGCGCTTCGCCACGATCGATGCGCTCGCCGGCTACGTCGTCAAGGGTTTCGTGCTCACGATCGGCGGCCTCCTCGTCCTCGAGCAGATCGGGCTCGATGTCGGGCCGGCGATCGCCGGGCTCGGCGTCGTGGGCATCGCCATCGGCTTCGGTGCCCAGGCAATCGTCCGGGACTTCTTCTCGGGGATCCTGATCCTCCTCGAGAACCAGTACGGCCAGGGCGACGTCGTCGAGATCGCCGGGGTGACCGGAACCGTCGAGGAGCTGACCCTCCGGCGGACTGTCCTGCGCGACGCCGACGGCGTGGTCCACAACGTGCCCAACGGCGAGATCAAGGTGGCCTCGAACCGGACCCGGGTCTGGCGCCGGATCAACCACGACGTCGTCGTCGCCTACGGCACGGACATCGAGCACGCGATCAGCGTCTTCGACGGCGTCGGGGCGGGCCTGGCGGCCGATCCGGCGTGGGCGGCAAAGATCCTCGAGACACCCACGGTCGATCGGGTCGACCAGCTCGGCGAGCGGGGGATCACCCTCAAGATCCTCGGGCGGGTACAGGCCGGCGAGATGGTTGCCGTGACCGGTGAGCTGCGCAAGCGGATCCTCGCGGCGATGGCTGCGAACGACATCGAGATCCCCGCGCCCGTCCTGCCCTCGGGCATGCCCGTGAGCGGTTCGATGATGGCCGGTCCCGTCGCGCGTCCCCAGCGACCCGACGACCCGGCGGGTCCCGAAAGCCCGCCCGACGCCCCGCCGGTCGACGGCTGACGCCGCGGGCCTTCACTCGCCGGTGGAGCAGCCGGGCGCAGGCGCCCGCGTAGAATGGCCAGCAGAAGCCGCAGGAGACGTGTCGTGAGCAACGAACTCGAGTCCCAGCCTGAGATCGAGAACCTCCTCGTCGAGGGGCGCACCTTCCCGCCCGACCCCGCGTTCTCCACCCAGGCCAATGCGGGCGCCGACCTGTACGCGGAGGCCGACGCCGACTTCGAGGCGTTCTGGGCGACACGGGCCCGCGAGCGGCTGCGCTGGACCGAGCCGTTCCACACGACGCTCGAATGGGAGCTGCCCTTCGCGAAGTGGTTCCTCGGCGGCCGCCTGAACGTCTCGGAGAACTGCCTCGACCGGCATGTCGAGAACGGCCTCGGTGACAAGGTTGCCTATCACTGGATCGGCGAGCCGGGCGACACCCGGACGCTGACCTATGCCGACCTGCTCCGGGAGGTTGGCAAGGCCGCCAATGCGCTCAAGGAGCTGGGCATCCAGACCGGTGACCGGGTGGCCATCTACATGCCGATGATCCCGGAGCTGCCGATCGCGATGCTGGCCTGTGCCCGGCTCGGGGCGGCCCACACGGTGATCTTCGGCGGCTTCTCCGCCGAGGCGCTCTCCGACCGGATCAACGATGCCCAGGCCAAGGTCCTGATCACCGCGGACGGTGGCTGGCGGCGGGGCAAGCCCGTCGGGCTCAAGCACCACGCGGACGAGGCGCTTGCCTCGACGCCCTCGATCACCGCCTCGATCGTCGTCAGCCGGATCGGCGACGGCGTCCACATGGTCGAGGGCCGCGATCATTGGTGGCACGACATCGTCGATCGCCAGGATCCGATCTGCCCGCCGGTCCCGGTCGACAGCGAGCAGCTTCTCTACCTGCTCTACACGTCGGGCACGACGGCCAAACCCAAGGGCATCATCCACACCTCGGCCGGCTACCTGCTCGGCACCTCGTTCACCCACGAGATCGTCTTCGACATCAAGCCCGACGACGTCTACTGGTGCGCCGCCGACATCGGCTGGGTCACCGGCCACAGCTACATCGTGTACGGCCCGCTGGCCAACGCGACGACCGGCGTCCTGTACGAAGGCGCCCCGGACACGCCCGAGTGGGACCGCTGGTGGCAGATCATCGAGGACCTCAAGGTGACCGTCCTGTATTGCGCGCCGACCGCGATCCGGGCGTTCATGAAGCAGGGCGAATCGTTCCCGGAGCGCCACGACCTGTCGTCGCTGCGCGTCCTCGGGTCGGTCGGCGAGCCGATCAACCCGGAGGCCTGGCTCTGGTACCACCGCACGATCGGCGGTGGCCGGACGCCGATCGTCGACACCTGGTGGCAGACGGAAACCGGCTCGATCCTGATCAGCCCGCTGCCCGGGGTCACGACCACGAAACCCGGCTCGGCGACGTTCCCGCTGCCGGGCATCGTCGCCGACGTCGTCGATGCTGCGGGGCAGAGCGTGCCCCTGGGCGGTGGCGGCTACCTCGTCCTCAAGCAGCCCTGGCCCTCGATGCTCCGCGGGATCTATGGCGATCCCGAGCGCTATCGCTCGACCTACTGGAGCCGCTTTCCGGGGATGTACTTCGCGGGCGACGGGGCCAAGCGCGACGACGAGGGCTACTACTGGCTGCTCGGCCGGGTCGATGACGTCATGAACGTCGCCGGCCATCGGATCAGCACGATCGAGGTCGAGTCGGCCCTGGTCGATCACCCCAGCGTCGCCGAAGCGGCCGTCGTGGGCAAGCTCGACGAGGTCAGTGGGCAGGCGATCTTCGCCTTCGTGACCCTCAAGACGGGCGTCGAGCCGAACGACAGCCTGGCAGTCCAGCTCCGCGAGCACGTCGCCTACGTGATCGGCCCGATCGCCCGGCCCAAGTTCCTGATGTTCACCCCGGACCTGCCCAAGACGCGCTCGGGCAAGATCATGCGCCGGCTGCTCCGGGACATCGCCGAGAACCGGGTCCTCGGTGACACCACCACCCTGGCCGATGCCGGTGTGGTCGAGACGATCCGCGACAACAGCGGCTCGGCCGAGGAGGAGTAGGTGCCGTTCGGGTTCGGCAAGCGCGATGGACGGGCCGGGGAGGCGGCCCAGGCGGGCGCGGCGACCGTGACGGCCGCGACGGCGCTGACCGCGGCAGCGCTGGTGCCCCATCCCGCTGCGGCCGGCGGGATCGCCTTCGACGGCGTCACCGAGGAATGGCGGCTGGTGGGCGTCATGGAGGTGGAGGGCCGCCTCTCGGACGCCCTCAACAAGCGCGACGCGATCTCGATCCGCGACGTGAGCTGGGCACCGCTCGACGGCTCCGAGCCCTTCAGCGCAGTCCCCGGCCTGCGCCTGATCGACCCCTACGACCTGATCGTCGTCCTGGCGGGCGAGGATTCCCTACCGGACTTCTCGGACGAGGAGAAGGCCGCCCACCGGGTCCACAAGGTCAGCTACGGGGTGATCCTCGAAGTCCCGCCGTTCCGCGTCCGGGGCACGGTCCACGTCTTCCCGGGCTACGAGCCGGAGCGCCTGCTCGATCGCTCGAGCGACATGTTCTTCGCGGTGACCGACGGTTTGGTGATGCTCAACGAGACGCGCATCGGGGACACGCCGACCGACACGATCCTCGTCAATCGCCACTACCTGCGGCGGGTGGAGCAGCTCGAGGGCAGCGGGACCGAGGAGACCGCGCCGGGCTGAGGGTCAGGCCCGGGCCGGTTCCTTCGAGCGATTGAAGATCCGGAACGCCGGCTTCGCGGCGGCGCCCTTCTCGGCGGCCTGGAATTCGGTGCCGACGAGCTTCTGCGCGAGGATCTCGAAGTCCTCGGTCACCTTCTCCTTGGGGTACTGCTCGACCACCGAGCGGCCCTCGTTGGCTGCCCGCACGAAGAGCAGGCCGCCCGACCGGATCAGGGCGAGAGCCGGCATTCCGACCGTTCGCTCCATGTCGGCGACCGAGACGCCGCTGTTTGCCCGGTTGACGACGAGGGCCAGCTTGTCGCGGACGCCCAGCTCCTGGGCGACATCGCGCATCTGGACGGCCGCCCGGAGCGCGGGCACGTCCGGGGTCACCGGCACGAGGATCCGGTCGCTCCGCTCGAAGATCGTCTGGTTGAGCGGGCTGTACGACGGGTGCATGTCGACGATGATGAAATCGAAGCCGCGCCGGGCCGCGCGGATGGCATCGCCGACCTGCTCCGGCACGAGGATCTCGGTGTTCAGGGGGCTCGCGGTCAGGACGCAGACCGTCAGGCCGTTCGCATGCTGGGTGGCGATGTCGATGAGGCTGCGCTCGGCGCGACCCTCTTCGACGTCGTCGGTCCAGGCGTCGACGACCGTCGTGACCGACTCGAGGCCGAGCGACGTGGCGATGTGACCGGTGACCGTGTCGGCGTCGACGAGCATCACCTTGAGGCCCAGCCGGACCTGGAGCGCCGCCGCCAGGTTCAGGGCCGTCGTGGTCTTGCCGACCCCACCCTTGGGATTGAAGATCGAGACGATCGTGGCCCGCTTCGACCACGACTCCGACTCGAAGTCGCCACTCGACTGGAGGATCGGACCGCTACCATCGTCGATCGTCACGGAGCGGATCAACATCGCCTCGATTCGCCAGCGGAGCGAATCGGTCGAGTACGGCCGGGTGAAGAACTCATCGTCGATGTTGGCCTTGGTGGCGGCACCGGCCAGGCGATCGAGCGCCCGCGGCGACACGACCATCAGGGCGGGGATGTCGCGGTCCGAGTCGTGGAGCAGGGAGTAGAACTCGAGCGAGCGGTCGAAGTCGCTCTCGCCGTCGAGGATCGCGACGCCGATTTCCCGCCGGCCGTTCAGGATCGTCTCGAGGTCCTGCGGGGTCGTGACCGGAAGTGCCTCGAAGCCGGCTTCGGTGAGCTCGCGGATGACAGCGACCTGCTCGTCGCGGGGCAGCGCGACGACGATAGCCTGGCGGCCCATGGCTGCCTAGCTCCCGGACTCTGGATCGTGGGCCGTCACGCTGACGACACCGTCGGCAGCATTCGTGACCCGGGCCCGGAAGCCCGGCAGCCCGGGAACGACCTCGCTGAGATTGACGGCATCGTCGTGATGAACGGTGAAGACGAACTCGCCGTCGGGTCCCGATGAGACGCCCACCGACTGGACGCCGCTCACGCGACCGAGGTGGCGCTTGAAGCTGGCAATGCTGGCCACGCTGACCAGGCCGGAGACGACGACCTTCGACGTCTGCTCCGAGGCGGCCCGTGCCGGGCGAGCCTCGGTCTCGCCTTCGGGCGGAACGAGGCCGGCAAGCCGGGCGGCGAGAGCGTCATCGCCCATCGTCGGGATCTCGTCGTCGGCGGTCGTTGCCTCGGCGGCCGCTTCGGCCTCGGCGGCATCGAAGTTCGGGGCCAACCCGAGGGCGGCCAGGCGTGGATCATTCTCGTCGGTTGCCGTCTCGCCACCGGCGGCCTGTTCGGTCGTGGCTTCCCCTTCGGTGACCTCGGCGGCCTGGTGGGCAGCCTCGATCGCGGCCATCGCGGCCTCGCTGTCGACGACCTCGGCCGCGCCCTCCGCGGGTGCCTCGGGCTCGGTCTCGGCCGGGCTGGAGCTCGCCGCGACCGGCGTGTCGCCGATCAGCTCAGCGAGGGCCGCGGACGGCTGCCAGGGCACCGAGGCGTCGAACGACGGCGGCTCGGGCAGGGTCTGGGCCATCACGGCGATCTGGGTCGGGTCGGCCTCGGTGACGAGCTGCTCGAAGAAGCGCTCCATCTCGAGCTCGAAGCCGGCGACCCGGCTCTGGACGCGGTCGATCTCGTATTCGATCTGGCCGGCGTGCTCCTCGAGCTCGCGCTCCAGGCCGAGCTTGCGCTCGGCGATCTTGCCCTGGGTCTCTTCGCGGATCCGGGCGATCTCGGCCTTCGACCACTCCTGGATGCCGGCGATGTCGTCATCGGAACGCTTGCGCAGGTCGGTCGCCTCGACGGCCGAACGCGAGTGGATGCCCTCGATGAACGTCTTTGCGTCGGCCTGGAACTGGCTCATCGTCTGGGCCCGCGACTCTTCCGCGGCGGCCTGCATCGCGCGGGTCAGATCGAGGACGAACTTCGTCGGCTTCCTGGCGACAGAAGGATCGCTCGTGGATCGGGACGGCGCCGGCGCGGCTGGGGCGGTGGCGGTGGACTCCACGGAAGCTTCCTTCGCGCTCGAATCTGATGCGATGGTCTGGTCGGACTCGGTGGCCTCGGTCGGCTCGGCAGCAGACTCGGCACCGATCGCCTCGGGCGACAGGGCGGCGGTCTCGTCGATCGCTTCCGGGGCCGCGCTGGTTGCCCCGGTCACGGCGTCCGCGGGCTCGTCCGTGGTGGGTGCCTCGGCGGTCCGGTCAACGGGCGCCTTGTCACTCCGCTCCTCCGAGCTCCAGGGGAGTCGGAAGCCGGTGCGTGATTCGGTCGTTGCCATGGATCGTGCGGTTCCCTCCAGGTGAGAGCTCGGGTTGCAGTCTCTGAGGACGTGTGGGCATCGTAGGAGCGGGTGGCGGTCCGGTGGAGTGCGCTAGTGGTACCAATCGGTCGATCCGGTGGTACCGGAGGTCCCGAGCCGGGATCGACTCGTTGTCCGCCGTCACCGCCGGCCGGCGGCCTCCGTTGTCGTCGCGCAACGCCTGGGCCGGAGCCCGCCGGCTGCGCGAGTTCTCGAGGGAATCCTCCGGATTCGGGCATCTCGCCGGGGTTCATACCCCGCGTTCATATGGTCTTCGCGGGCGTCGGCGTTACCATGGCTCGATGGTCCCGCCAGCCCAATCGCCGAGCACTGCCGCCGTCAATCCGTCGGCGGCCGGCGGCCGGCAGCTCGATCGATTCGGTCGGCGCCTGCACGACCTGCGGATCTCCGTCACCGACCGGTGCAACTTCCGCTGCACCTACTGCATGCCCCGCGAGATCTACGGACGCGACTTCGCCTTCCTGCCGCGCTCCGAGGTGCTGACCTTCGAGGAGATCGAACGGCTCGCGGCGGTCTTCGTGGCCGAGGGTGTCGAGAAGCTCCGGGTGACGGGCGGCGAGCCGCTCGTCCGGCGCAACCTGCCCGACCTGATCGCGATGCTCGCCGCCCTCCGGCGACCCGACGGTGGGCCGCTCGACCTGACCCTCACCACGAACGGCTCGGCCCTCCGCCAGCTCGCCGAGCCGCTGCGCGATGCCGGCCTGGGCCGGATCACGGTCAGCCTCGACTCACTCGACGATCCGACGTTCCGGGCGATGAACGGGGTCGACTACCCGGTCGCGAAAGTGCTGGACGGAATCGCCGCCGCAGGCGAGGCGGGCTTCTCACCGCTCAAGATCAACATGGTCGTCCGGCGGGGGATCAACGAGACGAGCATCCTGCCGATGGCCCGCTGGGCGCGGCACGAGGGCCACATCCTGCGGTTCATCGAGTACATGGACGTCGGCCACAGCAACGGCTGGCGCCTCGATGAGGTCGTGCCGGCCGCCGAGATCCTGGCCACGCTCGACGCCGAGCTGGGCCTCGAATCGGTCCCGCCGAACTACCCGGGCGAGGTTGCCGACCGCTGGGCGTACCGCGACAACCCCGGCGAGGTCGGGGTGATTGCCTCGGTCAGCCAGCCCTTCTGCAGCGCATGCACGCGGGCGCGGCTGTCCGCGGAAGGCAAGCTCTACACGTGTCTGTTCGGCGTCGACGGGACGGACCTGCGGGCGCCCCTCCGTGACGGTTCGACCGCCGCCGAACTGACCGAGCTCATCCGGGCGGTCTGGCGGATTCGCGCCGATCGCTACTCGGAGCTGCGCTCGGAAGCCACGACCAACCGGCCCCGGATCGAGATGTTCGCGATCGGCGGCTGAGCCTCGTCGCGCCGTGGCCGAGCGTTGGCTGGGCGAGCCCGTCGCGTTGTCCACCTGATGTCCACAGCGACGGTGGATTGGTGGAAACGGATTGCGCGTTCCCCGGTAACTCGTGGATAACGCCGTTGCCATCGGGCGTTGATCCGGCGATGATTCGTCTTGCCCGAAGGGGCCATCGGAAAGCGGAAGTTCGAGATCACATCAAGGGCATTCGCCGACTGACCGGTCGCTTCGGGCGCTTCTCTACCCGCCACGCGGCCTTCGGGCCCGCGCTCGACGGGGATCGCCCGAATGGACGCGATCGGCATCCCGGTGTCGATACTCCGCTCGGGCGATCGAAGCGTCCGGGGCCTGTTCGCCTCGACGACTGCTGCGACGACCGCGGTTCCGTGGTTCCGCGGGTGGGCCCCCGTGGTTGTGTACCCCGCACATCAAATGGCCGGTTTCGGCCCATTCCGACGCCGATCCGTTGCCACGCGCCGGCTCGTTGCGCCGCCCAGAGCGTGGCTCGGGATGAATTCGGCTTGGCGGTCGCCGGTTGGTCCGGGGATATCGCCGGTTTGCGGTACCAGGTACCCATTCCGGCCCCGGGCCGGCGCTTCGCCGAACGCTAGACTCAGCCGATGACCGACATCGACCGCGGGCGTCCGATCCCGCCGGCGGAACAGCCTGCCAGGCTGGCCGCGCTCGAGGCGGCCGTGAGGGCGCGCACCGACCTCGTGCCCCGGGCGGGGATCGTGCTCGGATCGGGCCTCGGCGGCCTTGCCGACGACCTCGCCGATGCCGTGGCGATTCCGTTCGCGGACCTGCCCGGCTGGCCCGCGGCGACCGCCCCGGGTCACGTCGGTCGGCTGTTGCTGGGCCGGCTCGACGGCGTGCCGATCGCGATGCTCCAGGGCCGGTTCCACATGTACGAGGGCAACGATCCGGGGCTCGTCGTCCAGCCGGTCCTGCTGATGGGCCGGCTCGGTGCCCGGACCGTCGTCCTGACGAACGCGGCCGGCGGCCTCAACCCGGGCTACGGCGCCGGCACGTTGATGGTGATCGCGGATCACCTCAACCTCACCGGCCGGACGCCCCTTCTCGGTCCGAACTCTGACGAGATCGGGCCGCGCTTCCCCGACCTGACCGATGTCTATGCGCCGGCTCATCGCGCCGCGCTTCATGCCGCGGCCCGGGCCGAAGAGACGAACCTCGAGGAGGGCATCTACGTCGGCCTGCTCGGCCCGACCTACGAGACACCGGCCGAGGTCCGGATGTTCCGCGGCCTGGGCGGTGACGCCGTCGGGATGTCGACGGTCCTCGAGGCGATCGCCTGCCGCTGGGCCGGGATCGAGGTCGCGGGTGTCTCGCTGATCACGAATCCCGGGGCCGGTTACTCGGGCGAGCCGCTCAGCCACGAAGAGGTCCTGGCCGCGGGGGCCTCGGCCGGCCCGCGCCTGGCCCGGGTCATCCGCCGGTTCGTCCGCGAGCTGCCCTGATCTCGGCCGCTTCCGTCAAGCCGGCTGGGTCCGGTCCGCGACTCGCGGGCTACACTTGCGGGCGATGACGGCCGAGACGACTCCAGCCCCCGGCGCCGGCCGCGCGAAGACGGGAATCCCGCGCAATCCGGGCCGTCACGAGCTCGGGATGAAGGCGACCCTGCTTTTCCCGGATCGGGACATCGTCGAACGCTTCTATGTCCCGCTCATCTACACGGCCTGTCGGACCTGCTACTCCGAGCTGGCCCCCGATGAGATCTTCCGGCGGGCCGTCGATGGCCAGATCGACCCCGCCAAGCAGCGCAAGCTGATCCAGGGCGTGATCGAGTCGGGTCACGGCAGCACGATCGAGCACATCGTGTTCACGTTCGGGATCAGTGGTGTCTCGCGGACCCTGAGCCACCAGCTCGTCCGCCACCGGGCCGGGGTTGCGTTCGACCAGCAGAGTCAGCGCTACGTCACGTTCAAGGGCGCGTCGACGATGCTGCCCGGCACGCTGGCCGAGGCCGAGCCCGACCTGCGCCAGCGCTACGAGGAGCAGATCGAGGGCTCGATGGAGCTCTACAGCGACCTCGTGGCGGCCGGGATCCCCGGTGAGGACGCCCGGTTCGTGTTCCCGAACGCCACCCGCACGAACCTCGTGATGACCACGAACCTGCGGGCCCTGATCCACATGTCGGGCCTCCGCCTGTGCACGATGGCCCAGTGGGAGATCCGCCGGCTCTTCCAGCTGATCAGGCACGAGATCTTCGAGGTCAGCCCGTTCCTGGGCAGCTTCCTCGCGCCCAAGTGCGTGGCCCTCGGCTACTGCGACGAGATGGGCAACCGCGACGAGCACTGCCCGATCCGCCCGCACAAGGACAACGTCCTGGGGGCCTGGGCCGACAAGGCCAAAGCCGCCCGCGCCGCCGGCCGAGACCTGCCCGTCACCTGAGCTCGGGCGGGCACCGGACGGGCGGTGGAACGAGCCCCGCCGCCCGAGGGCTGCGGCACCTGGTCATCCGTCCGATCCGGGGTGCAACAAGCGCCGGGCAGATCCCACCGCCCGTGCGCAGATCCCGCCGCCACGCCCTGTGGAACGGGCGCGGCCCGTGGGTCTAGGGCTTCGGCAGGGGCTCCAGCGCGACGAGCTCGCGGCGCCAGGCGGGCGGCTCGAAGGCCGACCCGAAGCCATCGGTCTTGGCCACGATCTTGCCATCGCGGAACTCGAGGAGGCTGATGTTGCGCCACGGCACGCCGTCGCCATAGGCGGCCGTCCATACGGCAGCCACGAGGTCCGGGCCGCCGATGATCCGGTGGACGAGGACGTGCGGCAGGGCCGGTGTCCGGGCGACGACGGTCTCGATCGTGGCTCGTCCCCGGATGACCTCGCCGCTGCCGGGCCATGACCACTCGGCGTCATCGGCGAGGTCCGCGACGATCAACGCGACATCGCGGGCATTGACCGCCGCGAAGTAGCGCTCGACGGTCGAACGCTCGGCCTGCCCGCCGCCCGGCGCGCCGGTCATCGGGCCGTGCCTAGTAGTAGTCGGAACACGAAAGGAAGTACCCACAGGAGCAGATCAGCTTGCATTTCCGCTCGTCCATCGCCGCCCCGCAGTTCGCGCAGGTGAGGATCAGCGAAGCGGGATCGTCGTCGACCAACCGGGCGGCCGGTTGCGCGGGATCAGCGCGCGGGTGCGCGATCGCGGACGAGATCGGGTGCGGTGCTCGGCCAGCCGGCGGGTCGTCCGCGAGGATCCGGATCCAGGCTTCGGCCATGCTCAGGGTTCGTCCAGCGCATAGGCCACCGCATCGCCCAGGCTCATCGCCCGGCCCTCGGCCGCATGGCGCTCGATCTCCTCGTCGCTCATCAGCGTTCGGGCAGTCTCTGCATTCGCGTTCGCCACGTCGAGGTTGTCGATCATGCTCGAGAGGTTGGCTCCGGTCGACTGGGCGAGGGCCCGGGCGGCGCCATGCAGGCGGGCCGAGCGCGGCAGGTCGCCGCGGGCGGCGGCCAGCGCCGAGTAATCATCGAGGGCGAGGGTCAGGGCCGACGTGTCACCGGCGCTCTTGAACTGGCGCATCGCCGCCTCGAGGTGACCGGCGGCCTCGTCGACCTGGTCGAGACGGAGGAGCGTCGCGCCCAGCATCCGGTGGGCCCAGGCCACCATCGTCTCGTCGCTGGTGGCCGAGAACAGCTCGAGAGCCTCGCGGAAGTTGCCCAGCGCGACGTCCTTTTGCTGGTGGAAGTAGTGCCAGTTGCCGACCGCCCAGATCGCGTTGCCCGCACCACGCTTGTCGCCGAGCTCGCGGTAGATCGCCAGCGCCTCCTCCATGAGGGCCAGGCCGATCCGATCCGGGTCGAGGTTCGATGCATCGACGCCGGGGCCGACGAAGACGTACGAGAACGACGCGTTGTACAGCGCATTGGCGATCTCGGCCCGGTCGCCGGTCGATCGCCAGCGCTCGAGGGCCTCCTGGTAGAAGCCGGACATCGCGAGGATGTCGGCCTGCCACCAGGCGATCCCGCCGAGCGCCTCCATCAGCCGCGCCCGAAGGGCCGGATCGTCGCTCGACCAGGGCTGGTCAGCGATGTGCTCGAGGCGTCGACGGCCCTCGATCAGGTAGCCCCGCTTCTGCCAGAAGCGCCAGAGGGCGAACCCGAGCGGAATCGCGACGTCCGGGTCGGGTCGGGCCGTGGCCCACTCGAGTGCCGCGCGGAGGTTGTCGTGCTCGACGTCGAGCCGATCGAGCCACGTTCGCTGCTCGCTGCCGGACAGCTCCTCGGCCGCCTCCCGGGCCAGCGCATCAAAGGCCCGCGCATGGCGCTCCCTGATCGTGTCCGATTCGCCGCTGGCGGCCAGTTGCTCCCCGGCGAATGCCCGGATCGTCTCGAGCATCCGGAAGCGCGCCTCGCCCCCGACATCCTCCGAGCGCAGCAGGCTCTGGTCGACGAGCGCCTCGATTCCGTCGAGGACATCCAGCCCAAGCTCGGATGCCGGACCGCAGATCGACTCGGCCAGCTCCAGGCTGCAACCGCCGGCAAAGACCGACAGCCGGCGGAGCAGGCGCTGGGCCGGCTCATCGAGCAGGTCATAGCTCCAGGCAATCGCCCCGCGCAGGGTCTGCTGACGCTCGGGCAGGTCGCGGGCACCGCCGCCGAGCGTGGCCAGCTGGTCGCGGAGCCGCTCGAGGATCGCCTCGGGTGGCAGCAACTTGACCCGGGCGGCGGCAAGCTCGATCGCCAGGGGCATGCCCTGCAGGCGGATGACGATGCCGGCCACCGCCGCGGCGTTCTCGTCGGTGAGCCGGAACGCCGGCCTCACGGCACTCGCCCGGGCCACGAACAGGCGGACGGATTCGTAGCGCGAGAGCGCGGCGAGATCCGCCCGGCCCGAGTCGTCGCCGAGCCGCGCCCGTTCCAGGGCGCCCTGGGCAGACGGATCGGGCGGCGTCGGCAGGCCGGGGACGGGGTACTCCTGCTCGCCGGAGATGCGCAACGGCGACCGGCTCGAGACGATCAGCTTGAGCTCGCTGGTCGATCGGAGCAGCTCGCCGATCAGCGGCGCGGCCTCGATCACCTGCTCGAAGTTGTCCAGGTCGAGCAGGATCTTGCGCGCCCCGATCCAGGTACTCAGCCGTTGTCCGATCGGTGCGCTCGTGTCCTCGGCGATCCCGAGGACGGCGGCGATCGTGGTCCCGACCAGGGCCGGCTCCCGGATCGGTTCGAGGGCCACGAAGAAGACGCCTTCGGGAAACTGTTCGGCGACGGCGGCGGCGAGCTGGAGGGACAGTCGGGTCTTGCCCGTGCCGCCCGGTCCGGTCAGGGTCAGCAGGCGCGTCGCCCCGAGCCTCGCGGTCGTCTCCGCCAGCTCGGTCGTCCGTCCGACGAACGAGGTCACCTGGGTCGGCAGGTTGTTCGGACGGCTGTCGAGCGAGCGGATCGGCCGGGGATCATCGACGACCCCGTCGATCTCCAGGATCGTCAGTCGTTCGGGGCGCAGATCCTTGAGCCGGTGCTCGCCGACATCGCGGGTCCGGACTCCCGGCGGCAGGTCGCCGGCAAGGAGGGGCACGGTCGCCGATGACAGGACCACCTGGCCGCCATTGGCGGCCGCCGCAACCCGGGCTGCCCGGTTCACGTCGGCCCCCACATACGTCCCGCCACTGATCATGCCCAGCCCGGTGTGGAGGCCCATCCGGACGCGGATCGCGCCGACGCCATACGGGAACTCGGTGGCGGCCAGGGCCCGCTGTGCGTCGACGGCCGCGGCGACCGCCGCCGGCGCCGAGGTGAAGACGACGAAGAACGAGTCGCCCTCGGTGCCGATCTCGAGGCCGCCATGGGCGGCCCATGCGCCGCGGAGCAGCTCGCGGTGACGGGCGAGGATCTCGCCGTATGATTCGGGACCGAGCTCCTGGACGAGCTTCGTGGAACCCTCGATGTCGGTGAACAGGAAGGTCAGGGTGCCGCTCGGCAGAGCAGGGGCGGTGATCTGGGTCCTGACCTCCGGCGCTATGCCCTCCATCGCTGGTCGATCGGGTTTCGGGCCCGGGTTCCAGCGTATAGGATGCTAGAACACGGCCGCGCGGGATACATCCCCGGTCGTCGGAGGGTTGAGCGGGACGATGGCCGATAGCGCTGAGATCGCCGATGAGCTGGCCGGCTTCGCGTTGTTCGCCGATCTGACCACGCCCCAGCTCATGGGCGTCGCCCACGCGTTCGAGGAAGCCTGGTTCAAGGATGGCGAGCGGGTCCTCCGCCAGGGGATGACCGGCAGCGGGCTGTACCTGATCCTCGATGGCCAGGCCTCGATCCGGGTCGACGGCGAGGAGCGCGCGAAGCTCTCGCGGGGCGAGTTCTTTGGTGAGGTGTCGATCCTCCTCGGGGAGCCACCGGTGGCCGATGTCGTTGCCTTGGGCACCCTGCGCTGCCTGGTCCTGGCCAGCTCGGCCGTGGAGGGGTTCCTGAACGACCACCCGACGCTGATGTACCGGATGCTCCAGGCGTCGGCCCGCCGGCTGCGTAACGCGAACCGGTGGCGGAGCTGACCGAGCGCCCGTTCCCGCCGGGCGACTATCCACTGATCGTCGTCGGGAGTGGGCCGGGTGGCCTGCAGGTCTCCTCGGCCCTGCGCGGTCACGGGATCGACCACGCCGTCCTGTCGGCCGACATGCAGCCGGCCGGCATGTTCCGGCGATGGCCGTTCTTCCAGCGCCTGTTGTCCTGGACCAAGCCGTTCGCGCCGGTTGCCCGGGGCACCCGACCCTACGAGCGCTACGACTGGAACAGCCTGATCCCCGAGACCGACGAGCACCGGGCGGTGATGGTCGGCCTGATGGACGGCACCTCCTACTTCCCGAGCCGCCCGGAGATGCAGGCCGGGCTCGAGGCGTTCGTGAGCCGCACCGGACTGCGTGTCCGCTTCGGTTGCCGCTGGACCGGCACGCGCCGGCTCGATGACGGCCGGTTCGAGCTCCAGACGAGCGACGGGACGTATACCGCGGGGACCCTCGTGTTCGCGGTCGGCGTCGCCGAACCGTGGCGACCGACCAGCCCGGGGATGGAGCTCGCGGCGCACTACGCCGACACCCGCCCGGTCGAGCAGTACGCGGACCGCCGGATCTTCATCATCGGCAAGCAGAACTCGGGCTTCGAGCTGGCCAGCGGGATGCTGCCGTGGGCGAAGCGGATCGTCATCGCGTCGCCGTCGCCCGCCAAGCTGTCGGTGAACACGCACTCCCTCGTCGGGATCCGGGCGCGCTACGTCCAGCCCTACGAGGACCATGTGCTGGGTGGCGGCGTGGCGATCCTCGACGCGGCGATCGAGCGGATCGAGCGCGGTGATGCGGACGGAGCGCCCTTCCGAGTCGTCACCCGGCGTTCGCTCGACTCGGTCGAGATGGTCTTCGACGCCGACGACGTCATCGCCGCGACCGGCTTCGTCGCGCCGCTGCTCGACCTGCCCGACCTGGGCGTGGCGACGTTCGGCCAGAGCCGCCTGCCGGCCCAGACGCCGTACTGGGAGAGCGCGACGGTGCCCGGGATCTTCTTTGCCGGCACGATCGGCCAGGGGTCGGCCGGCTTGAAGAAGCACGGCATTCCGTCGAACTCGGGTGCCGTCCAGGGCGCCCGGTACAACGCCCGTGTCCTCGCCCGGCACATTGCCACGACCCGCTTTGCTCGGGCCGACGAGCGGCCCGCGGTGGCCAGGGACCAGGTTGTCGACTTCGTCCTCGACGAGCTCACCCTGGGGCCGGAGCTGTGGCACCAGCGGGCTTACCTTGCCCGGGTGCTGAGCCTCGATCCGACCGAGGGCATTCGCGACGACGGGATCGTTCCACTGGCCTGGTTCGTTGATGCCGGTGGTCCGGATGCGATCGCCGCGACGCTCGAGACCGACGGCACCGGGGCGGTCTACCCGGTGGTCTACCTGCGCCGCGACGGTACCGTCACGGAGCACCCGATCGAGGCCCATCCGCTCCTCGACTATCGGACGGCGTCCGCGCGGTCGGACCTCGCCGGGATCCTCGCCCCGATGCTCGGCCGGGCGTGATCAACGATTAGCCGTCCAGGGCTACTTGATTGATAATTAGCCATTGACGGCTAACTGGCATGGAGTTAGCCTTCAACGGTGAATTCCTCGCTCGGCATCGTCATCTTCGGCGACGTAGTCCGTTCCCGGCGGGATCCCGCGGGATCGTCCGACTGGCTCCGCGCGCTGTGTGCCGAGCTGCAGGCCGCCCACGATCGGGAGACCCTCGCCCGGTTCGGCTTCACCCAGGGCGATGAGCTCCAGGGCCTCCTTCGACCAACCGCAGATCCGGTCGCGGTCGTCCTGCGGGCGGCCCTCGCCGACGACGCCCGGCCGATGCGCTGGGCGATCGCCTCCGGCCATGTCGAGCCCGGCGAAGGCCCCGCCACGCAGCGGACCGGCGAGGCGTTCCTGGCGGCCCGGGCAGCGCTCGAGGAGACGCGCCGGCGTCGGACGAACCTGCGGATCGTGACCGGTGTCCCGCCGGTCGACGAGCTGCTCGACGACCTGGCCCCGGTCCTGGGGGCCGCGCTCGAAGAGCTCAGCCCCACCCAGCGGCGAGTGGCCGGCCTGATCCTCGTCGAGGGCCTGCGGCGCTCGGAGGTCGCTGATCGACTGCATGTGAGCAGGGCCACGATCTCCGTCGCCGCCGAGCGCGGCGGGGTACCCTCCCTCGAACGGCTGTCACGGGCAATCCGCACGCTCCTCGATCGCAGCCGGTCGGCGGAGCCGGTAACCTGATGTCGCATTCGGCCATCCTGCTCATCGCTCTCGCCATCCTCGCCCACCTGGTCGCGGACTTCGTCCTCCAGACCGACGCGATCGCCGAGGCCAAGTCGGCTCCCGACGATCGGGCCTGGCGCGGCCTGGCGATCCACGCCGCGATCGTCGCGATCTGCCTCCTGCCGTTCGTCGCGGCCTACGGGGTCCGCGGGCTGGGCTACCTGGTCATCGTTGCGCTGGCCCACGGCCTGATCGATCGGAGCAAGGTGGTCCTCCATCGGCGGGCGGTCCGGCCCGCGCCAAAGCCGGCCGCGCCCGCCCCGGAGGCGGCTGCGGTGGCCGAGCCCGCCGGGCCACCGAGTGCGCCCGATGCCCCCGGCGACCGGGCCTGGACGTCGCTGCCGGCCGCCCTCTTCCTCGCCGACCAGGCCGCCCACTTCGTCGTCCTGATCGTCGGAGCGAGCATCCTGCTCCGCGACCAGCCGACCCTGTCGGCCTGGAACGACGTGGTCAATGCCGCCGGCGCCAGGGTGCTGCCGGTTGCCGATCTCGGCGCGGCGGTGGCGATGGTCGTCGTGGTCCTCGACCTCCTGATCGTCAATATCCGGGGCGGGTTCTTCCTCGTCGGGATCCTCCTGGCCCCGCGTGGCTCCGCCTCGGGCTCGGCGCCCGGGCCGGAGCGCGTCGGGGCCACGATCGGCATCCTCGAGCGGCTGATCGTGTGCGTCCTCGTCCTGGCCGGACAGGCCGCGGCGATCGGCTTCGTGATCGCGGCCAAGACCCTGGCCCGCTTCCGGCAGCTCGACGACCGGCACTTCGCCGAGTACTACCTCGTCGGCACCCTGGCCAGCGTCACGCTCGCCCTGTCGACCTCGATCGTGGCTGCCGCGGCGATCACGGCTGCCCTGGCCTGAGCCGGGCCAGCCGCTCGGTCGCTGCCTCGAGGGTCTCGTGTCGCTTGGGGAACGCAAACCGGAGGTTCTGCCGGCCGAGCTCGGGTCGCGAGAAGAACGACGATCCGGGCACTGCGGCTATTCCCGGCTCGTGGATCAGGTGCCGGGCAAAGGTCACGTCGTCGAGCTCGGTGATCGCCGACGTGTCGGTCATCGCGTAGTAGGCGCCGTCCGGGATCCAGACGCGGAACCCGGCGGCTTCGAGCGCGGGCACGATCAGGTCCCGCCGGGCCCGGTAGTCGGCCGCGAGCTGGTGGTAGTAGGCTTGGGGAAAGCCGAGCGCCACGACCGCCGCCTGCTGGAGCGGCGCCGCGGTACCGACGGTCAGGAAGTCGTGGACGCGCCGGATGCCCACCGTCAGCTCGGGGCTCGCGATCGTCCAGCCGACCCGCCAGCCGGTGACCGAGTAGGTCTTGGACATCGAATCGATCGCGATCGTCCGCTCGGCCATCCCCGGCAGGGTGGCCAGGGGGATGTGCTCGCCGGTGAAGACGATGTGCTGGTAGATGTCGTCGGTGATCGCCAGGGCGTCGTGCTCGAGGCACAGGCCGGCGATCAGCTCCAGCTCGGCTCGCGAGAAGACCTTGCCGGTCGGGTTGTGGGGCGAGTTCACGATGATCGCCCGGGTCCGGCCGGTGAACGCGGCACGCAGCTCGTCGGGGTCGATCGACCAGTCGGGCTGGTGGAGGGTCACGTAACGGGGGATCGCGCCGGCCAGGATCGCGTCGGGGCCGTAGTTCTCGTAGAACGGCTCGAAGATCACGACCTCGTCGCCCGGATCGAGCAGCCCGAGCATCGTCGCGATCATCGCCTCCGTCGCCCCGCAGGTCACCGTGATCTGCGTCTCGGGATCGATTACCCAGCCGGGATGACAGCGCTCGACCTTGGCGGCGATCGCGGCCCGCAGCGCCCTGGCGCCCCAGGTGATCGCGTACTGGTTGACGTCGTCGAGGATGGCCCGATTGGCCGCCTCCTTGAGCTCGATCGGGCAGGCGAAGTCCGGGAACCCCTGGGCGAGGCTGACCGCGCCGGCCTCGACCGCGAGGCGATTCATCTCGCGGATCACCGACTCGGTGAAGCTGGCCGCGGCACGCGAGATGCGTCCGGACGAGGGAACCGCCTGGGTCATCAGACCAGCCTCCGTGGAATCGTCTCGGCCCAACTGCCGTGGTGGAACGGGGCCCCGTCAAGAGTGACATCGAGATCGACGCTCAGCTCGAAGGTGGTCTCGGTCGAGGTCATCAGGCCGCTGGCCTCGGCCACGATCGCCCGGCCATCCTGGTCGAGGCGGTAGACGACCTCGGTGCGCATCCGGGCGTGGGCCGGGTCGGCGTCGCTGGCGGTCATCTCGAGCAACTCCGACGAGTACAGGGATGTCCCGTCGGGCAGGGTCAGCGCCTCGCCGCTGCCGGTCGTCACGGTGACGGTGCCGGCGAGGACGTCCTGCTGGATCTGCCAGATGGCCGATTCCTCGGAGCCTCGGGCACCCACATCGGGCAGGCCCGCCGGCTCGGTCCGGAAGGCGGGCGCCGCCGCCGCCGCCTCGGTCGGGGCCGTGCGCAGGATCAGGTACGACGGTCCGAGGTGGATCGTCAGCTCGCCGGCGTACGGCGACGGCCAGATGACCGGCCAGTAGGCCGACGCAACCGAGAGCCGGATACGGTGGCCCGGCGCGAATCGGTAGCCGGTCGCCCGGAGCGTGATCGTGAACTCGACGACCTCGCCCGGCTCGAGCGGCTCGACCTCGGTGGTGAGGCGACGTTGGGTGAGGTTGCGGATTCCCGCGGCGACCGGGGCAACCGTGCCATCCGGGGCCAGATCGCTGAGGCGCACAACCGCCGTGGCGACGGGCATCGACGAGCTGATCGCGAGATGTGCCACCGAGCCGTCGAACAGGTGGAGCGGCTCCGTGAGTGGCGGGCTCGTCCAGGTCGGCAGGAGGGCTTCGTCGGGGCGGAGGTCGCGGGCGAGCCCGTTCGGTGGCCAGCCGGCCCCCCACGACAGCGACGCTGCCGTTCCGATCGTCGGGCGATGGACGATCGTCGCCCGACCCGCGGCGGATCGCGACTTGGTCAGGCCGCCCGCCGGGCTGAGGTGGAGGATCCGGTCGTGGCCACTGGGCAGCGGCAGCCCCGCGCTCCGCCACCTTCCGGGCCACGTCGCGGGAAATGGCTCCGGTGGGGCGTAGTCGCGCTCGAAATAGATCAGGGCGGGTTCATCCATGACGCCGTTGTCGATGCCCTTGAGCCAATGGTCGAAGAACCGGGTGACCTCGTGGAGCCAATCGATGTTGGGGCCCGGATAGGCCTCGTCGGGCAGGGCGTGGACCCAGTTGCCGATCAGGGCCCGCCGTGGCGCGTTCTCGCAATACCTGAGCATCCGGATCGCGGAGTCGACGTAGCCATCCATCCAGCCGCCGATCAGGAGCATCGGCACCACCAGCGCCTTCCAGTGCGGAGCGAGCGAGCCCTGTCGCCAGAAGGATCCGTCCTGCTGGCGGCGGAGCCACTCGAAGAGCCAGACGGGTGTCCGCTCGAGGCGCTCGCGCCACTCCGCCTCCCAGGCCTCGCCGCGGTAGCGCGGACGCGGGGGCAGGGCGTTGGAACCCACCATGCTCACCGCGTACTGGCTCAGCTCGCTGGCGGTGACGCAGCCGCCGATGTAGTGGACGTCGTCGGTGTAGCGATCATCGGAGGCGTAGACGGGCACGATCGCCCGGAGGTGCGGCGGCCGGAGCATCGCCACCTGGATCGCCGAGAAGCCGCCCCAGCTGATCCCCCACATCCCCACGTTGCCGTTCGACCAGGGTTGGGCGGCCAGCCACTCGACCGCGTCGTAGCCGTCGTTGGTCTCGTCCGCGGTGTATTCGCCGAGCGCGATCCCCGGGCTGCTGCCGGTCCCCCGGATGTCGAGCCGGCAGAAGGCGAAGCCGCGGGCCGCCAGCCACTGGCCGCGGGCCTCGTCGCTCGCCCAGCGCCAGTCGTCCTTGCGGTAGGGGATCATCTCGAGGATCGCCGGGAAGCGAGCCGCGCTGCCGGTAACCACGGCCTCGGCCGGCAGCCAGAGGTTGGCCGACAGCTCGAGCCCGTCGCGGACGGGAATCCGGACGTCGCGCCGGACCTCGACCTCGTGGACCGGCTGTGAAGCCGGTCGATGCGTCGATGAGAGGGCGGCGATCGGAGCATCGTGGCCGGCCATCGGTCGAGTCTAGCGAGCGCTCCTGCCGGGCCGTCAGCGCGACGCGCCGCCCGGGACGTACGATTCGCCGATGAGCGAGCCGGATCCCCGCGAATCACCGTGGCGGCGCCGATCGCGGCAGCTGGTCTACGAGAACGCCTGGGTCAGCGTCCTCCACGACGAGGTCGACCGGCCCGACGGGCAGCCGGGGATCTACGGCGTCGTCCACTTCCTCAACCATGCCGTCGCGATCGTCGCAATCGACGAGCACGACCGGGTCGCCCTCGTCGGCCAGTGGCGCTACACGATCGATCGCTACTCGTGGGAGCTGCCCGAGGGTGGCGTCCCGCCCGACGAGGTCCCGCTCGACGGGGCCCGGCGCGAGCTTCGCGAGGAGACCGGCCTCAGCGCCGGCACCTGGCGCGAGATCGGCAAGGTGGCGGTCTCGAACTCGGTGACCGACGAGCTCGGCACGATCTTCCTGGCCACCGACCTCGTCGCGGGCGATTCCTCCCCGGATGGCACCGAGGACCTGCGCGTGCGCTGGGTCGAGTTCGAGGCGGCCCTGGCGATGATCGACGCCGGCGAGATCAGCGACCTGCTGACGATCGCCGGGCTGGAACGCGTCGCGCGGGAGCGCCGGTGAGCGCAACGCTCCACGTCCTGCGAGTCTTCGTCGACGCCGACGATGCCCATGGCAACGCCCTCGGCGTGGGCCTCGAGATCGTCAAGGGGCGGGGCTCACGCCTCACGACCCGGCTCGCCGCCGACGGCTCGGTCGAGCTCGGCGGCCGGGTTGTCCTGGACGGGACCCGCCCGGATGGCTGAGCCGTCGCGGCGGGAGTATGCCGCGGCGGTCATCGGCCTCGGAGGAATCGGCAGTGGCGCTGCCTACTGGCTGAGCCGGCGGCTCGGCGGCGACCTCCTCGGCCTGGAGCAGTTCGAGCTCGGCCATCCCAACGGCGCGAGCCAGGACCATTCCCGGATCATTCGCCTCTCGTACCACCGGCCCGACTATGTGCGCCTGGCCCGGCGGGCCTACGAGACATGGGACCTGCTCCAGGCCGAGTCCGGCGTCCAGGTCGTCACGATGACCGGCGGCCTCGACCTGTGGCCGGCCGGAGCCCGGATCCCGATGGCCGACTACTCGGGCAGCCTGGCCGCCGAGGGCGTCCCGTTCGAGACGCTCGACGCGGCCGAGACGATGCGCCGCTGGCCTCAGTGGCGGCTGGCCGACGATACCGTCACGATCTTCCAGGCTGCGGGTGGCCTGGCCGATCCGAACCGCGCGAACGCCGCCCACCAGCGGCTGGCCTGCGAGCACGGGGCGACGCTCCTCGATCGGACGCCGGTCAGCGGCTTGCGCGACCTGGGCGGCGAGATCGAGATCGAGACCGACGGTGCGGGCACCTTCCGGGCGGGCACCGTGATCCTGGCGGCCGACGCCTGGACGAACGAGCTCCTGGCTCCGCTGGGTCGCCGGTTGCCGCTGACGATCACCCGCGAGCAGGTGACCTACTACGCCTGCCCGCGCCCCGAGGACTTCGCACCGGAGCGCTTCCCGGTCTGGATCTGGATGGACGAGCCGTGCTTCTACGGCTTCCCGACCTATGGCGAGGCCGGCCCGAAGGCCGCCGAGGACGTCGGCGGCCGGCCCACGACGGCCCGGGGGCGCAGCTTCGAGCCGGACCGGGTGGCCGGAGCCCGCCTCGACGGTTTCATGGCGGAGCATCTGCCGGGCAGCGTCGGACCGGAGATCTACACCAAGACGTGCCTGTATACGATGACCCCTGATCGCGACTTCGTGATCGATCGCCTCCCGGACCATCCGTCGGTCCTCGTGGCCCTCGGAGCGGCCCATGCGTTCAAGTTCAGCTCGCTCATCGGCCGGATCCTCGCCGAGCTGATCGTCGACGGAGTCACGCCATCGGCGGCCGAGATCGAGCGCTTCAGGATCGATCGGCCGATCCTCCTCGAGGCCGATCCCCCGACGAGCTTCATGGTCTGAGCCGTCCCGCCGGGCGCAACAGCGATGCGCCACGTGGTTGGTCCTTGCGCACGATGGTGTCGTTGTGCAACCCTGCCCGAACGATGCGGCCGGAGCCGGCGGAGCAGACCGGGCCGCGCGGAGGAGGACTCACCCGATGCGATCGTCCCTGCGGGCCAAGGTTGCCCGCACCATCGCTGCGTTCGCCCTCGCCCTGGCCGCCCTGCTGCCGGCCGCGACCGTCCACGCGAAGGACCTCCTGACGCTCCGGGTGGGCACGGTCGAAAGCCTCGATTCCCTGAACCCGTTCGAGACCGCCCTCAACGTCGGCTACGAGGTCTTCACCCTCAACTACGACCTGCTGGTCAACTTCGGGCCGAATAACGAGCCGGTTCCCGGGTTCGCCGACAAATGGACCCAATCGCCAGACGGGCTGAGCTGGACCTTCCATATCCGCGACGGGATGAAGTGGTCGGACGGCGTGCCGGCGACGAGCGCCGACGTGGTCTACACGTACAACCTCGAGCTCGAGGGCACGAAGAACGGCGGCGTCGTCGGCCTCGGCTACCTCGATCCGTACCTCAAGGATTCGTTCGTGACGAGCGTGACCGCGCCCGATCCATCGACGGTCGTCATCACCTCATCGCGACCGACGACCAAGCTCACCCACTCGTACATCCCGATCGTGCCCCAGCACATCTGGAAGAACGTGACCCCGGCCAACGTCGCCGACTTCGAGAACAAGGTGCCGGTCGTGGGCACGGGCCCCTACCAGGCCGTCGAGTCGACGAGCCAGTACGTGCGGATGGTCCGCAACCCCAATTACTGGGGCAAGCAGGGCGCCGCCGACGAGATCGTCCTCCAGTACTACCCGAGCGCCCCGGACACGATGGTCGCGGCGTTCAAGAACAACGAGCTCGACTACATCCACAGCCCGAGTGCCGAGTCCTTCAACCAGCTCAAGACGGCCAAGAACACGGTGGCCCTGGCCAGCGAAGGCAACGGCTTCACCCAGCTCAACTACAACACGTACACCAAGGGCGGCGGGGCATCGACGACCGCCATCCAGGACCCGGCCTTCCGCCAGGCTCTCGGCTACGCCATCGACAAGCCGACCTTGATCCAGAAGGTCCTCCTCGGCTACGGCACGCCGGGCACGACCCAGGTCCCGCCGTGGGAGAAGGCCTGGCACACCGAGCCGAACGACGTCCGGACCTTCGACATCGCCAAGTCGAACCAGATGCTCGATGCCGCCGGGTACCCGCGCGGATCCGACGGCACCCGGGTCGACAAGCAGGGCAAGGCGATCAACCTGCGCCTCTACGTGCCCAACACGACCCCGGACTACGCCAAGGATGCCCAGTTCATCCAGGGCTGGTTCGGCCAGGTGGGCGTCAAGGTCACGACCCAGGTCCTCGACGAAGGCACCCTGGTCGACGACGAGGCCCTCGACACGACCAAGCCGGCCAAGGGCCAGCTCAACTACGACATGGTCATCTGGGGCTGGGTCGGTGACCCGGATCCGAACGCCCTGCTCCAAATCCTGCTGACCTCGTCGATCGGCAGCACCAGTGACAGCCAGTGGTCGAACGCCCAGTACGACCAGCTCTACGACCAGCAGAACGAGGCTGCCACCGACGCCGAACGCAAGACGTACATGGAGCAGATGCAGCAGATCTTCTACGACCAGGCGCCGTACGACATCCTCTATTACGACAACAACCTCGACGCCTACCACACGGACAAGTTCGCGGGCTGGCAGAACCAGCCCGTCGTCGGTGGGGCGCCGTTCTTCCAGGACGGCTCGATCAACTACACCCTGCTGACCGATGCGTCGCTGGCCACCCCGGCGCCCTCGGCCACGGCCAACGCCGCGCCGACGGCGGCAGGCTCCGGTGGACCGGCACCGACCGTTGCCCCAGCGCCGGCGCCGACCGACTCGGGCAGCAGCGGCAGCCCGTTGCCCCTGATCGTGGGGATCATCGCGATCGCCATCCTGCTCGTTGGGTTCATCGGGATGACCCGCCGCCGGCGGGCCGCCGCAGCCGAGGAGGATGAGTGATCAAGGGCTCGGCCGAGCCCCCCGCCCGGGTCGCCGGACCCGCCTGACCCAATGGGCAGCCGCTACCTCATCCGGAAGGTCGTGGGTGCCTGCCTGACGATCTTCATGATCGTCATCCTGAACTTCGTCCTCTTCCGGATGATGCCCGGCTCGCCGGACCGGATCCTCCTGCGCAACCCGAACGTCACCGCGGACGCGATGGCCGCGGCGCGCACCCGCTGGGGGCTCGACAAGCCGCTGATCCCCGATCAGCTCGTCGACTATCTCGAGGCGACGGCCTCCGGCGACCTGGGCTTCTCGTTCAAGTTCCACGGCGAGCAGGTGACCGACGTGCTCGCCGGGCGGCTGTGGCCCACGGTGATCCTGTTCGGCGCGGGCGAGGTGCTCGCGATCATCTTCGGGCTGGCCCTCGGCGCCTATTCGGGCTGGAAACGCGGCGGACCGATCGACTACATCGGCAACGGGATCAGCCTGATCCTGTACTCGATGCCCTACTTCGTGATCGGGATCCTGATCCTGGGCGTCTTCGCGGTCGGCCTGCACTGGTTCCCGACGAGCGGGATGCTGACAATCGGCGGCGGTGACGACACCTTCGCCAGCCAGCTCCTCGACTTCTTCGGCCACCTGGCGTTGCCGGTCACCACGGTCGCGATCGGCCTGATCGGCCAGTACTCGATCCTGATGCGCTCCTCGGTGATCGAGACCCTGGGCGAGGACTACGTCACCACCGCCCGCGCGAAAGGCCTGACCTCGGGCCGGATCCTCCGCTCCCACGCCCTGCCCAATGCCCTGCTGCCGGCGGTGACCCTCATCGCGATCAACCTGGGCTACGTGATCGGCGGGGCAATCACCGTCGAGGTGGTCTTCAACTGGCCCGGCCTGGGCACGCTGACGGTCACCGCCCTCGAGGCCCGCGACTACCCGGTCCTCCAGGGGATCTTCCTGCTGCTCAGCATCTCGGTGGTCCTCGCCAACCTGGTCGCGGACCTGATCTACGGCCGCCTCGACCCCCGGGTCCGGTCATGACCGCCCCGGCCGTCCCCGAGCAAAGCGTTCGCAATGAGCGCCTGCGCCTGCGCCTGCAGGCGATCCGCACGTTTGCCCGGCGCTTTGCGAGCCGGCCGGACGGCGTCATCGGGGTGATCGTCCTGCTCGTGTTCACGGTCCTCGCGATCGCGCCCAGCCTGTTCGTGGGCGACCTCCAGACCGCGACGACCGCGACCGGCCCGTCGCTCTCGCCGCCGACCGCGGCGAACCTGCTGGGGACCGACGAGCTCGGCCGGGACATCCTCAACCTGACGATCCACGGCACCCGGATCTCGATGGTCATCGGCCTGCTGGCGACGATCGTCACGATCTTCCTGGGCGCGCTGGTCGGGATCATCTCGGGCTACGTCGGCGGGCGGGTCGACACGGTCCTGATGCGGATCACCGACTTCTTCCTGGTCCTGCCGACCTTCGTCCTCGCCCTGATCCTCGCCCCGATCATCCTGGACCTCGTCGGCGCGAACTCGGAGTTCTTCGGGATCCGGGTCACCCTGCTGGTCATCGTCGTCGTCATCGGCGTGACGAGCTGGGCGTCGACCGCCCGGATCATCCGCTCGCAGGCCCTCTCGGTGAAGGAGCTGGCGTTCGTCGGCCGGGCGCGGGTCATCGGCTCGGGTCCTGGTCACATCATGTGGCGGCACATCCTGCCCAACGTGATGAACCTGATCGTGGCCAACACGGTGCTCGTCTTCGGCGGCTCGATCCTGACCGAGACGACCCTTTCGTTCATCGGTCTCGGCGATCCCTTTGCGCCGTCCTGGGGCCAGGTGCTCAATGCGGCGGAGTCGGCCGGGGCGATGGGCCTCGGCGCGTGGTGGTACGTCGTCCCACCGTCGGTCTGCATCGTGCTCGTGGTCCTGGCCTTCACCCTCGTCGGCTCGGCCCTCGACGACGTCCTGAACCCCCGCCTGCGGGTGCGCCGATGACCGGTCCAGGCCGGTCCGCGCCGGGCACGGTCGGTGACGACGACCCGGACGAGGCGCAGGACGCCGTGGCGGCCCGGGCCGCGGCCCTCGATGCCCAGGCGCTGATCCGCGGGCGGCGCCAGTGGCCGCTGCCGAAGCAGGCCGACCCGAACGCGCCGCTCCTCGTCGTCGAGCACCTGACCACCCGGTTCAAGATGGCCGGCGGCGCAATCAAGGCCGTCGATGACGTCAGCTTCACGCTGAATGACGGCGAGGCACTGGGCATCGCCGGCGAGTCGGGCTGCGGCAAGACCACGACCGCCCTGTCGCTCGTCCGGCTGCTCCCGGCCAACGGCCGGATCGGCAAGGACAGCAGCGTCAAGCTCTTCGGGATCGACCTCGCCAAGAAGTCCGAAGACGCCCTGCGGCGCTACCGCTGGCGGGAGATCTCGATCATCTTCCAGGGCGCCATGAACGCCCTGAATCCGGTCCGCCGGATCAACGAGCAGATCGCCGAGCCCGTCGAGCTCCGGCTCAGGGTCAACAAGACCGAGGCGCTCAAGCACGCCGGTGAGCTCCTCGAGCTGGTGGGCATCCCGGCCCGGCGCGGCCAGGCCTACCCGCACGAGCTGTCCGGCGGGATGCGCCAGCGGGCCATGATCGCGATGGCCCTCGCCTGCGACCCGGCCGTGGTCATCGGCGACGAGCCGACCACCGCCCTCGACGTCATGGTCCAGGCCCAGATCCTGGAGCTCCTCGAGCGCCTCCGGCGGGAGCTCGGCCTGTCGCTGATCCTGATCACCCACGACCTGTCGGTGATCGCCGAGACGTGCGATCGGGTCATGATCATGTACGCCGGCAAGGTCGCCGAGGAGGGCGCGGTCGACGTCATCTTCCGGACGCCGCGGCACCCGTACACGCAGAAGCTCATCGGGGCCTTCCCGAACATCCACGCCGACCGGCGCACGCTCGAGGTGATCCCGGGCTCGCCGCCCGACCTGCGCGAGCCGCCGCCCGGCTGCCGGTTCCACCCGCGCTGCCCGTTCGCGATGGCGGTCTGCTCGGTGGAGGTGCCGCCCGAGGTGACGTTCGCCGACGGCGTCCGGGTCGCCTGCCATCTCTACCCACCGGGCAGCGGCGGCGTGCCGGTCACCCGGCCGACGAAGGACGCGATCGTCCAAGCGCCGGCCGATACGGGCCTCGGAGCCGGTGTCTTCGCCGACCGCGACGATGCGATCGACGAGCTCGAGGCGGCGGTCGACCCGGCGCCTGTCCATCTCCTGGCCCCCGGCCATGGCCTCACCGACGATCGCTCGCTGGACGAGATCCAGTGACCGAGCTCCTCAGGCTCAGCGGCCTCAAGGTTCACTTCCCGATCCGGGGGGGGATCCTCGATGCCCTGCGGCGCCGCCAGCGGGGCTATGTCCGGGCGGTCGACGGCATCGACCTGACGATCAACAAGGGCGAGGTTCTGGGACTCGTCGGGGAGTCAGGCTCGGGCAAGACCACGACCGGCCGGGTGATCGTGAAGCTGACGAAGCAAACCGGCGGGACCGTGATCTTCGACGGCCAGGATGTCAGCGACCGGTGGGGCGTCTCGAAGCTCCGCGAGTACCGCCGGCGGGTCCAGATCATCTTCCAGGATCCGTACGAGACGCTGAATCCGAAGCAGACGATCCACGACTTCGTGGCCGAGCCGCTCGAGGTCAACCACCTGACGAAGTCGAACGCCGAGAAGGAGCGCCGGGTGATGGCCGCGCTCGAGAGCGCCGGGCTGCGCCCGGCCCACGAGTTCGCCTTCCGCTTCCCCCACGAGCTCTCCGGCGGCCAGCGCCAGCGGGTCGTGATCGCCGGGGCCCTGGTGATGAACCCCGAGCTCGTGGTCGCCGACGAACCGGTCTCGATGCTCGACGTGTCGATCCGGACCGAGCTGCTCCGGCTGATGCTCGACCTGCGCCGCGATTTCGGGCTGACCTACCTGTTCATCACCCACGACCTGTCGCTCGCCTGGGTGATCGCCGATCGGATCGCCGTCATGTACCTCGGCAAGATCATGGAGATCGGGCCGGCCGAGGCGGTGATTCGCTCACCGCGCAACCCGTACACCAAGGCCCTTGTGAGCGTCTCGCCGACGCCCGAGCCCGCCGACGCCGCGACCCGGGCCGCCCGCTACATCCTCCAGGGCGAGACGCCCGACGCCGCCCACATCCCGAGCGGCTGCCGCTTCAACCCGCGCTGCCCGCTCGCGTTCGACCGTTGCCGGGTCGAGGAGCCGCCGCTCTTCGACGTCGGCTCCGGCCACCAGGCGGCGTGCTGGCTGGCCGAAGGCGGGGCGGAGCTTCCGCCGTTCCCCGCGCGGCCTGGCATGGCCGCCGTGCCCGTTGTTCCGGCCCCGATCGCCGCGGCGGTCGCACCGTGAAGCCGATGGCGGCACTGCCACCGGACGAGATCGCCCCGCTGCTGGCCGCGTCCGTGGCCACGATGCGGGCGGAGATCCGGGCGCTGGGCGAGGGCGCCCGCTGGCGGCCGACCGCGGGCCAGTGGTCGGTCAACGAGTGCCTCGGCCACCTCATCGAGGCCGACCAGCGCGGCTTCGCCGGCCGGATCCGGGAGATCCTCGCCGGCGACCGGGTCGTCCTGACGCGCTGGGATCCGCCGGAGGTTGCCGCCGCGCGTCACGACAACGACGCCGACCCGATCGAGCTCGTCGAGGCCTTCGCCGTGGGGCGCAGCGCAGCGATCGCCCTCGTTCGCTCGCTCTCGGCCGGGGACCTGGCCAGGGTCGGGATCCATCCCGAGATCGGGCCACTGCGCGTCGACGAGATCCTGGCGGAGTGGCCCCACCATGATCGGGCCCACGTTCGCCAGGCGCTGGCCGTGACCCAGGCCCGGGTCTGGGCGCAGATGGGCGCCGCTCAGCGCTTCAGCGAGCCCGCCGGCTAGCCTCGATCAGGAGCGCGTCGCGGCGGACGCGGCAGAGGAGATCGACCAGCTCGAGCCGGTCGACCGCGGCGTCGAGGGTGATTCCGACCGTCACCGCGCCGTGGCGTTCCTGGAGGACGGCGGCGGCCAGCGGCTCCGGCCCCTCGGTCAGGGCCGCGGCGACGGCGGCGGCAATCTCCGGGCTGCCCATCGGCAGGAGCGGGACGAACGGCAGCCGGGGCAGGAGGAGGCGGGTCTCGGGAAGGTCGTCGGGGTTGGGCCGCTCGCCCGCGATCGTCAGCCCGAGCGACGCCGCGAGATGGGCGTGGGCGACGGCGCGGATGTCGGGACGCGCCCGGTACACGGCGCGGTGGACCGCGATGTCGGAGCTCGGCCGCGGGCCGCCGCCCGCACCGTCACCGGCCGCGGCGCCACGTGACGGCTCCGGATCGAGCGGCACGAGGAGCAGGTCCTCGACGCTCAGCTCGTCCTTGCGGAAGCCTGACGGCGTGACCAGGAGCTGGTCGCCAAGGCGGATCGAAAGATTGCCCTCGGCGGCGACGATCAGCCCGCGCGCCCCGAGCCGGGCGCCGGCACGGACAATCGCCTCGGCGGCCTCGAGGTGCTCGAATGGGTCCATGTGCGGATCATCGGGCATCCGCGCCGGTTCCGCCGGGTGCCGGTTCGGCCGCGTCCCGCATTCTGGCTCACGGCGTATCGCCCATCCATGCGCCGCCCCAAGGTTCGTCCGATTGTCGGCACCAGACGCATTACCAACAGG
>JANWLH010000065.1 GCA_025450915.1 Candidatus Limnocylindrales bacterium | reverse complement strand
GCGATCTTCGAATCGACCCGGTCGGGCTCGAACGAGCTGATCCGGGTCACCCCGGAGCGCCCGGCGATCAGGCCTTCCCAGGTCGCCTGGACGCCGACGCCGATGCCCGACATGACACCCATCCCGGTCACCACGACCCGGCGCTCCGAGCGGCTCATCGCACGAGCTTCCCGTTGCGGACCGTCGCCGCGCGATAGACGTCGCCCGGCAGGCCCCGGGCGCTGAGCGCGTTGCTCACCGCGAGGGAGTCGAACTCGGTCCGCCGGATCTCGCCCGCGACCTGCTCGCCGTCGACCGTGAGGATCGCCCACGAGGCGGTCGGATCGCCGTCGAAGACGTAGCCCGCACTGCCGGCGTTGACGACCAGCTTCCAGCCGAGGTCGCGGACCTCGGGCAGGTGGGTGTGGCCGCAGCAGATCACCCGGGCATCGGTCCGGGACGCCCGCTCGATCATCACGTTGGCGTCGAGCGCAGCGTCGAAGCCATCCGTCTGCGAACCGGGCGATGCGTGCGTCGCCAGGACCAGGAGCTCGCCGATCCGCAGGCGGCGCTCTGCCGGCAGCCGGCGCAGCCAGTCGATCCGCTCCTCGCCCAGCTGGTCGTGGGCCCACTCGGCCGCGGAGCGGATCGATTCGGGCACGCCGTCCATCATCGACGGGAACGCGGCGGCATAGTCGAAGTCGGCCACCGCGATATCGGTGTTGCCGGCCACGACCAGGGCCCCGTCCCCTTCGAGCGCGCGGATCGCGTCGACGACACCGGCCGGATCAGGACCGTTGAGGACCAGGTCGCCGCAGATCATCACCGCGTCGGGCCGCTCCTTCCTGAGCGCGGCCCGAACCGCCTCGAGGGCGACGAGATTGCCGTGGACATCGCTGAGGACCGCGATCCGGGCCATCAGCCGAGCACCGAGGCGTCGGGGATGATGAAGCTCAAGGTGGCCTGGCAGGCGACCTCGCCGTCGACCGTCGCGACGCCCAGCCCGCGTCCGAAGCGCCGTCCGAGCTTCTCCATCGTCACTTCGAGGCGGAGCGTGTCGCCCGGGCTCACGACCCGCTTGAACCGGCACTCGTCGATCCCCCCGAAGAGCCCGATCCGGTCGCCGAACCCGGGCTGCTTGGCCACGAAGACGGCCATCGTCTGGGCGAGCGCCTCGACCTGGATCACGCCGGGCATGACCGGCAGGCCCGGGAAGTGGCCCTGGAAGAACCATTCCGATGCGGTCACCGCCTTGAGCCCGACGATCCGCCGGGCCGCCTCGTCGTACTCGACGATCCGATCGACGAGGAGGAACGGCCAGCGGTGCGGAATCAGCCCCTCGATCTCACGGGTCGTATGGACGATGGCAGGCCGGGCGTCGGTCACGGGCAGCTCCATGGAACGTGCTGGGGGAAGTGTGCCGGGCGGGCATCGGCCCGTGCGGCGGATTCAGTGCAGGTCTGCAACGCGGCTACCGGGCGGCGGCGGCGAGGAACGCAGCCGAGCCGACGCGATCGACGAGATTCGTGGTCATCTCGCCGGCAAGGAAAATGTCGTTGACGAGGAGGGCCTGGTGGATCGCGACGTTCGTGACGAGGCCCTCCACGACGAGCTCGTCGAGCGCGACCCGGGAGCGGGCGATCGCCGTCGGCCGGTCGGGACCCCACACGATCAGCTTGCCCAGCAGCGAGTCGTAGAACGGCGGCACCTCGTAGCCGGTGAAGAGGTGGCTGTCCATCCGCACCCCGGGTCCGCCGGGCACCAGGTAGCGCTCCACGGTCCCGGTGCTCGGCCGGAAGTCGTGCTCGGTGTCCTCGGCGTTGATCCGGAACTCGAGGGCGTGGCCGCGCAGGGTCACGTCAGCCTGGCTGAAGCCGAGCGGCTCGCCGGCGGCAATCCGGATCTGGGTGGTGACGAGATCGATCCCGGTGAGCATCTCGGTGATCGGATGCTCGACCTGGATTCGGCAGTTGATCTCGATGAAATACGCATTGCCGGCAGGATCGACGAGGAACTCCAGCGTTCCGACGTTCTCGTAGCCGGCGGCGACGACGGCCTTGATCGCCCGCTCGGCCAGCTCGTTCCGGGCAGCCTCGCCGAGCGCGGGCGTGGGTGCCTCCTCGAGGAACTTCTGGTGGCGGCGCTGGACGGAGCAGTCGCGCTCGCCGAGGTGGACCCCGTGGCCGAAGCGGTCGACAGCCACCTGGACCTCGACGTGGCGATTGTCCTCGAGCCATTTTTCGAGGTACAGCGAATCGTCGCCGAAGGCCGCCCGCGCCTCGGAGCGACAGATCTTGAGGGCTGCCTCGAGCTCGCGCGGCGTACGGACCATGCGCATGCCCTTGCCGCCGCCACCGGCCGACGGCTTGATCAGGACGGGGTAGCCAATCCGCTCGGCCTCCTCGAGGCCGTGGAGGTCGTCTCGGATCATCCCGTTCGAGCCGGGGATCGTGGCCAGCCCCTCGCCACCAAGCAGGTGGCGCGTCGCCTCCTTGCTCGCGAACCGCTCGAGGACCTGGGGCGGCGGCCCGATGAACGTGAGGCCGTGGGCGCCGACGACCTCGGCGAAGCCCTCGTCCTCCGAGAGGAAGCCGTAGCCGGGGTGGATCGCATCGCAGCCGGAGACGATCGCCGCGCTGATCACCGCCGGCGCGGACAGGTAGCTCCGCTTGGCATCGGCCGGCCCGATGCAGATCGCCTCGTCAGCCTGCTGGACAGCGAGGCTCTCGCGATCGGCCTCGCTATAGGCGACGACCGCCTCGACACCGAGGGTCCGACAGGCCCGCAGGATCCGGACCGCGATCTCGCCCCGATTGGCGATCAGGATCTTGGAGAACATCAGGCGTCCCGCCCGGAGCGCTCGGCGGCTGTCGAGATCAGCTCGATCCAGACGAGCTCCTGGCCGTACTCCACGGCATCGCCGCTCTCGACGAGCCCCGCGCCGACGATCCCGTTGACCGGCGCCACGACCTCCTGGGGGATGCCGAGGACGTCGACGCTGGCGATCCTGTCGCCCGCCCGGACCCGCGATCCCGAGCTGATCTCGGGCCGCGAATGAGAGATCCCGACGCCTGGTGAGGTGGCCGCCGCCCGGTAGGGATCGACCGCCGGCTCGGGGGCCGGCTGCTGATGGGCGTGGTCGGCGTGGCCACCGGCCGAGCGGGCAGCCCGCCCGGGCGTGGTCCTTGCGCCGCTCGTCGTGCCGTCCGCGGAGCGCCGCAGGCGGACCCGCCAGTCACCCTCGCGGACTTCGAGCTCGGCGAGACCGGTAGCCCCGAGCTTGGCGATCAGCGCCGGCAGCAGGTCGTCCGCCAGCCCCTCGATCTGGGCATGGTCGGCGAGACGGGCGGCGTCATCGCGGTCGGGCACGGATCAGACCTCCTCGCGAGCCGGCGGCTCGTCCTGCGCCCGGCCGCTGGCCGGGCCGGAACCGTTGGTTGCCCGGGCCGAACCGCCGAGCAGGTTGCGCAGCCGGTCGGTGAACCCCGGGCGCTCGGGGACCGCGACCGGCTCGACATCGAGGGTGGTGAACGCGCCGAGCCCACGATACCGCCGGTAGCGCGCCTCGATCAGCTCGTCGAGGGGGCGGCGCTCGAGCATGGTGAGATGCCGGGTCACTGCCGCCTTGACCGATGCGGCCGTGGCCGGATGGTCGGTGTGGGCCCCTTCCCGGGGCTCCGGGATCACCTCGTCGACGACCCCCAGCTCGAGCTGGTCGGCGGCGGTCATCCGCATTGCCAGGGCGGCGGCCGGCGCCTGGTCGGGCGTCCGCCAGAGGATCGAGGCACAGCCCTCGGGGCTGATCACCGAGTAGACGGCATTCTCGAGGGCGAGGACGACATCCCCGACGGCGATCGCCAGGGCACCGCCCGAGCCGCCCTCCCCGGTGATCACGGTCACGATCGGCGTCCGCAGGCGGGTCATCAGGGCGATCGACTTGGCGATCGACTCGGCGATTCCGCGTTCCTCGGATTCGGCACCGGGATGCGCCCCGGGGACGTCCACGAATGTCACGATCGGCAGGCCCAATCGCTCGCCGAGCTCCATCACCCGCATCGCCTTGCGGTAGCCCTCGGGATGAGGCATCCCGAAGTTGCGCCGGATGTTCTCGTCGGTCTCGGCACCCTTCTGCTGGCCGACGACGACGACCCGCCGGCCGTCGATCCTGGCCAGCCCGGCGACAATCGCCGGGTCGTCGCCGAAGAACCGGTCGCCATGGAGCTCGACGAAGTCGTCGGCGATCAGCGCCAGCAGCTCGAGCGTCCGCGGCCGGTGCAGGTTCCGGGCCAGCTGGACGCGCGCCCAGACCGCCGCGGTCGGATCGGCGATCTCGCTTGGCAGGACGGGCGCCTCGGCACCTTTTCGGCCGCCCCGGCCAATCAGCCGGTCAACCACGGACCACCTCGTCGGATTCGGGCGGGCTCACCCGGTCGGCCAGCGCACTGAGGAAGGAGAGCGGCCGGAAGGCGGGGATCGAGCCCGTCTCGTTCGGGGCGTCCGCGGCCGGCATCGGAGCCATCAGGGCAACGAGCTTGGCCAGTTCATCGCGGAGGTCCGAGCGATGGATCACCCGGTCGACGAAACCGTGGTTGAAGAGGAACTCGGAGCGCTGGAATCCCTCCGGCAGCTCGCCCTGGATCGTGCCCGCGCTGACCCGCGCTCCGGCAAACCCGATCAGCGCGTTCGGCTCGGCAACGTTCACGTCGCCCAGGGCCGCGAATGAGGCGAACACCCCGCCGGTCGTCGGATCGCTCATCACCGAGATCAAGGGCACGCCGGCCAGGTGCAGCCGTTCGGTCGCCGCGACCGTCTTGACGAGCTGCATCAGCGACAGCGTCCCCTCCTGCATCCGGGCGCCGCCCGATGCCGAGACGATGACCAGCGGGATCCGGCGAACGAGGGCCGCTTCGGCGGACCGGGCCACCTTCTCGCCGACGACGCTGCCCATCGAGCCGCCCATGAACGAGAAATCCATGACGCAGATCGCAACCGGCCGGCCGCCGATCGCGCCGAAGCCCCACACCGCGGCATCGCGCATGCCGGTCGTTGCCTGGGCCGTGGCCACCCGGTCCGGATACGCCTTGAGGTCGACGAAGCCGAGGGGATCCAGGCTCTGGAGGCCCGGGTCGTGCTCCTCGAACGTGTCGGCATCGAGCAGCAGCTCGAGCCGCGCGGCTGCCGACAGGCGGAAGTGGTGGCCGCAGTTCGAGCAGACCCGGAGGACCTTCTCGAGCTGCTTGTTGAAGAGCATCTCCTGGCACGACGGGCACTGGGTCCACAGGTCGGGCGGATAGGTGTCCCGTCGCTGGCGGAACGACGGCAGCTTGATCGGCATCAGGCGAGACCGCCCTCATGGCCGGGCCGGCCATGGACTGCCCGGATCGCCCGGACCATCGGGTGGACAGGGCGGCTCAGCCGCCAGGCCACGAAGGCGGCTCCGGCCAGCGATACCGCCGCCGAGGTGAGCGCCCCGCCGATGAGGATCGGCCGGGCATGCCCGCCGAACGGCTCGCCGTCGTCGATCGGCTGTGCCGGATCGAGCAGCTCGCCGGGCGCGACTCCCGGCTCGAAGGCCGGTCCGCCGGCCGGCGTCAACGAGCGCGGGAGGCCGCCTTCGCCGCCGGCGACCGCCGGGAGGCGCAGGCCGATGGCCAAATCGGCGAGGCGCCGGGCCAGGCGCTCCTCGAAGCGAAAGGAGGGATGGACGCGGATCAGCTCGGCGGAGAGCCGGTCCGCCGTCGAGCGGAGGGCTGGATCCAGGCGCGTGTCGAGGAGCGCGAGACGGGCACCTCGATCGCGGGCGACGAGGATGGACTCGAGATATCGATCGACCCGCAGCGCCTCGATCTCGGGCTCCTCGCGAGCCCGTTCGCGCATCACCAGCGCCGGCCGCCGAGGTCACGCGCAACGGCCCGCAGGCCCCGGTGGATCAGGACCCGGACGGCGCCCTCGGACCGGCCCAGGATCCCGGCGATCTCGGCCGTCGACATCTCCTCGACGAAGCGCAGGATCAGCGCCCGGCGGCGCTCCTCGGGCAACCGGGCGACGGCTGCCCAGGCAGCCCCGGCCTCGTAGCGCTCGCCGACCTCCGCCTCGATGTCGACCGGGCCGGTCATCTCGGCGGCCGCCTCGATCGGCGCGACCGGATGGCGGCCGCGGCCCCGCCGGATGTTGGCGACGACGTTGCGGGCGATCTGGAACAGCCAGACCCGGAACGTCGAGGCGCCCTCGCCGTCGACCGGCCGGGCGCGCTCCTCGAAGCGCGTCAGGGCGCCGAGGGCGAGCATGAACGTCCGCTCGGCGGCGTCCTCCGCATCGTGATGGCTGCCGAGCTCGTAGTAGGCGTAGCTGTACACCTGGGCCAGGTACTTCCGATAGAGGCCGTCGAACGCCTCGGGGTTGCGCAGGGCGGCCTCGACGAGCGGTCGATCGCGATCGAGATGGACAAGTCGACGCTCTTCGCGGCGATCCTCCTCCGCCTTCACCCTCCTGAACACCGGACGAGCCACGGCGTTACACCCCGCCCGGCAGGCGAAGGTGCCGGATCTCGCCGGTCAGGATCGTCCGCTCGCCGCCGGCCGCCGCGAGGTCCTCGACGACCAGGCCGCCCGAGCCCACGTCGACGCCGAGGGCCCGTGTCTCGAGCGCGCTGCCGTCGGGCATATCCAGGCGCACCGGCCGGCCGCTGGTGAGCTGGCGGCTCGTCCAGTCGGCCACGTCGAAGTGGCCAGCGCGCAGGGCGATCGTGCGCGTCTCGACGCGGTCGATGAACGCCGCAAAGAGGCCCGGCAGGTCGACCGGCCGGCCATTCGAGGCGACGGCCAGGCTGGTCATCGTGGCCGCCAGCTCGGGTGGAAAGTCCGCCGCGGCCCACGCCGCGTTCAGGCCGATGCCGATGATCACCCGCGGATCCGGCGTGCCGAGGCCGATCGTCTCGCCCAGGACACCGCCGAGCTTGCGGACCTCGCCACCCGCTTCGATCACGAGGTCATTCGGCCACTTGAGACGGACCGAGCGGTCCGTCAGGCCGCCGACCTCCTCGGCCGCGTCGGCCATCGCCAGCGAGACGATCGACGCGAGCCGCCAGGCCCGGTCCGCAGCGAGCCAGGTCGGCCGGAAACCGATCGAGCACAGGAAGCCGGTTCCCGGCGGGGCCTGCCAGTGCCGGCCGTCCCGGCCGCGGCCGGCGGTCTGCTCGTCGGCGACGGCCAGGCACACCTCGGGCGTGCCGTCCGCGAGCCACGCGCGGACGACATCGTTCGTCGACCCGACCCGGTCGAACCGTTCCTGCCGGCTGATGAATGGCGGCTCCCCGACCGGGGCGCCATCCGCGGCCGGCGTTGTAGCGACGCCGCTCAAGCCGCGCCCGACGCGGGTTTGGTGCCGGCCGGCCGGGCTTGGCCCTCCTCCTGGGCCTCGCCTTCGATGACCTCGGGGCGCTCGAGCGCGAACGCGGCATGGAGCGCGCGAACGGCCGTCGCCACCTGGTCCTCGGCGATGATGCAGGTGATCCGGACCTCGCTCGTCGAGATCATCTCGATGTTGACCTGGGCCTCGGCGAGCGCTCCGAACATCCGGGCCGCATAGCCCGGGGCGTTGTGGATCCCGGCACCGACGATCGACACCTTGGCCACCGCGGAGTCGGCCGTCATCTCCCGGAAGCCGAGCTCGCGAATGATCGGCTCGAGGATCCGCTTCGCCTTGGCCAGCTCGCCGGCGGCAATCGTGAAGCTCATGTCGGTCGAGCCGCCATGGCCCACGTTCTGGACGATCATGTCGACGTTGATCCCGGCGTCGGCCAGCGGCGCGAAGATCTGGTGCGCCACGCCCGGACGGTCGGGGACGGCGACGAGGGTGATCTTGGCCACGTTCCGGTCATGGGCCAGGCCGCGAACCTTGTTGCGCTGCTCCACGAGCGGATCCTCCTTGATCAGGGTACCCGGTGCGTCCTCGAACGAGCTGAGGACCTCGATCACGACGTCGTTGACCCAACCCAGCTCGACCGCCCGGACCTGCATCACCTGGGCCCCCTGGTGGGCGAGCTCGAGCATCTCCTCGTAGCCGATCACCGGCAGCTGCCGGGCGTCGGGCACGATCCGGGGGTCGGCCGTGTAGATCCCGCGGACATCGGTGAAGACCTGGCAGCGGTTGGCCCCGAGCCGGGCAGCCAGGGCCACGGCCGTCGTGTCCGAGCCCCCGCGCCCGAGCGTCGTCGTCTCGGCCTGCTCGAGGTTGGCCGCGCTGACGCCCTGGAAGCCCGCCACGATCACGATCCGGCCGCGGGCCAGCTCCTGGCGGACCCGGCGGGGATCGACGTTGGCAATCCGCGCCCGGCCGTAGCTGCCGTCGGTGCTGATCCCCGCCTGCGCGCCGGTCAGGCTGATCGCGGGCACGCCGAGCGCATGGAGGGCCATCGACACGAGCGTCGCGCTCTGGTGCTCGCCGGTAGCCAGGAGCATATCCAGCTCGCGTGAGTCCGGGTCGTCGGTGATCGCCGCGGCCAGGGCGAGGAGCTCATCGGTCGTGTCGCCCATCGCCGAGACGACCACGACGAGGTCCGCGCCGGCAGCGCGCTCACGGGCGATCCGGCGGGCGACGCGCCGAATCCGGTCCGCGTCGCCGACCGACGAGCCGCCGAACTTCTGGACGACGAGGGGACGCTCGGACGGCGCGGACGATTCGGTGGACAGCTCGGCGGACGGCTCGGCCGTCGTCCCGGATCCGGTGGCCAACATTCGGGCGATTCTAGCAGTGGGCTCAGTCCGTCCCGCCGATCGGCCCTCGGGGACCGGCCGGGGTACGCTTCGAGGGCCCAGAGCTGGAGGCCCGCCATGTGTTTCGATCTCGACAGCCACCCGCCGATCGCCCCGATCGCCGGCGGGGCCCTCGACCACGAGGACCTGACGTTGCAGGCGGCCGACGGGACGGCATTCGCCGCATTCCGCGCCCGGGCTGCGCGCCCGAGCGGTGCCGGGGTGCTGATCCTGCCCGACGTGCGCGGCCTCTACTCGTTCTACGAGGAGCTCGCCCTGCGCTTCGCCGAGGCCGGGATCGACGCCCTGGCGATCGACTATTTCGGGCGGACTGCCGGCGCCGCCAAGCGCGACGCCGACTTCAGCTATGTCGAGCATGTCCAGCGGACGAAGCTCCCCGAGCTGCGCGCCGACGTGACCGCCGGGGCCGCCGAGCTGCGCCGGGACGGCCGCGTCCGGGCGGCGTTCACGATCGGGTTCTGCTTCGGTGGCCGCCTCTCGTACAGCGCCGGGACGTTCGGCCTCGACCTGGCCGGCACCATCGCCTTCTACGGGATGCCGGTGACGGACCGGCCGGGCTACCCCGCACCGATCTCGGTGGCGCCGGCGATGGCCAGCCCGATCCTCGGCCTGTTCGGCGGCGCGGACCAGGCGATCCCGCCCGAGGCGATCAATGAGTTCGAGGCGGCCCTGACGGCGGCCGGCGTCGAGCACGACCTCGTCACGTATCCAGGTGCGCCGCACAGCTTCTTCGACCGCAAGGCGGCCGACTTCGCCGACGCCGCGGCCGATTCCTGGCAGCGCAGCCTGGCGTTCATCGCCGACCACACGCCCGCCGCCTGAGCCGTCCCGGATCGATGTCCTGGACGTCCCGGCCGTACGAGTCGCCGGCCGACCTGCGCCTGATGCAGGCGTTCACCTCGGAGTGCTTGCGGTTCGACTGGCCGGCGCCGGCGTTTCACCCGGGTGACCTCGACTGGTGGTCGCGCGACTCGGTCAGCGGCGCTGTGCCCCTCTCCGAACGCATCCGGCTGTGGTTCGCGGGCGAGCCCGACGCATCGGAGCTCGTCGCCTGGGGCTGGTTCGGCCTGCCGCGCGACCTCGATCTCCTCGTCCGACCCGACGCGCGCGGATCGGACCTGGCCGAGGCTGTCGTCGGCTGGGCTGCCGAGCGCGCCGTCGCCCTCGCCGGGCGCGGCTCGACGCCGGACGAGCTCCAGGCGTTCGCGGCCGATTCGCAGCCGCTCTTGGTCGACAACCTGAAACGGCTCGGGTTCGGCGAGACCGCGGGCGCCATGACGGTCGGCCTCGTCAGGCGCTTCGAGGGCTGGGAGGTGCCCAAGCCGGCGCTGCCCCCGGGTTTCAGCACGCGAACCCTGGCGGCCGGCGACATCGCCGAACGAATCGTGCTTGGCAGGCTCGCCTTCCCCAACTCGCAGCTGACCGCCGAGCGCTATGACGTGGCTCGGCGCTCGACCCTCTACCGCCCGGCCCTCGACCAGCTCGTCGCCGGCCCGAACGGCAGCCTCGTGGCGCTGGCCCTGGGCTGGCTCGATCCCGTCACCCTGGCCCTCGAGCTGGAGCCGGTCGCGGTTCACCCCGCCTGGCACCGCCACGGCCTCGGCCGGGCTGTCTGCCTGGCGGCCATCCGGGCGGGCATCGCCCTCGGTGCCACCACCGGGCTGATCTACGCCGAGAGCCACAATGTGGCCGGCCTCGGCCTGTATACGAGCCTGGGCTACGAGATCACGACCCGGATGCGCCCGTACCGGCGGCCGCTGCCGGGCTGAGCCGGCGTCGCGGCGTGGCATCCGGGTCCGTCGTCGTTCCGTCCGGGGCGTGCACCCAGAACAACAAAGCGCCGATTTCCCGGCTCTATCGGCCGCCGACGGCCTCGGGGATGGCCTCTGTGGTAGCCGTGCACGGCTAATTCCGACCGAGCTCGGCGTCGAGGGCGAGCGAAATCGCCTGTTCGTTGTACTGGGTACACATCATGACGCGGAGCCCGCCCGGCGGCTCGCCCGCGGCTGCCCGGCGCTCACGCGGCGCTCGCCCGGCGCTCGGCTATTGCCACTCGGCGGTCGCGGTCGAACTGACCTGCGGTAGCGGACCCGTGGCACCTCCTCGTTCCGTGCCGGGGCGTGTACCCAGAACAACAAAGGGCCGATTTCGCGGCTCTGTCGGCCGCCGACGGCTCGGATACGGCCCTGTGGTAGCCGCAGGCGGCTAATTCCGACCGAGTTCTGCGCCGAGGGCGAGCGAAATCGCCTGTTTGTTGTACTGGGTACACATCATGACGCGGAGCCCGCCTGGCGGCTCGCCCGCGGCTGCCCGGCGCCCGCCCGGCGCTCGGCTACGGCGCTCACGCGGCGGCTCGCCCGGCGTTCGCCTACGGCCGCTCGGCGCGGGCGACGGCACCCGCGCGGCGCGCGGCCGGCGCCACTCCCCCAGGGATATGCGGCTCAGCGGATCAGGCTGATCGCCACCAGGCAGACCACGACGATCACGACGATCGCCACGACCGGGAACCCGCCGGGCACCACGTGGCTCGTCTGGCTGACGATCGAACCGAGCATGTTGGCGATCGAGCTCGCCGCGCCACCGACGACGCTGCCGATGCCGTTGCCGACCGATTGGACGAGGCCGCCCATCAGGCGTTCGCCACGACCCGGGCACCGGCATTGCGCGGGGCTGCGATCGCCACCCGGCCGGGCACGTCGAGATCGGCGGCGACCGCGCTGAACGCCCCTTCGATCCGGGTGAGCGTGGCCAGGCTGTCGGCAAAGGCAATGACCGATGAGCCGGCGCCGGACAGGCACGCCCCGACCGCGCCGGCGTCGCGCGCCGCCTGTACGAGTGCTGGGAACTGGGGATAAACGGCCGCCCGGTAGGGCTCGTGGATCCGGTCCTGGGTGAGCGCGCCGAGGTGGTCGTAGCTTCCCGAGGCGATCCCGGCGACGCCGATCGCCACCCGGCCGAGGTTCGCGATCGCGTCCTCGATCGGGACGGTCCTGGGCAGGATCTCGCGCATGCTCGCCGTCGACAGGCGGAGCTCCGGGATGAACAGGACGACCTTGAGGTCGCGGGGCACGTTGAACCGGATCGCGGTCGGCGGACTGACCGAGCAGTCGACGACGACGAACCCGCCCAGTAGCGCCGCGGCCGCATTGTCGGCGTGCCCTTCGATCTCGGTGGCCAGCTTGAGCAGTTCAGGCGGGCTCAGCGGCCCACCGATCAGCGTGTTGCCGGCGATCAGGCCGCCGATCGTGGCGGCCGCCGACGAGCCCAGCCCGCGGCTGAGCGGGATCCGGTTGCGCATCGAGATGCGCCAGCCGACCTTGTCCGGGAGCTCGCCCCGGACCGCGACCAACGCGGCCTCGAGTCCCTGGACGAAGCGGTTCTGGCGATCGTCGCTGAGCTCATTGGCGCCCTCGCCGTCGATCTCCAGCTCGACCGATCCGCGACTCCAGCCGCGGACCTCGAGATCGATCCGGTTGACCAGGTCGAGCGCCAGGCCCAGGCAGTCGTAGCCCGCGCCGAGATTCGCCGAGGAGGCAGGCACCTCGACGGTCACCCGCCGGCCATCGACCTCCGCCAGCCAGTTGCTCACCATCACCTCACCATCCGAGCGCCGCCGAGACGGCTGCGGCCGTCGGATCCGCGACCAGGGGGCTGCCCACGCTGGCTTCAGCCGTCCTGGGATCCTTGAGGCCGGAGCCGGTCAGCACGCACACGATCGTAGCGTCCCGCTCGAGCCGGTTCTCGGCCGCCAGCCGCCGGATCCCCGCCAGGCTCGCCGCCGAAGAGGGCTCACAGAAGAGGCCCTCCTGCCGGGCCAGGTCGCGCCAGGCGGCCAGGATCTCATCGTCGCTCACCGCCTCGATCAGGCCGCCCGAGTCATCGCGGGCAGCGACCGCCTTGGTCCAGCTGGCCGGATCGCCGATCCGGATCGCGGTCGCGATCGTCTCCGGTGACTCGACCCGCCGGCCGAGCACGATCGGCGCCGCACCCTCCGCCTGGAAACCGAACATGCGGGGCAGGGACTCGGTGATCCCGGCCGCTCGATAGTCGCGAAAGCCGGCCCAGTAGGCACTGATGTTGCCGGCATTGCCAACCGGGATGGCCAGGACGTCCGGCGCCCGGCCGAGGTCGTCGCAGACCTCGAAGGCGCCCGTCTTCTGGCCGTCAAGGCGATAGGGATTGACCGAGTTGACAAGGGTGATCGGGTGGGCCGCGGACCCCGCCAGCTCACGGACGACCCGGAGCGCGTCGTCGAAGTTGCCCTCGATCGCGACGACCTTCGCACCCGCGACCTGCGCCTGGAGCAGCTTGCCGGCGGCGATCTGGCCCCGCGGCAGGACGACGACGACCTCCAGGCCGGCGGCGGCTCCGTAGGCCGCGGCCGACGCGGAGGTGTTGCCCGTCGATGCGCAGATCAATGCCTGCGCACCGGCTTCGAGCGCCTTGCTGACCGCCACGACCATGCCCCGGTCCTTGAAGCTGCCGGTCGGATTCTGGCCCTCGACCTTCGCGTACAAGTTGGCCACGCCCAGCGCCCCGCCGATCCGGCCGAGGCGGACGAGCGGCGTGAAGCCCTCGCCCAGGGTGAGCGACGGGGTCGCGTCACTGATCGGCAGGAAGGCCCGGTAGCGCTCGACCAGGCGCGGCCGGCCCTGCGCCGCCGCGGCCGTCGGTGGCTGGGTCATGCGCTCATGCCGCCGTCTCGATCGGATAGAGGGTGGCATCCAGGCCCAGGGCGGCCAATCCGCCGCGCAGCTCCTCGAGCGACTGCGGCGTGGTCACGAAGCCGTCGCCGGCCGCCGCCTCGAGGTCGAGCTGGTCGCGGATCAGCTGGTCGGGCAGGACCGACTGGAAGAACCAGCGCCGGGCGAGACCGGCGTCGGGCGCCGTGGCATCGACGGCCCGCTCCAATGCGGGCGGCAGGCCGGCCCAGGTGCTTCCTTCGCCGCGAGCGATCGCGATCAGGTCACCCAGGACCGCGCTGCTCGTCGGGCCGCCCCCGGCCCCGGGTCCGGCCAGCTCGAGGCGGCCCGCCAGCGCAGCGTCGAGCTCGATCCGGTTGAGCGCGCCGCTCGTTCGTCCGAAGCCGGAATCGGCCGGAACCGCCACGGGCTGGACGCTCGCGTCGAGCGCACCGTCGCCGTCCACGGTTCGGCGCGCGTCGACGAGCAGCTTGAGCCGGAGACCGTGGACCGTCGCCGCGGCCACCTCCTCGGCCGTGATCCCGGTGATGCCCGGCCGGCCGAGGCCGAGCGCCGTCGCCGGGCGGCGCTCGATCGAGCCCGGCTGGAGCCATGCGCCGAAGGCCAGGCGGGCGAGGATGACCAGCTTGTTGAGGGCATCGTCACCCTCGACATCGCCGGCTGGGTCGGCCTCGGCGTAGCCCGCTCGCTGGGCCTCCTGGAGGACCGCCTCGTAGGCCCGCTTGCGCTCGGTCATCGCGCTGAGGATGAAGTTCGTCGTGCCGTTGACGATGCCCCGGACACGCTCGATCCGGTTGGCCGCGAGGTCCGCGGCGAGCG
>JANWLH010000064.1 GCA_025450915.1 Candidatus Limnocylindrales bacterium | reverse complement strand
TGTCAACGCCAGAGCGGCGTCGCAGGTCAGAGCATCAGAACCTTTGCTCCCGCGACGCGCCAGGCAATCAACAGGTCCGCTCCGACCCACCTAACCCGGGTCCGTTCGAGCGGTCAGGAACCAAGGGTTTTCTCTCAATGCTTACGCGATCTTCAACCGCCGGGACGCCGATGCGCGCCCAGGCAATGCGCCGGATGCGCCGCCGGGCGGCCGCGGCCCATCCCCTCTTCTGCTCCACCAACGGCTGTGCCACCCTCCTCAGGCTCGATTCGTCGACCGGCGTGGCGACCTGCCCGATCTGTGGACTCAACCGCCGGGTCAACTAGCCCGACGATCCCGGTCGGCGAACCGGAACGGCCTGCGCGCAGCGCCGGCCAGCAGGCATCATGGGCCGATGCCCGAGTATCGGTCCCTCGATCGCAACCGCCTCCACGACCTGATGGATCGCGAGATCCGCCGGTTCCGTGACGATCACCCGCGCTCGCTGGCGCTGTTCGAGCGCGCCACCGGATCGCTCCTCGCGGGCGTCCCGATGAACTGGATGGTCAAGTGGGCGGGCGGCTTCCCGATCTTCGTGGAGACCGCAGCCGGGGCCCATTTCACCGATGTCGAGGGCCATGAGTACATCGACTTCTGCCTCGGTGACACCGGGGCGATGGCCGGCCACGGCGCGCCGGCCACGGTCGCCGCGGTCGAACGCCAGATCCATGGCCGCGGGATCACCCACATGCTCCCGACCGAGGACGCGGTCTGGTGCGGCGAGGAGCTCCAGCGCCGGTTCGGCCTCGAGTACTGGCAGTTCACGCTCACCGCCACCGACGCCAATCGGTTCGCGATCCGCCTTGCCCGGATGGTCACCGGCCGGCCGAAGATCGCGGTCCACGATTTCTGCTATCACGGCTCGGTCGACGAGACGATCGCGACCCTGGCGCCTGACGGCCGGGTCGTCGAACGCGAGGGCAACATGGGTCCGCCCGTCGACCCCGCCGAGACCACCCGGGTCGTCCCGTACAACGACCTGCCCGCCCTCGAAGCGGCCCTGGCCCATCGAGACGTCGCCGTCCTGCTGATCGAACCGGCACTCACCAATATCGGGATCGTCCTGCCCGACCCGGGCTACCTCGAAGGCGTCCGCGAGCTGACCCGCCGCTACGGGACCCTCCTGATCATCGATGAGACCCACACGATCTGCGCCGGTCCCGGCGGCTACACGCGGGCCTGCGGCCTGGATCCCGACATCCTCGTGATCGGCAAGACGATCGGCGGCGGGATCCCCGTGGGCACCTACGGCTTCAGCGCGGAGCTGGGTGACCGGATCAACACGATGCTCGAGCCCGACAACTCGGATGTCGGCGGCGTCGGCGGCACGCTGGCGGGCTACGCCCTCTCGCTGGCCGCGGTCCGGGCAACGCTCGGCGAGGTCCTGACCGAGGCCGCGTTCGAGCGGATGATCCCGCTCGCCGAGCGCTGGACGGCGGGCGTCGCCGATGCGATCCACGAGCGCAACGTGCCCTGGCACGTCACCCGCCTTGGCTGCCGTGCGGAGTACCACTTCCTGCCCGAGCCGCCGCGCGACGGCGCCGCGCAATGGGCGGCCAGCGACCCCGAGCTCGAACGCTTCCTGCACCTGTACGTGATGAACCGGCGCGTGCTGATGACGCCGTTCCACAACATGGCCCTGATGAGCCCGGCCACGACCGAGGCGGATGTCGACGCCCACACCGTGGCCTTCGCGTCGGCCCTCGACGAGCTCTTCGCCTAGGCCGGGCCGACCTCCCGCAGGAGCCACACCGCGAGCGCCTGGGCGCAGCGGATGACGTCGTCGAGCCGGACATGCTCGTTCGGAGCATGGGCAACCTCGGGCGCGCCCGGCCCGAAGATGACCGTCGGCGTTCCGCCCTCGCGGATCAGGAGGCGCATGTCGGCTCCGTACGGCTCGGCGCGGAAGGCCGGCCGCCGGCCGAGCGCGTCCCCGATGGCCTGGGCCAGGCTCGCCGGCAATGGGTGGTCATCAGCAATCTCGGACGACGAGAACCGGCCACCGGTGATCTCGACGGTCGCAGGGTGCTCACGGAGCCAGGGATCGGCGGCGCACGCAGCGGCGATCGTCGCCCGGAGCTCGACCTCGGCCGCCGGCCACTCGTCGCCCAGCCGAACCCCGTAGCGACCCTCGGCGACGATCCGGTCGATCACGGTCGACGCCCACTCGCCGCCGCTGACCTTGCCGATGATCGTCGGGTAGGGCAGGCCCAGGGCGACCATCCGGGGCCGGCGCTCGGCCGCGTTGCGACGGGCCTCGTCCGCCACCAGGGCGTCGGTCAGGACCCGGAGCTTATCGAGAGCCGAGACGCCCTCGCGACGCTTCGAGGCATGGGCGGCCTTGCCCGTGATCGTCAGGCGGAACGTGACGGCCCCCGCATGAGCGGTCACGATGTCCAGCGCTGACGGCTCGGGAATCACGGCAGCATCCCCGGTCACGCCCGCCCGGATCGCGGCCAGCATCCCTCCTCCGCCGTCCTCCTCGGAAGGCACCGTCACGAACATCAGCTCGCCGGCCAGGCCCGTGCCCTCTGCGCCCCCGGCAGCCGCTGCGGCCCGAACGGCGGCGAGCCCGGCGATCACGCCGCCCTTCATGTCGACCGCACCGCGACCGAAGAGAGCGCCATCGGCAAGCGTCGGCACCCAGGGCGGCGAGCGCCACAGCGATTCGTCTCCGACCGGGACGACGTCGACATGCCCGAGCACGATGACCCGCCGGCCACCCGTCGGGCCGGCCCGGCCGATCACGACCGGCAGCGTCGCGCGGTCCACCTCGCTGCCCGGCCAGTCGGGGTCGCCGGCCAGCTCGACCGGGTCGGTCGCGACGCGCTCCACGACCAGGCCGGATTCGGCCATCAGCCCGGCGATGGCCGCCTGGACGGACTCTTCGTCGCCGGTGACGCTGGGAATCGCGAGGATCGCCCGGAGCTCACGCTCGATCCGGGCCGGATCGATCGAATCGACGAGGGCCTGCTCGAGCGGGCTGAGGCGGCTCGTCACGGTCGCGTCTCGCGGTAGATCGGACGCGTCAGGCACGTCGGCCCGCCCGACCCGTTCATCCCGATCTCGGTCGCTGCGTAGCCATGAACGTCGCAGCCGGCGGCCGCAAGCCCGGCGGCAACACCGGGATTCCCGTCGGCCACGATGACCACGCCCGGACGAACGGCCAGGACGTTGCAGCCGAGCGTGGCGAACTCGGCCTCGTCCACGGGGATGAGCCTGATTCCGAGATCCACGAGGAGCTGCCAGAGCCCGACCGGCAGGAGTGGCAGGAAGACCACCGCGAGGTCATCCGCGACCGGCGAGATGACCGACAGGAGATGGATCAGCTCTGCCGGGCCCCGCCAGTACGGGACGTCGAAGATCCGGGCGTCGCCGCCGACGAGGGTCGCGAGCTGATGTCCGCCCGCCTCGTTCGTCCGCAGGGTCCGGCCGATGCACAGGAGGTCCGGCCGCAGCCAGAACGTGTCGCCGCCCTCGATCGTCCCGGGCGCCTCGATCCGGCCGGCCGTCGGCACGCCCCGGGCATTCAGCCAGGACTCGACCAGCAGCTCCTCGCCGCGTCGATTGGGCTTGCCCGGCCGCAGCGGGATCGCGCCCGCGTCGGTGACGAGGAGCGGGTCGAACTGGTAGACGAGATCGGGGCTGGCGCTCTCGGCGTCCAGCTCATGGACGACGGGCCCGAGGCTGGCCAGCAGGTCGACGAAGGCATCGTGCTCACGCTGGGCAACCGCGAGGTCGACCGGGTGGAGGAAGCCGTGGCGAGGATCGTCGAACGCCCGCCCGAACGCGGCACCGGGCCGCTTGACGAGCACGTCCCGGAGCGGGGCGGTCATGCTCTGCGCCCCGAATCGACTGAGTGGCTCCATCGGTTGAGGATAGCGAGCCGCCTGCGCAGCCCGCGGCGAATGGGCGACAATGACGACATGCCCAGCACTCCGGACCCGAATCAGCCCACTGTCCGCCTCCTGGCGGCGCTCAAGGAATCAGGTCAGCCCGTGCTCGAGGAGGTGCCCGTCGAGGTCCTCGGGCCGAACCTCTACCGGCTCCTCGCTTCGCCCGGGATCCTTGACGGCCTCGCGTCCGGGGACGTCTTCAGCGTGGACCCGATCTCGCACCTCTACCGGGTGAAGGAGCATGGCGGCAACCTGTGCGTGCAGGTCTGGTATCCGGGCCTCGACCTCGCCGGCCGCGTCGACGCCGATTTGGTCCCGGGCGTCACCCGGCTCGGCGGCGCGCTCGACGGCCGGGAGCAGGAGCTGTCGTCGTTCACGATCCCGCTGTCGGCCGGGATATCCGCGATCGAGGCGCTCTTCGACGCCTGGGTCGACGGCGCCGACGGCGCCACCTGGTCGTTCGGCAACGCCTACGAGGAGGACGGCAGCACGCCCTTGCCCTGGCTCAGCGAGGCGCTCCGCGCGACCTGAGCTGGTTGCGCAGTCAACAAGTTGCAATCCGGGGTAGAATGCCGCAATGCCTCCCACCCGGCTCGAAGCCGAGCACGAATTGACGCTGAGCCCGCGCGACCCGCGCCTCGATACGTGGCGTGCGTTCCTGATGGCCCATGCCCTCCTCACCCGGCGCCTCGACGAGGACCTCCGGGCGGGCGAAGGGCTGACCCTCGGCGAGTATTCGGCGCTCCTCCAGGTGGCCGAGGCGCCCGGCCGGTCGCTCCGGATGAATCAGCTCGCCACCGGCATCTTCCTGAGCCGCAGCGGCGTCACCCGGCTCATCGACCGCCTCGAAGCCGACGGCCTGATCGAGCGCTCGACCTGCACTGACGACGGCCGCGGGGCGCTCGCCGTGCTGACCGATGCCGGCCTCACCCGGCTGCGCGCCGCCGCCGATACCCACCTCTCGGGAATTGCCCGGTACTTCCTCGAAGTTGTCCCGACCGGCGAGCTCGAGCACCTGGCCGGCACGTTCCGGGCGATCGGTGATCGTGTCCGGGCCGAGGGTGAGCCGGTCTGCTTCGAGGGCAATGACCGCCCCGAGCCCGAGCCGACAGGCACGACTCGAGCCTCCGGCCGGCGCACGGCCGCGGTCGCGAAGTAGCCGGCCGACGACGGCCGGCCGCCTCTTCGTCGGAACCAGCGGCTTCGCCTACCGCGACTGGGCGCCGCGGTTCTATCCCGCGGGGATCGTCGAGCGCGACCTCCTGCACTCCTACGCCTTGCGGCTGCCGGCCTGCGAGCTGAACAACACGTTCTACCGGAGCCCGACCGAGGCGGCCATCGACGGCTGGCTGGCGGCGACGCCGGCGACCTTCCGGTTTGCCGTGAAGGCCCAGCGCGGCGGCAGCCTGCGGGCCCTCACGGTCGATCCCGAGACGTCGGTTCTGTGGCTGACCGCTCCCCTGCGGCGCTTCGGCGAACGTCTCGGAACGGTCCTCTTCCGGGTGCCCGAGGAGATCGAGCGCGACGACGCCCGGCTCGCCGCGCTGCTCGCACACTGGCCGGCCGACCTGCCGCTGACCCTCGAATTCCAGCATCCGTCCTGGCACGTCGATGAGACCTTCGCCGCGATGGCCGCGGTCGGGGCCGTCCTGTGCACTACCGACCTCGACGACCTGGCCGAGCCGCCGACGATCCGGAGAACCGGCCGCTTCCTGTACCTGCGCCTGCGCCGGACCGCCTACGACGAGGCCGCCCTGGCCGATTGGGCGGCGCGGCTCGAGCCGTTCCTGGCGGCCGGCGACGACGCCTTCGTGTTCTTCCGCCACGATGCAGACGGCGAATCCGCACTCCGTGCCCTGTACCTGGCTGACAGCCTGGGCCGCTAGGCCAGCGAGCCCTCGGGCGGGGCGAAGACGACGAGCAGCGTCAGGCGCTCCCTGATGTCGTGGAACTGGTGCGGGACCGCGCTCGCGACATGGATCACCGAGCCGGGCCCGACCGGCCGGACCTCCTCGCCGACGGTGATCTGGCCGCGGCCCTCGACGACGTAGTAGATCTCGTCCTCGGTGTGCGCCGATTGCCGGTCGGGCTCGCCGGGCTCGAGCACGTACAGGCCGACGCTCAGTGCCGGATAGCGCATGAACTCGAGCCACGGCTCGCCGAGCCGCTCGCGCTGCGCCGCCAGGTCGGGAAGCTCCTGGAGATCCATCTGTCGTGCCTCGCGTCGGGTGGTCGTCGCTGCCCATGATGGCGGCCCGGGAACCAATCGCGACATCGTGCCGTCTTGCGGACAGACCGGTCAGCACGCCGGCAAGCCAACAGGAGCTCATTTCGATGTCGACCACCGTGACGATCCCGACGCCCGGACCACGCGCCCGCCTGATCGCCGTCGGGATCGGCGTCAGCCTCTTCCTGGCCGCAACCTCGGCGCCGGCGCTCACGCCGCGGCCGACCCTGGCCGTCGACTCGACCGCGCCCGAGCACACGATCAGCGTATCCGGCACGGGCACCGTGACCCTCAAGCCCGATGTCGCCGACCTCCACCTCGGCGTCCTGATCACCCGCCAGACGGTCAAGTCGGCCCAGGCGGATGCCGCCTCGGCGATGACCAAGGTCATTGCCGCCCTGAAGGCAGTGGGGATCGCTGACAAAGACATCCAGACCTCGAACGTCTCGCTCCAGCCCGCCTACGACTACTCGAGCAACAGCAATCCCCCGCGGATCACCGGCTTCCAGATGTCGAACAGCGTCACCGTGACGGTCCGCGACCTGGCCAGGCTCGGCGATGCGATCGACAACGGCCTCGCGGCCAGCGCCACCTCGCTCGACGGCGTGAACTTCCGGGTCGACGACCAGACCGCCGCCGAGGCCCAGGCCCGCCAGGCAGCGATGGCCGAGGCCAAGTCCAAGGCCCAGACCCTGGCAACGGCCGCGGGCGTCTCGATCAGCGGCGTGGCCTCGATCAGCGAAACTTCCGCGCCGATGCCCTATCCGATCATGTACAGCGGCGGAGCGCCCGCGGCAGCGGTCGACGGCAGCAAGGTCGCGACGCCGATCCAGGCGGGCACGACCGACGTGACGATCACCGTGGCCGTGACCTACCTGATCAACTGATCCCGGGCAGACCCCTGCCGGAGGAGCGAGAACGCCGGGCCCAGCGTGGGTCCGGCGTTTCTTGCCGGGCTCGGGTGCGCCGGACGATCGTCAGAGGGACTCGATCGTCAGAGGGACTCGCTCGTCAGAGAGCCATGGGGTCGAGCCTGTCCGGGTCGACCCCCAGCTCCTTGAGGCCATTGGCGGCCTGCTTCGCGGTGATCGCCCCGCATTTCGCGAGCTGGGCCAGGACGGCGCCGGCGATCGCCGGGGGGTCGATCTCGAAGAGGGCCCGCAGGTTCTCGCGGGTGTCGCTCCGGCCGAAGCCCTCGGTCCCGAGCGAGACGTAGTCCTGGGGCAGCCAGCGGGCGACGAGATCGGGGACCGCCTTGAGCCAGTCCGTGGCGATCACGACCGGCCCGCCATCCGCCGGCAGGACCTGGCTGACATAGGGGACCCGGGCGGGCTTCTCGGGATGCAGCCGGTTCCAGCGCTCGACCTCGAGGGCCTCGCGGCGGAGCTGCTGGAATGACGGCGCGCTGTAGACCTCGGCAGCGATGCCGAACTGCTCGGCGAGGAGCGCCTGCGCCGCGATGACCTGCTGGAGGATCGAGCCGCTGCCGACGAGGCGGACGCGCTGGGCCTTCTTGTCGGCGGCGACGGCCTCCGGCGGCCCGGAGAACCGGTAGATCCCGCGGACGATCCCCTCGTCTACGCCCTCGGGCTTGGGGGCCATCGCGTAGTTCTCGTTGTACAGGGTGATGTAGTAGTAGACGTCCTCGCCGTGGACGTACATCCGCTCGATCCCGTCGCGGACCACCGCGGCCAGCTCGTAGGCATAGGCCGGGTCGTAGGCCCGGATGTTCGGGATCGTCGACGCCAGCAGGTGCGAGTGGCCGTCGTCGTGCTGGAGGCCCTCGCCGGTCAGCGTCGTCCGGCCGGCCGTGGCCCCGAGCATGAAGCCCCGGCCGCGCGCGTCGCCGAACGCCCAAGTCTGGTCGCCGGTGCGCTGGAAGCCGAACATCGAATAGAAGATGTAGAACGGGATCATCGCCAGGCCGTGGGTGGCGTAGGACGTGCCGGCGGCCTGGAAGCTGGCCATCGAGCCCGACTCGGTGATCCCCTCCTCGAGGACCTGGCCGTCGGTCGCCTCGCGGTAGCTCAGCAGGAGCTCCGAGTCGACCGGCGAGTAGCGCTGGCCCTGGGCCGCGTAGATCCCGACCTCCTTGAACAGGGGGTCGAGCCCGAACGTGCGGGCCTCGTCGGGGATGATCGGCACCACGCGCGGCCCGAGCTCGGGATCGCGGATCAGGTTGCGCAGCAGGCGGGCAAAGACCATCGTCGTGCTCACCGGCGTCGGGCTGCCGGCGGCGAACTCGGCATCGACGCTGGGCGCGACCGCGCCGAACAGCTTCGCCCGGACGACTCGCTTGGGCAGCGAGCCGCCCAGCTGGCGGCGGCGCTCGCGGAGGTACTCGACCTCTTCCGAGTCCGGGCCGGGATGGTAGTACGGGGCGTCCTTCAGCTTCGCGTCGGGGATCGGCAGCTCGAGGCGATCGCGGAAGACGAGGAGCTCCTGCTCCGAGAGCTTCTTGGCCTGGTGGGTGATGTTGCGGGCCTCGACGCCCGGGCCCAGGGTCCAGCCCTTGATCGTATGGACGAGGATCGCCGTCGGCGCGCCCGTGAACTCGGTCGCGGCCTTGTATGCCGCGTAGACCTTGCGGTAGTCGTGGCCGCCCCGCCGGAGCTTGGCGAGGTCGTCGTCGGTCAGGTGCTCGACCAGGCGGGCGAGGCGGGGATCGGGTCCGAAGAAGTGCTCCCGGATGTACGCGCCGCCCGAGACGGAGAACTTCTGGAACTCGCCGTCGAGGGTCTCGTTCATCTTGTTGACCAGGGCGCCGTCGGCGTCACGGGCGAGGAGGTCGTCCCACTCGCGCGCCCAGATCACCTTGATCACGTTCCAGCCCGCGCCCCGGAAGACCGACTCGAGCTCCTGGATGATCTTGCCGTTGCCCCGGACCGGCCCGTCGAGGCGCTGGAGGTTGCAGTTGACGACGAAGGT
>JANWLH010000063.1 GCA_025450915.1 Candidatus Limnocylindrales bacterium | reverse complement strand
CGTGTTCTGGTCGTGGTCCGACGCGCGCTGGTCGCGATCCGCGCTGGCCTGGTCGTCCTCCGCTGCCGTCTGATCGGTCTCGGCGCCCGCCTGTTCGCGGTCGGCGAGGGACTGGTCGGAGTCCGCGGGGGCAACAGCGTCCCCGGCGATCAGGGCCACCGGGCTCGAGACGCCCAGAGCCCCGGATCCGTTGCCGGGAAGGCCCGGTTCCTCGTGTGCGGTCGGGAGTGCTTCCGCACGGTCCCGATGGTTGTGGTTCATTTTCGGACCCCCGAAACTGAGCGCGCCAGTCGACAGCGATGCCCACCTGGGGCCCGAAGTCGAGGACAACGTGGTGCCGGTTGGCCCTGCCGTCATTACGAACCGTCATTGTTCGGAGATCGAACAGGTGCCCCTGGCCCTCGAATGACCTTTGGGCCGTATCACCTCCGGCCCCGGGTCAGCCATGATCCGGCGGTGAGAACCTCAACGAACGCCTCGATGCCTGCCCGGACCGGTGCCCGGAACGGCCGAATGCCCCGGCGCCCGGCATGGCCGCCATTCACCGGGCCCTCGAGGCACAGCCTGCGCACCTACATCGCCTTCGCGGACCGCGATCACCTCGTCAACTACCTGCGTCAGCGCGCCGATGTCGACGCTCAGTCGGCACCCAGGGGCTGACCAGGCACGCGCACGATCGCGCCGGGGCTGCCGTTCACGACCGCCGGCTGGGCTTGGACCTCAGCCGACGCCGAGCCGGGACGCGTCCGAGCGCAGCCGGTCCCGGTGGTCGGGATGGGCGATCGCGATCAGGGCCGCCGCCCGCTCACGGAGGCTTCGGCCGAATAGCTCGGCCACGCCCCATTCGGTGACGATGGTCCGGACGTGGGCCCGCGTCGTCACGACCCCGGATCCACTGGCGAGGGTGGCGCTGATCCGCGAGACCGTGCCCCGGGCCGCCGTCGACGGCAGGGAAATGATCGCCCGGCCGTCGACGGCGAGCGCGGCGCCGCGCATGAAGTCCATCTGCCCGCCGACCCCGCTGTAGATCCGGGGGCCGATCGAGTCGGCCACCACCTGCCCGCTCAGGTCGACCTCGATCGCCGAGTTGATCGCGGTCATGCCCCGGACGGTGCGGATCACGTGAGTGTCGTTGGTGAAATCGACGGAGCGCATCTCGACCATCGGGTTGTCGTCGACGAATTCGTACAGGCGCTGCGTGCCCATCACGAAGGCGGCCACGATCTTGCCGCGATTGCGTTCCTTGCGGGCACCCGTGACGACACCGCGCTCGACCAGGTCGACGACGGGATCCGTGAACATCTCGGTGTGGATTCCAAGGTCGCGATGGTTGATCAGGGCCATCGCCGTGGCTGCCGGAATTGCGCCGATCCCGAGCTGGACGGTGGCGCCGTTGGGGACGAGCTCGGCGACGAACTGGCCGATCCGCGCTTCGATCTCGCCGATCGCACCATTCGGATGGACGTAGGGCGGGACGTCGACCTCGACCCCGTAATCGATCTGGTCGACGTGGACGATGCTGTCGCCGAACGTCCGAGGCATCGCCGCGTTGAGCTGGACGATGACCGTCCGGGCGGCGCGGATGGCGGCATGGATCGCCTCCACCGACACGCCCAGCGAGCAGAAGCCGTGGCGATCGGGGCGGGTGGCGTTGACGAGGACTGCGTCGAGTGGCAAGGCCCCACGATCGAACAGCGCCGGGACCTCGGACAGGAAGACCGGAACGTAGTCGGCCCGGCCGTCGTTGACCGCGGCCCGGGCATTCGGACCAACGAACAGCGCCCGGTGGCGGAAGTGGCTCGCCATCTCTGGTGCCAGGTGCGGTCCGGGGCCTTCGGTGTGGAGGTGGATCATCCCGACGCCCTCGAGCTCCGGCGCGCGAGCCACGAGGGCATCGAGGAGGACCGACGGCGTCGCCGCCGCGCAATGGAGGTAGACCTGTTCGCCGCTCCGGATGCCGGCGACGGCCTCCGCCGCCGAGACGATGCGCATCAGGCTGCCGGCTGGGGGTTCGTGCTCAACTGCCCCGGCCCGGGTCGCGCACCTTGGCCATGTACGCGGCGGCCTGTGCTCGCCGCTCCAGATTCAGCTTGCCGAGGATCGAGCTGACGTAGTTCTTGACCGTCTTGTCGGACAGGAAGATCTCCGCTGCGATCTCCTTGTTCGTCTTGCCCTCGGCAACGAGCAGGAGGATCTTCTGCTCCTGGCCCGTCAGCTGGGCCAGCTCGTCGGGCTGATCGGCCGTGGCGATCCGGCGGACGCGCTCGAGGACCCGGCCGGTAACGGCGGGATCGAGCAGCGACTCCCCGCGAGCCACCGCCTCCAGGGCCGCCACGAGGTCCCGCGCCCGGACCTGCTTGAGCAGGTAGCCGCTCGCGCCGGCGATGATCGCCGACATCACGGCCTCCTCGTCGGGGTAGCTCGTGAGCATGACCACCTTGGTGTCGGGCAGCTCCGCCCGGATCTCCCGGCAGGCCTCGACCCCCGAGCCATCGGGCAGGCGCACGTCCATCACCACGAGATCGGGCCTGAAGCGGCGGGCCGCTTCGACCGCCTCGGCGACCGTCCCGGCCTCGGCCACGACGTGGAAGCCGGGGCGGCGCTCGAACATCGCGACGAGTCCCTGGCGGACGACCTCGTGGTCATCGACGATCAGCAGGCTCAGAGAGCGGATCGGCGGCGGATCTGTCTCGGGCACAGGACTCCCCTACGTTGCCGGCACGGTAATGACGATCCGGGTCCCCATCCCCGGCCCGCTATCGAGCTTCATTGTGGCCCCGATCCGCCCAACCCGGTCGCGCGTGTTTGCGAGGCCCTGGTGGCCGAGGCGTCCGGCGCGGTCGGGATCGAAGCCGATTCCGTTGTCATCGATGCGCAGGATGTAGCCGGTGCCGGCCGTCGCCGGTTGCACGTCGATCGATGCCCGGCTCGCCCGGGAATGGCGGACGATGTTGCTGAGAGACTCGCCAACGATCGTCAGGAGGTGGCCGGTCACCTCGGGCGACGGGTTCGGGACAGGATCCGGCAGCTCGAGATCGATGTCGATCATCGTGTTGTGGCGGTACTCGTCGACGAGCGCCGTGAGCCCGGCCGCGAGCGAGGCACCCTCGAGCAGTCCCGGCCGGAGCCCGAAGATGAAGTTGCGAATGTCCTGGATCGCCAGGTGGATCGAGTCGATCGCGCGCTCGACCCGGGCCTCGGCATCCGGGCGATCGGCCTCCATCAGGTCGGGGACGTCCTCGAGGGACAGGCCGACGGCGTAGAGGTTCTGGATGATCCCGTCGTGGAGGTCCTTCGAGATCCGCTCGCGCTCGTCGACCACGGCGAGTCGCTGGAGCTGCTCATGCAGGCGGGCGTTGTCCAGCGCGATTCCGGCGTGGAGCGCGAATGTCTCGACGAGGGCCTGGTCAGCGGCGCTGAACTCGGCCGCTCCGATCTTGTTGGTGAGGTACAGCCGTCCAAGCGAGACGCCATTGACCGCGATCGGGACGCCCAGGAAGCTGGCCATCGGGGGATGGTTCGGGGGAAAGCCGTAGCGGTGGGGATCGACGTTGATGTCGGCGATCCGGAACGAGCGGTTCTCGCGGATGATCAGCCCGAGCAGGCCGTGACCTTCGGGCAGCGGACCGATCCGCCGGCGCGTCTCATCGTCCATCCCGCTCGTGATGAAGCGCTCGATCCGGCCCTTCGGATCATTGATCCCCAGGGCTGCGTATTCGGCGCCGACCAGCGGGCGCACCCGATCGACGATGACCTGGAGGACCTCGTCGACCGAGGCCAGCCCGGCAATGCTCCGGAGGGCGGCGTCGAACGCGGCCTGGAGCCCGCCGGCCTCGGAGGATGCCGGCGGGTTCGTCGGACTGATCACGTCCCCAATGATATGGCCCGCCGGTGGTGCCCCTTGCCCAGTTACCGTTCGGCGGTCGCCTTGAGGCCCTCGAGCATCGGTCCCCAGTTGTTCTCGGCCATCGCGTCGGCGTCGGCCTGCGACGGATTGTTGTCCTGCCTCAGGGTCAGCTTCGTCTGCGAGCCCTCGGGGGTCAGGTCGATCGAGACGGTGTGATAGTTCTCCGGCTGGTCCGCGCTGCCGCCCATCGGACTCCAGTGGGTGTAGGCCAGGCGACGCCCGGGATCCACCTCGAGGACGGTCCCCTTGTCCACATAGGACTTGCCCTGCCACTCCCCGCTCCAGGTGATCGGATCGCCCACGACCCAATCCGTCGCGAGGTTGGTCCCGTGCATGTACTCGCGGACCTGGTCCGGATCTGTGAGCGCCCGCCAGACCTTCTCGGGCGGTGCCTCGATGGCCAGGGTCTTGATCGCTTCAAAGCCGCGGGGCATGACGACCTCCTTCGATCGCGTTCATCGCTTGTCGGCCAGCCTGGGTGCGTAGCGGCTCCAGACACGGCCGATTGCGATCGGCCGGCGTTGCGCTGCCGTGGCAGTCATGACACAAGCGTCATGACAACGCACCGGATCGGGGACAGACTCGCCACGGGGAGCGTCCAGTCGACCAGCAGGAGATCCGAGATGGGTTCCAGGAATGGCGGAGTCGGCATTGTCGGCGTCATCGTGATCGTGGTGGTGATCTTGTGGCTGGTTGGCGTCATCCATATCTGAGCCGCGGGTCGGGGCTGTCGTCAGGGGGTCCGGGCACCGTGAATCATGCAACAACCGATCCGACGCGGACGTCTGAAACCGCGTGAGCCCCAATCTCCAGTCGATCGTCACGACGACGATCCGCAGCCTGGTCTTCATCGCAATCGGCTGGCTGCTGATCATGGTCCTGTTGCCCGCCGCCCTCGTCGCCGCTGGAACGTGATCAGCCGATCATCGCGAGCCAGGCGGGCCTAGGCCGGCCTGGCCGCCGACTGCATCAGCTCGTATGCCTGGCGGTGCTCGCCGGCCGCGGCAAGCATCTCGGCCCAGGCGTGCAGGACCTCCGCCCGGCGGGCCTTCGACCCCCGCTCGTGGGCAAGGCCCGCCGCCCGTTCGAAATCGGCGGCCGCGACACCCTGATCGTTCTCGGCAGCTGCCGCCCGGCCACGAGTGGTCAATGCGTCGATGACCGCCTTGGTATTGGCTGTCGACTCGGCCAGCGCCAGGGACCTTGTCGCGAGCTTGATGGCCGCCGCCGAATCACCGCAGGCCAGGGCGATCTGCGCCTGGGTGTCGACGACGTGGGCGAGCTTGCGGGTGTCGGCCAGCCGCTCGAGCATATCGGCAGCCTCAGCGGCATATCGCGCCGCCTCGGTCAGGTTGCCCAGGGCCAGGTACGTCAGGGCGACGTTGTTGCCGATCGACGCGGCATCGCGCTCGGCCGCCGCGGCCCGGAACAGCGCGAGGCTGCGCTGGCCGTGCCGAAGCGCGGCCTCGAGGTCGCCGACCTCTCGATAGCTCGACGCCAGGGCGTACGTCATCGATGCCCGACGGAGGTCGTCGAAGCCGTCCGCGACCGTTTGGGCTTCCGCGAGGAGCGCCAGTGCTCCGGCCTGATCGCCACTCCGGCTATCCACGTTCGCCGCCGCGACGAGGGCACGGACATGCAGGTCCGGGTCGATCGCGTGACCCGCGCCGCGCTGATCGATGAGGTTGCGCAACAGGGTGCGGGCCTCAGCCAGCGAGTCCGACATGTAATGGGCGCCCGCCAGCCAATAGGCCGCGAGCGCCGCGTCGGCCTCCCGCCCGGCATCGTTGAAGATGCGCAGCGCCTCACTGGCTGGGCCGATCGCCTCCGAGCCACGGTCCAGGCGGCACAGCGCCTCAGCCTGGCAGCGCAACAGCTCGGCTCGGGCCAGCGGTTCGCGGGCGCGGCCGAGCAGACCTTCGTAGGCATCGAGCGCTTCGAGCCAATCACCCGACGCGAGGCGCAGGTCCGCTTCGAGCCGAGTCCACGCGCCATCGTCGTTGGCCAGGAGTGCCGCGGCGGTCGTGCCCAGGCGCTCGGCCAGGTAGCCGAGCGCAGCCATCGATGGCTGGACGAGCCCGTTCTCGAGGGCCGAGACGTAGGCCTTCGAGAAGCTTTCGCCCGCAAGTTGCGCCTGGGTCCAGCCGGCCGCGGTCCGGGCCGCCCGGATCCGGGCGCCGATCCCCGTAGCCGTTCTAGCTGGAGGGCGCCCGATCGAACGTGCGCGTGTCGTCATGCGCGTGAGTGTACCGCCGTTGACCACCTGGACGTGACGGGAGAAGGCTGCAAGGATCGACACCGAGCCGATTGGCGAGGTGGAACAGCGCCGGGAGCGAGGGCAGCGTCTGGCCGGACTCGACCTGCGACACGTACGCCCGGGTGAACGGCCGGCCGAGTTCGGCCTGGCTCATGCCCCGCGCAGTGCGCTCCAACCGGATCCGCCGGCCGATCTCACCGGCGAGCAGGGCGTCCGCGTTAGGCCGTTGTTTAGTCGCACTTGACAATACCATCTATCCAGCCTAGCATCCGCGTACCAACCCCGGACCGGACGAACCCACCGAAGAAGGGTCGTCCTTCATGCGTTTCTCGCTTCGCCCGTCCCGGGCCGTCGTCGCGTCCTGGCTGCTCGCCGCGCTCATCGCGCTCGCAACTGCTGCGACCGTCTTTGCCGGAGGTGACACCGGGCCGTTCCCCCACTGACCTTCCGTCCCCAGGTTCCCATTGAGTCCTCGCTCGATCCGGTCCGGGTGTTGGTAGCACGACCGTCCTCCCGAACGAACGGACTCATGATCTCCTGTGAGTGTCCCTTGGTGACCACCAAGGTTTGACAACGGTCCCGACCCCGCCTACCGTGCAGTTCAGGTTCGCGCGGTGTGGATCGCTGCGGTAACCGGCGGCGGGGGGTCCGGCGCTCGCGGGTCCCACCGCCGCGAGCCTCGGTGCCGGGCAGTCGAGATAGGAGCGCGGCGGGGGTCACGAAGATTGGCTGTCTTTCTCGTTGGCCACGTCCGCACCGAGCCCTGCCTTGACGGGATCCACCGACACATCGAAGGCGTGTGCACGTATCCGGTTCCGGGTCATTTCACGCGGCAGCAGGTAGCCGACAGCATCAAGGCCGGCAACGAGTGGTATTCACACGTTGACGGCGCCGCGCCGGCCCGAATCCAGGTCATCGCAGGGTGTCCACGCTGCTCCGCGGCTCCGTACCTCACGACGCGCGTCGACGATCCCGGAACGAGCTACCTCGACGCGTTGCCCGACTGCTGAGCCAGGTGGAGATCAGCAGTTCAAGGGCGAGTTCCCGGCCCGGTACGCGCGTTGTCCGCCAAGGCCAGCGTCCGCTCAGGGCCGGCGATCCTTCCCGCCCTCTTCATCGGCCACGATCACCCGGGCGCGCGTGGCGTTGTCGAGCGACTGGGCCGGCTGGTCGGTCCCGTTCAGCAGGACGTCGAGACCCTGGACCTCCTCGAGGGCACTGGGGACCACGATCGTCGAGGCTCGCTGCTCCCGGGCATAGGCGGCCAGCGCCTTCGGGCCGTGATCGGACGGCAGCCAGCCGAAGGCGTTGAGCCCGGCCGCCTCCGCCTCGGCGACCTGGTTGGCAATCGTCGCCCGGCCTGCGGCCCGTAACCTGGTCTGATCCAGCCGGCGGGAAAAGAGGTCCTCGGAGCCTTCGCCCGACCACCACGTCGGCAGCGGGTCGCCGAACAGGGTGGGAGCGTCCCAGTCGTACAGGATCAGGACGTCGCTGGAGCTTCCCGCGATTGACATCGCCCGCCGTCGAGCCGACGCAAAGCGATCGTCATCGCCCGTGACCACGATGATCAGGCCGCCCGCGCCGCCTTCAGTGGTTCGTTCGTTCGTCAACTCGGCTCCTCCCCGTCACGTGAATGCCAGCGACGTCTCGATGAACCTGGCGGCATCGAGCAGGCTGTGGGCGCGATGATCCGGCCGGGTTGGATCGGCCTCGTCGGGCGCCGGGCCGACGCAGACCACGTGGAGCCCGGGGCAGGCCCGGGCGCTCGCGAGCGTCCCCTCGGTTGCGATGAGCCACCCAGCTTCGTGCTCGGCCTGGAGCTCCTTGAGCTGGGCGATCGCCACGGGGTCGATCCGCCGGCCCCCGCCCGAGTACGCCGTGCCCCCCAGCGACCGATCGGCCGT
>JANWLH010000062.1 GCA_025450915.1 Candidatus Limnocylindrales bacterium | reverse complement strand
TTAGACAAAGACTTGACAACACCCTGATCCGGCGGCTACTGTTCACCCTGACCTTATACAAAGGATGAACAGAGCATGGATCCACACGAACGCAATCACGTCGCCGGGGAGACGACCGTCCACCCTGGCCCCTCAGGTCTCCGGCAGCGGATCGGGAATCCCGGCGAGGCCAACGACCGCGTCCCACAGCCTGCGTCGATCGCTGGGCGACAGCTGGGTGCCTGGGAGACGGTCGAAGGGGCGCGGACGGCGATCGAGGTAGAGCGCGCCGCTGCGTGCGCGGCCGGCCCGGGTGGCGGCCAGCCAGACGATCGTGTCGGCCCCTTGGGCCGGCGTCCGGAGCAGGGGACCCATCAGCTGGTAGAACCCCGGCAGCGACTCGGCCAGGCCCGGCGTGTCGGCCCAGCCCGGGTGCATCGCGTTGATGGCGACGCTGCCCGTTCCAAGGTGGCGAGCCCATTCGCGCACGAGGGCGACCTGGGCGCGCTTCGCCCGGGCGTAGGCGCGGGAACCCGAGAACGGCTCGGCCTCCGACTGCAGGTCATCGAGATCGAGGCGCTGGAAGTACATCCCGCCGGAGGTCACCGCGACGACCCGCGAACCGGGGGTGCGCCGCAGGAGCCCGAGGAGGCTCGAGACCAGGGCGAACGGGCCGATGACCAGGGTCGCAAGCGTCGCTTCGATGCCGTCGGGGCCAACGGTCCGCTCCGAGTGGATCGCGCCGGCGTTGTCGACGAGGACGTCCAGACGGCTCTCGGTCTCGAGGATCTGGGCGGCAGCGGCCCGCACCGAGGCGAGCGAGCCCATGTCGGCGACGACGATCGGGAAGCGGCCACCGCCGTAGGCCTCCTGGAGCTCATCACGCAGGGCGGCCAGGCGGTCCGGGCTGCGGCCGACGAGGATCACCCGCGCGCCCAGCCGGGCGAGCGCCTCGGTCGTCGCACGGCCGAGGCCCGAGGTCGGGCCCGTGACCAGCGCCGTCCGGCCCTCGAGCGAGCCATCCGGAATCGTCGCCCAGCCGAACGCCAGATGGCGAACTGCCAGGCCGATCCGGCTGAAGCTGCCCACGATCGACCACTCGAGCAGCTCGTCGACGATCGTGGCGGCGTCCATGCCGTCGAGTATCACGCGAATTGGGGGATCCGGTGACAACGCTCATCGAACGGGCCGAGACCCGACTCGCGCCGGAATCGGCATTCGCCTTCGTGGCCGACTTCGCCAACGCGATGCACTGGGATCCGGGCGTCGCTACCTCCGAGCGGATCGATGCCGGCCCAGTCGGGGTCGGTGCCCGCTATCGGCTCGGAGTCAGGCTCGGTGGCCGGGTCGCTCCGATGGAGTACCGGATCACGGTCTTCGAGCCATACCGGCGGGTCGTCCTGGCCGGCGAGGGCTCGGGGGTCTCGGCAGTCGACGAGATCCGGTTCACCCCGTCCGGGACGGGCACGAGGATCGACTACACCGCTGACATCCGCCTCGGTGGACTGCTCCGGCTGGCGCAGCCCTTCCTGGGCGGCCAGTTCGCCCGGATCGGCCGGGAGGCCCTGGCTGGGATGCAGCAGGCACTGGACGAGCGGGCATGAAGGTCGCCGTCGTCGGCGCCGGGATCAGCGGGCTGACGGCCGCCTACGCCCTGGGCCCGGACCACCAGGTCCGTCTGTACGAAGCCGAGCTCCTTCCGGGCGGTCACGCCAGCACGGTCGACGTCGCGCGGGCGGCAGGATCGCTCGGGGTCGACATCGGCTTCATCGTGTACAACGAGCGGACGTACCCCCGGTTCATGGCATTGCTGGCCGAGCTCGGGGTCGCGACCCAGGCCAGTGACATGTCGCTTGGCTCGAGCTGCCGGAAGCACGGCACCGAGTTCAGCTCGCGCGGGCTGGCGGGCCTGTTCGCCCGGCGCAACGCGCTCGTTCGCCCCGGCCACCTGCGGATGCTGGCCGACACGCTGCGCTTCTACGGTGATGCCCGCCGCCGGCTGGACGCGGGCGTGCCATCGCGGGCGACGCTCGGCGACTACCTCGAGGAGAACCGCTACGGTTCCGCGTTCCGCGACCACTTCCTGGTCCCGATCGCCGCCGCGATCTGGTCGACCGGCCCGGCCCGGATCCTCGACTTCCCGGTGGACTATCTCCTGCGCTTCCTGGACCAGCACGGCCTGATCGGGCTGGGCAACGCGCCGGAGTGGCGGACGATCACGGGAGGATCGGTCGAGTACGTCCGGCGGCTGGTGGCGGCCCTGCCGGCCGGCTCGTTACGGGCCGCCGATCCGGTCCGCGCCGTGGCTCGCGACGAGCATGGCGTGACGGTCAGGAGCCGGGACGGCGCGGAGCGTTTCGATGCCGTCGTCCTGGCCTGCCACGCCGACCAGGCCCTTGCCGTCCTCGCGGACGCTGACGAGGGCGAGCGCCGTGCCCTCGGCTCGTTCGAGTACTCGACCAACGACGTCGTCCTGCATACGGATCGCCGGGTCATGCCCCGCCGGCCGGCCGCCTGGGCGTCGTGGAACGTCGACCAGGCCGACTGCCGGGAGCCGGGCGGCGACCTGACGATGACCTACCACATGAACCGGCTGCAGGCCCTTCCGGGCACGACCGACGTTCTGGTGTCGGTGAATCCGGGCGCTCGGGTGGCAGCCAGCAAGAGGCTCGTCGAGCGCTCGTTCAGCCACCCCATGTACACATTCCGGACCCTCGACGCCCAGGCCGAGCTGCGTGGCCTGCAGGGCCATCGCCGGACCTGGTTCGCGGGGGCGCATCTCGGCTACGGTTTCCACGAGGACGGCTGCCGGTCCGGCTTCGAGGCGGCGGCGTTGTTGGCGGCCGCCGCGCCAAGCCTCATCCCGGCGGAGGCCGAGGCGGCATGAGGTCGCACATTCTCGAGGGCACGGTCCGCCACCGCCGGGCGCGCCCGTTCGTGTACGCGCTCGAGCACGCGGTCTATTACCTGGCCCTCGACCTCGACGAGCTGGACCTGGTCGATCGGAGCCTGCGCCTCGTCAGCCGCAACCGGCCCAACCTGCTCAGCTTCCGCGACGGCGACCACCTCGATCCACCGGCCATCGACCTGCGGACGGCGATCCTCGGTCACCTCCGGGCCGCGGGCCACGATCCGGCCGGCTGGCGGGTCACACTGGTGACCAACCTGCGGGTCTTCGGCTACGTGTTCAACCCGGCCAGCTTCTACCTCTGCCGCGATCCCGCCGGGGTGCTCGAGGTTGTCGTCGTCGAAGTCCATAACACCCACCTCGAGCGGCACCTGTACACCCTTCACCGGCCGGCCCAGGGCAGCGAGTTCATGGCTTCGATGGACAAGGACTTCTACGTCTCGCCGTTCATCGAGATGTCCGGCCGGTACACGGTCCGCGTCCGGGACGAGCCTGGCCGGCTGCGGATCTCGATCAACGAGGACCAGGCCGACGAGCTCCTGCTCCACACCAGCCTCGACCTGGTGCGCCGGCCGCTGACCGACCGGCTGGTTGCCCGGATGCTCGTCCGCCATCCGTTCGTCACCCAGCGGACAATCGGCCTCATCCACTGGCACGCGCTCCGGCTGTGGCGGCGCGGCGCACGGTTCCACCGACACGGAGCACCCGCACGATGACGACTCGAACGGCCCCCAGTCGGGCGACCCCGATCAGGGACAGCATCCTTGCTGCGCTTGCCTGGCGGATCGGGCGGACGGCGCTGGCGCGGCTGCGGGTCGGCGGCCTGACCGTCGTCCTGGCCGATGGCTCGCGCCACGCCTTTGGCGATTCCGCTGCCGCCGACCAGGGCGAGATCCGGTTCCACGAGAGCGCCGCGCTCGTCCGGATGCTCCTGGGTGGCGAGACCGGGGCCGGCGAGGCCTACATGGACGGCCGCTGGTCGAGCCCCGACCTGACCGCCCTGATCCGGGTCGCCGCCCTGAACCGCGAGGCTCTGGCGCTGTCATCGGGCTGGTTCCGCCGCCCCCTCCAGCTCCGCCGGGTCGTGAGCCATCGCCTCCGGCGCAATACCCGGGCCCAGGCCCGGCGCAACATCGCCGCCCACTATGACCTCGGCAACGACTTCTACCGCCTGTTCCTCGACGAGTCGCTGACCTACTCGAGCGCGGTCTTCGATGCGCCCGAGCAGTCGCTGGCTGACGCCCAGCGGGCCAAGTACCGCCGGATCGCCGCGGGCGCGGGATTGCTCGATGGTTCCGCCGGCGGCCGCCACGTTCTCGAGATCGGCTCAGGCTGGGGCGGATTTGCCCTCTATGCGGCCGGCGAGCTCGGCTGCCGGGTGACCACGATCACGATCTCGAAGGAGCAGCACGACCTGGCCCGCGAGCGGGTCGCGGCGGCCCGCCTGGAGCACCTGGTCGACGTCCAGCTGCGTGACTACCGCGAGATCACCGGCACCTACGACGCGATCGTCTCGATCGAGATGCTCGAAGCCGTCGGGGCCGAGTACTTCGAGACGTTCTTCGAGGCCTGCGACCGAGCCCTGCGGCCGGGCGGCCGGCTCAGCCTGCAGTCGATCACGTTCCCGGATGTCGCCTACGAGCGCCAGCGCCGGGGGGCGAACTGGATCCAGACCTACATCTTCCCAGGGGGCCTGTGCCCGTCGCTGGCGGTGATCGAGCGATCCTCCCGGAACACGCGCCTGCTGATCCGCTCCGTCGCCGACATCGGGCTCGACTATGCCCGGACCCTGCGCGAATGGCGGACCCGGTTCATGGCCCATCTCGACGAGGTCCGTGGGCAGGGCTTTGACGAGCGGTTCATCCGGATGTGGGAGTACTACCTGGCCCTGAGCGAGGCCGGCTTTGCCACCGGCATCTGCCAGGACCTCCAGATTGCCTTCGAGAAGCGCCGGGGCATCGCGTGACCGATCTGCCCGAGAGCGCCGCGATGCACGCCACGGGCCGGGGCCGCTGGATTGGCCTCGCGATGCTGAGCGTGGGCGTGGCGATGATCATCGTCGACGCGACGATCGTGAACGTCGCCGTCCCGTCGATCATCCGCGAGCTGCACCTCGACTCGACGCAGGCGGAGTGGATCAACACGACCTACGCCCTCGTCTTTGCGGCCCTGCTGATCACCCTCGGGCGGCTCGGCGACGTGTACGGCCGGCGACGGCTGTACGTCGGCGGACTGGGCGTGTTCATCGTCGCCTCCGCCCTCGCCGGGATCGCCCCAACGGGGAATCTCCTGCTGGTGGCTCGCGTCCTTCAGGGTGTCGGCGGCGCGATGATCCTGCCGGCTACCCAGGCCATCCTGAACGCCAACTTCCAGGGTCGGGACCGGGCAATCGCCTTTGGGATCTGGGGCTCGGTGATCGGCGGCTTTGCTGCCGTGGGTCCGCTCCTGGGCGGCTTCCTGACCACCTACCTGTCCTGGCGTTGGGCGTTCTTCATCAATCTCCCGATCGGCTTGCTGGCCATCGCCGGCACGATCCACTACATCGGCGAGTCGCGCGACGGGCAGGCCAGGCGCGGCTTCGACCCGCCCGGCTTCGTCCTGATCACCGCCGGCCTGGCGGCGTTCATCTTCGGCCTGATCGAAGGACGAGCCTACGGCTGGTGGTTGCCCAACGCGGCCCATCCCTTCGTCGTCCTGGGCTGGACCTGGCCGCTGAGCAGCGTGTCCGTGACGCCGTTTGCGCTGGCCGGCGGCCTGCTGGCCCTGGTGCTCTTCGCCGTGGTCGAAACCCGTCGGCGGAGCGCGGGCAGGTTCTTCCTGTTCGATTTCAGCCTGTGGCGATACCGGGGGTTTCGCTACGGGAACCTGGCCGGGACCATCGTGTCCCTGGGTGAGTTCGGTCTGCTGTTCGCGCTGCCGCTCTTCCTGCAGGCCGTGATCGGCTACTCGGCCTTCGAGACTGGCCTGGTGTTCCTGGCCCTCGCGGTCGGGGCTTTTGTTGCCGCGCCGGGAGCGGCGACCATTGCCCGCCGCTACGGTCCGCGGAGGGTCGTGACCCTGGGCATGGCCCTCGAGGCGACCGGGATCCTCGCGACCACCCTGCTGATCTCGCCGACCGTGACCGGGTTCGCCCTGGCCGTCCCGCTCTTCGTGTACGGCATCGGCGTCGGCTTCGCCACGGCCCAGCTGACCAGCATCGTCCTCTCGGACGTCCCGGTCGAACGCTCGGGCCTTGCATCGGGCGCGAACTCGACGCTCCGCCAGGTGGGCTCGGCCCTCGGGATTGCGGTGCTCGGCACGGTCCTCTTCTCGACCCTCGTTGCCGGCACCACGGCCAACCTGGCGGCCGCCCTGCCCGGGGCGTCGCCCGCCTGCGTCCAGCTGGTCAGCGACCTCGTCGACGAGTCGGCCGGCCAGGTCCTGCCCTCGCTGCGCCATCCCACGGCCGCGGCGGCCTCGGATTTTGCGGGCAGGGCAGGGGCCCTGCCGCCGGCCGAGTCGGCCTGCTTCCGTGACCCGGCCTTCCTCCAGGCGCTGCCCGAGACCGTTCAGCCCATCGAGGACGCGTTCGTCAACGCGACGCGCCTGGCCGGGTTCGCCGCCGCTGGCTTCGTCCTGCTCGGCTTCGTGTTCTCCCTGCTCTTGCCGGCCAAGGGGCCGTCAGGCCCTCACTCCGGGGGTGCGCCGGGTTCCGGGCCGGTCGCGGCGGGATAGCCGGCCGTGCTCCAGTCGCTCCACGAACCGGGGTACAGGATCGGATCGGGCAGTCCGGCGATCCGCATCGCGAGTGCGTTGTGGCAGGCCGAAACGCCGCTCCCGCACGAGGTGATCACGTCGTCCCCGTCTGCGCCGAGCGCGACGTACCTCTCGCGCAGGTCCGCAACCGAAAGGAATCGCCCGTCCGCATCGAGATTGCCGTCGGTCGGGGCGGACAGGGCGGTCGGGATATGGCCGGCGACCGGGTCGATCGGCTCGACCTCGCCCCGGTAGCGCGGGCCGGCTCGCGCGTCGAGGATCACCGGCCGGCGCGAGCCGCGCAACTGCCGGAGCAGGTCGCCCCGATCGACGATCCGCGACCAGTGGTTCGCAAGGTGGAGCTCGGCGGGCTCGTACTCGGGCTCGTCGGTGGTCGTCGGCAGGCCCAGGGCGAGCCAGGCCGGGAGGCCGCCGTCGAGGACGGCAGCCTGGGCATGTCCGAGGTTGTCGAGCATCCACCAGAGCCGGGCAGCCACCCAGCCGCCGACATCGTCGTAGATCACGACCAGGTTGCTGTCGCCGATCCCGGCCCGGCCGAGTCGTTCCGCGAACCGCACCGGGTCGGGCAGCGGATGGCGGCCGGCGCCCTCGTCGGCGGTGAGGTCATCGTCGATGTCGAGGTGGATCGCTCCCGGCAGGTGGCCGCTGTCGTAGGCCGTCCGGCCGGCGCCGGGCTTGCCCAGGTACCAGCGGACATCGACGATCCGCAGGTCGGGATCGTCGACGCGCGAGGCGAGCTCTTCTGGACCGATCAGGCTCATCGACCGAATCTCATCGTCGTACAAGTATGGCGGCCGGACCAAGAGCAGAATCGCGACGAGCCCGTGCTATCCTTCGGCCGGCGTGGCCCGGCTCCTGCCGGCCCCTGGACCGCCACCGGCGGTCATCGCTCCGGCGTAGCTCAGTGGTAGAGCGGGCGGCTGTTAACCGCTTGGTCGTAGGTTCGAGTCCTACCGCCGGAGCCAACCTTCCCGCGTGAATGCCCCACTCCGCGCGCTTCTGACCGACCCTGACCACCTGCTTCGCCCTTCGGCGTCAGAGGATCGCGCATCGAAGCGACCTGCCGGTGGTAACGTCGGCGTCGATGTCAGCGCCCCGGGACATCTGGGCGTTCTACCGCCTCCTCGACTCGATCGAGGAACGGCTCGCCGTGACCGGCAACGGATCGTGGGCAACGCGACTCCGGGACGCCGTCTACGGCGGCACGACCTCGGGCGAGATCCTCGACCGCGTGGGTGTCGTCCTCATCGACCTCCACGCGATCGGGCTTCCGGACCGGGTCGGAATCGGCGACGCTGTCGCGACCGCCGGGCGGTTCGTCGAGGCTGCCCTCGGTCACCCACGGCTCGATCGCCGGCGATGACCTCCATCGAGCTCTCGACCAGCGTCGGAGACGCCGCCATTCGGAAGGGTCTCCGACTGCGCGACGATCTGAGCGTGCCCGGCTGGACGTTCTGGGAGCTGCGCACGCTCAATCGGCATCGCGTCGTCGGGCTGCTGCATGAGTACCGGACGTTCGCCGACGTCCGCGACCTCGAAGCCGAAGTTCGCGCCGCCATCACCCGCAACTTCAAGCGGGCCTGGTGGCGGGGGCTGGCCTACGGGGTGGTCGCCGAAGTCGAGCCGCTCGCCTGGAAGCCGGACGATCTGGAACCGCTGATCGACATCTACGAGAACCGCAAGGGAGTGTTCCAGTGGCTGGTCCTGGCGGCTCCGGACGGCCGGAGCGCGATCGGTGCGCACACCTGGGAGAGCGTGTTCTTGAGTCCCGTCTATCGGGATGTCCTGGCTGCGCTGACGGCCCGTGGCTATCAGGTCGCCACGGCGGTGAAGGGCAAGGGCGGGCTGTGGAAGTTCCTCACCGGCGTCAGTGAGCTACAGGGCGTCACGTTCCCCGAGTTCCGCGACCCTCCCTGACGCGGGCCTTCTCGTCCGGGCGAGCCGGACAGGGATTTGGATCGCTGCCTGGCCGCCGTGGCCTGGCGGGAACCCGATCCGTTGCTCCTGCGGTGGCGCAGACAGCCCAGCCCCCCGACGATGCCCGTTTCCGGCAAATGCGCGGACCTTCTTCGTGGCAGTGCTGCGCGATCGCGGACTTCTCAGAGAGTTCTCAGGACTGCGAGCGATACCGTAGGTGGGAACGGCGCCCAACCGACCGAGACGGAGGCCCCATGATGCGCACAACTCTTCGTTGGGCAACGGTTCTAGCTGCGCTGGTCCTTGCCGTCGCGGCCTGCACGGCGACGGCCTCACCGCCAGCCACCCAGCCACCATTGAGTCCGTCGCCCTCCTCGCTGGCGCCCGCATCGCTGCCTCCGGCCCAGCCGTCGGCCGCTCCCACCC
>JANWLH010000061.1 GCA_025450915.1 Candidatus Limnocylindrales bacterium | reverse complement strand
GCATCGGCAGGGCCGCGATATTCGGGTAGAAGACGATGAAGAAGACCGTCGCCGCCGAAACCACGCCGGCCACGAAGCGACGGGCGTCGCGGGCCGTCAGGACGACCCAGGCGATCGGAATCAGGACGGCCAGGATCGCGAAGGCGATCGGGGCGGTCGAGAAGCCGGCCTGGTCGATCAACGGCGTCGTGGGCAGCAGGGCGCGCACCGCCAGCACCGCGACGACGGCACCGCCGGCCGTGGCGACGATCCGGGCAATCTGGCGGTCCGTACCGCCCTGCCGCAGCCGGACGAGCTGGGCGATCAGGAGGATCGCGGCCACCACCATCACCAGGCCGAGCGCAGCGGCCTGGACCGTGATCAGGAGATCGCCGGGCGTCGAATCGACGCAGGCGCCGGAACCGGGATTCGCGACATTGACCCGGACGTAGCCGCACAGCGGTCCCTTGAAGGCCCACAGCAACCCCGGCCCGAGCACGACGAGGGCAGCCGAGACCCGGGCGAGGAGCCATGTCCGGCGGGACGCGCCGTGCCACAGCTCGGCCAGGAAGTAAGCCAGGGCAATGACCAGGAACGGCAGGCTCGTGTAGTAGTGGTACTGGAACGTCGCCCGGTCGATCGGCATCCAGGGCACCCACTGGAGGATGAACCCGATCAGGATCAGGCCGAGGCCCAGGCTGCTCCGCTTGAATGCCTGCCAGGCGACGAAGGCGATCGCCGGGATCTCGAGCCACCAGGTGACGAGGTTGCCGTTGTCGTAGATCGCCGCCGAGGTGTTGCCGGCGAAGCTCGATTCATAGAACCAGACCGGCTTGAAGTCGAATGGCCAGGCCCAGAACGGCGAAGACGCCGGGTGGCCCGTGCGCAGGTCGTTGTGGTAGTTGTACATGGCCTGGGTCAGCTGGACGAGGGTCTGGCCGGTATGGCCCGCCGGCCAGCCCGCGATGATCTGCGGGGCGCCGGGCGTGAGCTCGCCCGCGGTAGAAACCGCCCACGGAATGTAGGCAACGACATACACCACGAGGGGCAGGATCAGCAGCGTCGCGGCGATCCACACGGCCGGGATCCCGAAGCCCCAGCCGAGGCGCAGCCAGCCGGCGGGCGGCGGTGCGGCAGGCTCGGCCAGGCTGAGGGGATCCCCCGCGTCGGGGGCTGGGGAGAGCGGACCCACTCCGAAGGATCCGGCCAGCCGGAAGAGGAGATAGACGATGCCCGAGCCGACGATCAAGGCTGCGGCGATCTCGATCGGCTCGACCGAGATGGAGTGGACCGCGAACGGCTTCGTGGCCACCCCGAGGCCGACCGAACCAAGGAACACGAGGATCCCGAGCAGCGCTGGTCCGGCGATCGCGAGGCGCGTCTCGTCATCGCTCCAGGCGACGGGCCGGAGGACGGTGTACAGGACCGACGCCAGGGTGAGCCCGACGAGCACGAACACGAACAGGTAGTTGGGTCCGCTCGTCGGGTGAACCACGGGGATCGCCGTCAGGGCCGTGTTCCCGAGGTAGACCGTCCCGCCGATCATGCTCAGGATCAGGATGATCCGGCCCAGGGCGGATCGGCCCAGGATGAGGATTCCGACGCCGGCGATCGCGTACAGCCCGACCCACTTGCTCGCGAGCGCCAGGCCCAGCAGCAAGCCGATCACGGGCAACGCGACTACCCACGCCCAGCGCCACTTCCACCAACCCGTCCAGATCGCGGCGAACAGGGTGTAGGCGGCGACGATGAAGAAGCCGACGTAGACGTCGTTCATCGCGATCCGCGACTGGACGAAGAACATCCCGTCGGCGGCCACGAGCAGCCCGGCGAGGACGGCGATCGAGCGCCGCTTGAACAGGATCCGGCAGAGCAGGTAGATCAGGAGCGCCGTCAGCGCGCCGAGGATCACGCCCGGGAAGCGCCACGCGAACGGATCGCCGCCGACATCGATCGTGGCGATCGTGCCGTTGGCCGAGGCGACGAGAAGCGCCTCGCGATCCGTGCTCGGGTAGTCGTGGGTCGCATCGAGCGCCCAGGAGACGCTCGTGAATGGCAGCTGGGCATCGGCATACGTGGCGTTCGCGTGGGGCTCGACCACGTAGACCGTGTCGGCCGACCCGTCCGGGGTCCGGCCGAGGACGTGGATCATCTTGGTGGCGACGTCGAAGGTCAGCTTGCTGACGTCGCCGGGCATCTGGAACGTGGTCGACAGCGCCGGCACCGAGAGCGTCCCCGATGATGGATCGTCAATCGAGAGGACCGCGATCTCCTTGTTGGCGGTCGCGACATAGAGCATCGGGGTGGTGATGCCGAGCACGTCGGTCAGGCCGGTCGCGGGCGCGTCGGTCGGGATGGCAAACGCCTTCTCGGCGGTCGTCTGGTCGAGGAACGTGACCCCGTCGGTGCCGGCGACGGCCACCTCGCCCAGGGGCACGACCGCAAAGTTCGCCAGGCTGCCGTTCGAGATCGCCGTCGGGATCGACGAAGCGGCCGTCGAGGGGATCACCCCGAGCACGGCCTGCTGGGCGTCGCCCGTTCCCTTGGCGATGGTCCGCAGGCGAGCCTCGATCGTCGTTTCGCTCGTCCCGGTGAGGTTGGCGATCGTGCGTGCCTCGGCTGCCGGGTCGGTGATCGCCGATGGCGCGACGACCAGGCCGTCCGCGGCGCCGCCGTCGGCGAAGTCGGCCAGCCCGGCCACGTGGAACGTGCCGTTCACCGTGCCGGTCGATGGATCGACGGCCACTGCGTCCGAATTGCTCGTCCCGGCGACCAGCGCCGTCCCGTCGTCGCTCACCCACAGCTCGTCGATCCCGACCTTGAGATCCGCAAGGGGCACCGGCGCCGTGCCGTCGGGGGCCGGAGGAGGATTCGACGTCCGCAGCTGGTCGAGCTCGCCGGACGTGTCGATTCTGGCGATCTCGCCGCTCGCAGTCCCGATGACGACTTCGTGGTTCGTGCGGTCGAGGGCCAGGGCCTGCGCCCCGGGGACGGCGTAGGTGGCGATGAGGTCACGCGTCTGGAGGTCGTAGACCCGGACCATGTCGCCGCCGGCCACGTAGAACCGGTCTCCGGCCCGGTCGTTGGGCAGGCTTGGATCATCCCAGCGCGGCTCGACGAGAACCGCCTTGATCGAACCCCCGAGATCGGCCGTAGCGGTGACCTTGTTGTCGCCGAGATAGGCGATCCCCTCGGCCATCGCGTATTTCGCGAGGGGCGGGTGCGTCCACTCGTAGATCTCGTGGGGGATCCCGTAGTTCCAACCCTGCAGGAACTCCATCGCCGTCCGGGCGTGGTAGACCTCGTCGAAGTGGAACTCGTAGGGATCGGAGAGCCGGAAGAGGCGGAGGGTCAGGACCCCGATCAGCAGGACGGCCATGATTAGCAGGTCGAGCTTGTCGAGCCGGCCGGCGCCTTCGCCATGGAGGAGGCGCGATCGGTCCGGCAGTCGCGGGCGACGATTGATCAGGCGCCCCACGAAGCCGGGCGACGGGTCGGCGGCAAGCCCCGGGTCATCGACGGGTGCATCAGGTGACGGTTTGCGTGCGACGCTCCCGGGCGGCGTCCAGGCTCCCGCGATGGCCTCGGAGCCCGGCGGCGCGGCTGGCCGGTCCCACGCCTCGTCGGGGTAGCCGCTCGCCTCGCTCATCGCCGCAATACTGCCAAGTGTCTGGCGGGCAGGCGCGGCGTACGCCGGAGCGGGCGGAGCCGGTCCGACCGGAGCCCTCAGGACCGGTTCCTGCTCGAGCGCGTCGGCCTCGGTCTCCGCGTCGAGGCGGACCTGGGCTCCGCGGCGGAGCTCGGTCAGCGCCCACAGCCCGACGAGCAAATGGACCAGGGCGGCGATCGTGACGCCTGCCTGGGATCGGAAGGCATCGGCGCTGCCCAGCCAGTCGCGGATCCCGGGGTTGTTGTAGAACGGCGTGGTCAGGACCGCGTACAGGTTCGCGAAGTTGGCCACGGCCAGCGCGAAATACGCCAGCCGCCAGCGGAACGAGGTCGCGGCGAGGATCGCGGCGAGGGCGAAGAACGGGAACAGGTAGCGCTCGTGGACACGGGTGGGCACCACGAAGAAGGCGATCGCCAGGACGGTCAGCCCCACGAGGATCGTCCGCCGGTCGTCGCGTCGGGCGACGACCACGCCCACGAGGACGATCACCGCCAGGAGCAACGCCGTCCCGACGAAGAGCGCCGGGATCCCGAGGATCGAGACCGGCGTCCCGGTCGCTGACGAGGTCGCGATGTCGGGCAGCCACGTGCCGGACGCGGCCAGGCCGTTGCCGCCCTGCTCGATCAGGGCCCACGGGTTGTAGGCATTGACCGTGATGTACGGATAGCCGCCCGCCGTCTTGCCGACCTGGACGAGCAGGTCGACGATCGACAGGCCGAACGGCGCCGAGAGCAGCGCCGCGGTTGCCAGGGCCAGCAGCCCGCTCGTGATGATCCGAATCGGACCCCCGCCCAGGCGTCCGGCAGGAGCGTCCCGGTCGGCGGCGCGGAACGGGTCGATGAGGTGGCGCTTCACGAGGACGGCAACCAGGATCGGGACGAGGATCCCGAGCTGGGGCTTGATCACCGCCGCGACGGTGGCCAGGATCGCCGCTCGTTCGGGATGGTTCCGCCACAGCTCGCGGAGCCCGAGGAGCAGGAAGATCAGGCCGAAGGAATCGACCTGAGCCCACACCGAGCTGTCGAACCAGGTGACCGGGTTGACGACGAAGAGGAGCGCACCAAGGAGGGCCGCCCGGCGCGAGCCACCGAGCTCCACGACGAGCTGGTGGACGAGGTACGCGACCGCGACATCGGCGAGGATCGCCGGCAGCTTGATCAGGTCGCCGATCCCGCCGAGGGCGTTGCCGAGGATGCCGATCAGCCACAGGACATAGAGGTAGCCGGGGGTGTAATCGATGAATGAGACCCGGCCGTAGAAGCCGCCCGGGCCGCTCGCGGCGAGGTCGCTGGCCCAGGCAATGAACGACTGCCGGTCGGCCCCGAACCCGGAGCCCGGGAGCAGGACGTATGCGATGATGAGGCGGAAGGCGAGCCCGATGATGAGGATCGCGAGCAGTCCGCGCGCGGCCCCCAACGACCGCCACGTCACACTCGGGCCCCGGTCGGACGCACCCATCACGGGGCCTGCCAACGTCGTTGGCCTCCTGCACGAGCGCTGAGGTGGAGCGGAGGATAGCACAAGGTCCCGTGACGACCGCCACCGAGGACTCCGCCGTCCGTGAACCATCCTCGGGCAACTCGACCGTCTGGACCGGGCTGCTGATCTTCGGTGTGATGCTGGCGATCTACATCGTCAGCAACCTCGACCGGGTCAACTTCTACAACCACTTCGTGTGGCAGGCGTCGGCCTGGCTCCAGGGCCAGGCGGGCATCCAGTTCCCGGTCACGGCCTCGCCGACCACGCCGGGCAACGACTACTTCCAGGACGTCCAACCGATCCTCGACGCGGCGGGCAACGCGACGGGCCGGGCGCTGATCCCGTTCCCGCCGCTCCCGGCGCTCGTCCTGCTGCCGTTCGTGGCGATCTTCGGCCTGACCACGAACGCCCAGCTGATCGCCACCTTCATCGGCGCGATCGACGTGGCAGTTGCGTTCTGGATGCTCGGCCGGCTGCCGCTCGATCGCCTGGTTCGGGTGGCCACGACGGTCTTCCTCGGTGTGGGGACGGTCCTGTGGTATGCCGCCGAGCTCGGCTCGACCTGGTTCCTCGCCCACGTGGTCGCCGTCGGGCTGACCCTGGCGGCGATCGCCATTGCCCTCGGGGCGGATTCGCGGGCGGCCAGCGCTGATGACGGACCGGGCACGCCTGAGACGGATTGGGACGGCAATCGGTTCCTCGGCCTCGACCGACGGCAGTTCCTGGCTGGGATCCTGTTCGGGCTCGCCTGCACCGCGCGGCTGACCGTGGTCTTCGGCGCGCCATTCTTCGTCCTCGTCGGTGGCGGCGGTTCGTGGATCCGCCGGTCGGTGGCCGCGGGGCTGGGCACGGCGCTCCCGGTCGGCATCTTCCTCGTCTACAACCAGCTGACCACCGGTCACCTCATGTCGCCGGTTTACGACTACCTCTACGGCCTCGAGACCTACGGCTATCCGGCGCTGAACTACCACGCCGGCTGGGCGATCGAGGACCCCCGCTACCTGATCCAGAACCTGCCCCTGATGGTCGGCGGGCTGCCCGACATCAACCCGCCGTGCGCGGCGGGCGCCGTCCGAGGTCTGTTCGAGGCGACCTGCCCGATCATCGCCCCGAACCCCGTCGGGATGAGCCTGTTCCTGACCAGCCCGGCCTGGCTGCTCGGCTTCCTGTCGCTGCGCTGGTGGGGCATCGACCGGCTGGTGACCGGCTGTGCACTGGCGGTGGGCGCCATCGCAGTGGTCAACCTCATGCACTTCAGCCAGGGCTGGGTCCAGTTCGGCTATCGCTTCAGCAACGACTTCGCTCCGTTCGCGCTCATCCTCGTCGCCCTGGCCCTCCAGGCGAGCCGTCATCGGCGGATCGGCTACGGCCTGGTCGGGCTGTCCGTCGCGATCAACCTGTGGGGGGTGATCTGGGGTCACCTGCTCGGCTGGTGAGCCGCCAATCTCGAGTCGTGGCTGCGGCCCCGGCCCTCCTTGCCGGCTTCGTCGCATTCTTCCTCGCCTGGCGGACCCTCCTGCCGGGCCTCTACCTGTGGGACACGGGTGAGCTCCAGGCCGTCGGCCCGCTCCTCGGGACCGGTCATCCGAGCGGCTTCCCGGCCTGGGTGATCCTCGGCTGGTTCGCATCGGTGGTGCTCCAGCCATTCGGCGACCCCGCCTACCGGATGAACCTGCTCTCGGCGATCCTCGGGGGTGTCGCCGCGGGGTCCACCGTCGTGCTCGTTACCCGGCTCACCGACCGACGCTGGGTGGGCCTGGCCGCCGGCCTGATCCTGGCCACGACGCCGATCGCCTGGCAGATCGCCAACGCGGCCGATGTCCACGCCCTCCACCTCGCGCTCGTGGCGATCCTCCTGGGCCTCCTCGTCGACTGGGAGCGCCGGCGGACCGCCGCGGACCGGGACGGCATCGATCACCGCGCGGATCGCAGCCTGGTCGTGGCCGCGGTCGTGTTCGGAGTTGCCCTCGCCAACCACAACCTGACCCTGCTCCTGATCCCGGGGATCAGCCTCTTCGTGCTCGCGGTGGAGCCCGGCATCGTCCGCCGGCGCCGGTTCTTCTTCGGCTGCATCGTCGTCGCCTTCCTGACGGCCGCGGCCCTCTACCTCGAGCTGCCCATCCGGGCCGGGATCTTCCGTGCGCCGCTCGTCTACGGCCATCCCGAGACCCTGACGGGGTTCCTGTACGTGGTCCTCGGGGCCCAGTTCGCCGGCAGCATCACCGACCCGCTGGCGCAGGTCGGGGGCAAGGTCGCCGACCTGGCGTCGGTGGCCGGCGCCCAGTTCGGGCTACTCGCGTGGCTGGTACCCGTTGGCCTCGTGGCGACGATCGCCCGCCGGCCGCGCTACGCACTCCTCACGGTGCCCTGCTTCGCGATCACCTGCTGGTTCGCCGAGTCGTACACGAACGCTGAGATCTGGCGCTACCTGCTCGGCCCGGCGCTGATCGCGATCACCTGGCTGGCGATCCTGGCTGCCGAAGTCGTCAGCCTGCTGGAACAGGCGGCCGATCGGGCGCCGGCCGGCTCCTACCTGTGGTCGCTCGGGGCATCGGTCGTGGACGGAGCCCGCGAACGGGCGAGCATCGTCCTCGAGGTGGTCCTCGTCGCGATCCTGCTGGTGCCCAATGCACTGGCGATCCCGGCCCGGGCCGTGGCCGTCGACCGGAGCCAGGACCTCACCGCTCCCACCTGGCTGGCGGGCCTCCTGCCCAAGCTCGCTCCGAACGGCGTCGTCATCAGCTGGTGGAGCTACTCGACGCCGCTATGGTACGCACAGGACATCGAAGGCAGGATCCCGGGCATCGCGATCGTCGACGATCGGACCCGGCTGGATGAAGGACTGGGGAGTGTCTCGGACGTGATCGACAGCAACCTCGGCAAGCGCCCTGTCTACCTCATCCGCCAGCCCGCGGACCTCGCGCCGCTCCAGCAGGTCTACAGCCTGACCCTCATCGACTCGACCGAGCCCCTCCAGCCCGTCTACGAGGTCACCGGGCGGATCGGGGCGCAGCCGTGACGGTGGCGGAAGCACCGCGCCCGACGACCGGTGGCGCTCCCGACAGTACGCCCGAGGCGCGCCTGCCCGAGCTCTCGTACTTCTTCCCGGCCCACAACGAGGAGGGCAACGTCGAAGCCCTCGTGGCCGACGCCTTGGCCGCCCTGCCTATGCTTGCCGAGCGTTTCGAGATCATCATCGTCAACGATGGCTCGAGCGACCGGACCGGCGCCCTCGCCGACGGACTGGCCACGGCCTACCCCGGGATCGTCCAGGTCGTCCACCACCCGACCAACCTTGGCTATGGCGCGGCCCTCCGCTCGGGCTTCCGGGTCGCCAAGTTCGACTGGGTTGGCTTCACCGACGGCGACCGGCAGTTCGCCGTGGCCGACCTCGGGCGGCTCACGGCCCGGATCGCGGAGCCGGACCAGGCGGACGTCGTCGTCGGGTTTCGGATCCGGCGGGCCGATCCGCCGATCCGGACCCTCTATGCCCGCTCGTACCGGCTCGCCAACCGGATCTTCTTCGGATTGCGGGTCAGCGACGTCGACTGCGCCTGCAAGCTCTTCCGGCGGGAGTCGCTGCGAGGCCTGCGCGTCGAGTCGGGCGGAGCGTTCTTCTCGGCCGAGCTCCTGATCAAGCTGCGCGCCGCCGGCCGGTCGGTCGTGGAGGTGGGCGTCCCGCACTACGCCCGCACCGTCGGATCGCCGACCGGCGCCCGGCCGGCCGTGATCTTCCGGGCCGTCCGCGACTTCTGGAACCTGCGCCTGCGGATGTGGGCGAATCCCGCCCGGGCGATCGGCCGGGGCGAGCCCATCCTGGGCGACGACTGAGCCCCTGCGCCGTGGCGTGCCAGCGCGGGGTGGCGGGCGGGTCGATCGACCGTGGGATAATCGGCCCGTGGCCGGAGAGCTGATCGAAGTCGTGGTCGAGAGCGTCCGCGTCCACATGCCCTCGAGCAACCACGTGGTGATCCTCAAGGAGGTGGAGCGCGAGCGCTACCTCCCGATCTGGATCGGACCGTGGGAGGCGAACGCGATCGCGATGCGCCTCCAGGGCGTTTCGCCCGAGCGGCCCCTGAGCCACGACCTGTTCAGCTCGATCCTCGAGGATCTCGGCGCCACGATCGAGCGGGTCGTCATCGCCACCCTGTCCGAGGAGACGTTCCACGCCCGGCTCTTCATCCGGGCCAACGGCACGACCCACGAGATCGACTCGCGGCCATCCGATGCGCTGGCCCTGGCCGTCCGGGCCAACGTGCCGATCTTTGCCTCCGAATCCGTCCTCGAACGAGCCGGCGTCAGCCCGGATGCGGCCGTTGTCGCCTCGCTGGGCGAGTCGGAGGAGGGCGAGGAGTCTTCCGACCCGCGACTGGCGGTCTTCCGCGACTTCATCAACTCGCTCGACACCGACCCCGAGAACCGCGAGGGTCCCAAGCCCGAGTAAACGGGCCGAAGCGGCCCGGCCTATGTGGGTCGTAGGTCCGCAACGTCATTCGCGGCCAGGCGGTTAACCGAGTCCGGCTGGCGCAGGAGATCACGGACGAGCTGATCTGCTCCCAATTCGGAAGACATTCGGCGGCGAGGGAGTCGCGGGCATCTTAGGCCGACCCATGCTCGCTGCATGAGCATTTGGTGGGCAAGGGCCGGCTTAAGGTGTGACTTGCCCGCTTCTTCCGGCTTCCAGGAAGGCGAGTCGGCCGTGAGCACGCTCGAGCCCTGAGTGGGAACGCAAGAACCCCACGCCGGAATGCGCATGAACGAGCCCTTGCCCGGAACCGTCCCCTTGAAATGACCATGCAGCGAGCACCGGCGACGCCAAGGCCCGAGCGGGGCCCGCGCCGCTCTCGTCTGCGTTGTTCGCAGCCGGGTCGGATCGGGTTCTTGCCGAATAATCGATCCCCATGCTGGTACCGCAGGAATCCGCGAAGAATCGACGGTCATCGCGCCCGAGTGG
>JANWLH010000060.1 GCA_025450915.1 Candidatus Limnocylindrales bacterium | reverse complement strand
TAACCCGGTGTCCGCTCGACAAGCATCGACCGAACGGCGCCGTGGGCCAGGAGGAACCCATCGTCGAGGAGCGCGTTGACGCAGGCCAGGCCGCCGGCCCGGTAGAAGACCTCCTCGGCGCCCATCGAGGAATGGCCGCCCGGGCCGATCACGTTGACGAGCCGATCGTCCGCGACCCGGTCCGCGACGGCGACGGCCGCGCGCAGGATCGAGTCGCGCTCCTCTTCCGCGATCCGGCCCACGAGGGCGTTGATCCGCGCCAGGTACTCGTCATAGATCGCTACAGCCATCCCGCTCCTTCACCGTTGCGTTCCGTCGATGTCATCGATCACCGGCCGCCGTTGGGGCACTGGCTCGCTGGACCATGGCGATCATCTCTTCGGCAAGCTTCTCGCCCTCGCCGCTCCGAAGGACGCTCGCGTTCGGTTCGTAGCCGCCCTCTGCGTAGGCGCCCGCGGTCGGGATGTAGCCGACGGTCCCGTCGCACAGGGCGGCGATACAGGTGGTCTCGTCGCCGACGGCGGCCCGGACGCGCTGGCCGAGGGCCACGAAGAGCTCGCCCTGGACCCCGACGTGGACAAACGGACCGAATCCGAGGGCGCTGATCCGGACCCCGACCGAGCCGTCGCCGCCCGCGGCCGCCGCCTGTCCGGCCACGAGGTCGGCATAGGCCGCACCCACGAGGGCGTGATACGTCGCATCGGCCGACAGGTCGGCGTCACGGACGGCCGCGGCGGCGGCGATCGCCAGGTCGGCGGCTCGGCGGGCGGCTGCCGGCTCCGGGAGCGGTTTGCGGGCAAGCATCACGACTTCCGCGGCGCCCCAGACATGCTCCGCGGCCGAAGGCTCCAACCCGTTGCGCACGTCCAGGGCGATCTCCGCCAGCGCGTGGCCGTATCTCTCGGCCGACTCGAACGTCCGCCACGGGACGACGATGCCGACCATGCTGCCCTCGGGCGAGTAGCCACCGGGATTCACGTCGCCCTGTGGCCCGGTGGTGAAGACGACCAGGCCGCCGATCGCCTGCTCCAGCTCCCGGCACAGGACGCCCGGGTAGTCGGCGGAGTACAGCGTGTTGTTCGGACCCAGCGTGGTCGGGTGGCAGCCGTAGTTCACGAGCGTCGCGATCGGTTGGCCGGCCTCGTCGTCGATCCGGACCACCGTCACCCGATCGTCGACCGGACCGCCGGCGGGCCGTCGATTCGCGCCGATCCCGGTGACCTTCCCCACACCGACGGCAATCCGCGCCTCGCGCCGGCTTGCGAACGCCCGGGCGACCGCGTCGACCACCCGTTCGGCGATCATCCGCTCGATCGGCGAGCCAGGCTCCGCAACCGGGCCGCTGTGGGTATGGGTGCCGACCAGCTGGAGCCGCTCGCGGGGAATGCCCGTCGAGCGCAGAACCCCGGCGGCGGCCAGGTCCTGGACCCCCTGGTCCACCTGGAGCAGCTCCGTGACGACCAGCGCGACGACGCTACCGTCGGCGCCCTCGGCGACGATCGCCCGGGCGTGCAGGGGGTCATGAATGCCGGTTGCGCCGGTTGTGCGGGACTCGAAGCCGGCCATCAGGCAGCCCAAGGGCGGGGTGATGTCGACTCGCGCCGTGCCGATCTTCATTCTTCCGCTGCCCGTAGCGTGACGGTCCGCCCGGTTTCGCTCGCTTCGACCGCGGCGACGACGATCTCGACGGCGTTGCGGCCATCCTCCCCGGTGATCGCCGGGGGCCGGCCCGTCCGGATTGCCTCGACGATGTCGCGGTATTGGCGGATGTGGCCCGTGGCGTCCGTGCCCCAGGTCGCCGGGGCCAGCGATCCGGCCGGCGGGTCCGACGCATCCACGCCGGCCGGATCCGCGGGTGGCTCCGCCGCTGCGCCTGGCGCGAGCGACCACTCGACCGCTTCCTGGCCGACGATTCGGGCGTGCCCCAGGTCACCGTAGATCCGAAGCTCCTGGCCGAATCCCGGCTCGGCACACGTCGTCGCGACGATCGACCCCAGCGCGCCGTTGGCGAAGCGCAGGCTCACGGCGGCCGTATCCTCGGCCTCCATCGTGTGCCCGATCGTCGCCACCCGGCCGGCGACCGAGGCGACCGGGCCGCCGATCCAGCGGACGAGATCGACCATGTGGATCGCCTGGTTCATCAGGACGCCGCCGTCCATCGCCCGGGTCCCGCGCCAGGCGGCACTGTCGTAGTACGACTGCGGGCGGTGATAGAGGCCTTCGGCGATCACGAGCGCGATTCGTCCGAAGCCGTTGTCGGCGATGGCGCTACGCACGGCCTGCATGACCGGCTCGAACCGACGCTGGGAGATCGTTGCCACCAGCCGGCCGGCCCGCCGGCCCTCGGCAATCACGGCGTCGGCGTCCGCCAGCGTGAGGGCGAGGGGCTTCTCGACGACGACGTGCTTGCCGTGGCGGAGGGCCGCGAGCGCGATCTCGGCGTGCGAACCGGACGGCGTGCAGATCGCCACGGCGTCGACGTCGTCCCGGGCGAGGAGCTCGTCGAGATCGGTGGTCCAGGGCACGGCCCAGCGTTCACCGGCCGCCTGGGCGCGCTCGGTCGACGAGCTTTCGACGGCCACGAGGACGGCGCCATCGACGGCCGCGATCGCCTCGATATGCTGGGTCGAGATCGCCCCGGCACCGACGAGCGCGAAGCGGACCGTGGCTGATCGAGTCGTCACGCCCTGGCCGTGGCCACCTTGGCGACGGCCGCGACCACGTCATCGATGTCCTCGTGGGACCCGAGCAGGATCGGCATCGAGAACATCAGGACCTCGTCGGCTGCGGCGCGCTCGGCCGCCGGGCAGTCCACGGGCTCGCTCCCACCGAGCTTGACGACCTCGTCGCGCACGGCCTGGTTGCGATTCAACGGGACGTACCCCTGGAAGACGGGTACGCCCTCGGCCCGGAGGGCCTCCGCGAAGCGCATCTTGTGGAGCCCGCCGTGTTCCGCTCCGAGCCATCGCCAGTGGTACGTGTACCAGCTATGGGCCGTCACCCCGTCAGGGACCTTGACCGCCACAACATCGGGGATCTGCTCGAGCTGCTGGGTCAGGTACGCGGCCGCCTCGGTGCGCCGCTGCTGCTGGGCCGGCATCCGCTTCATCTGGGCGAGCAGGATGGCGCCCTGGAACTCGCTGATCCGGAGGTTCCAGCCGATCCGGACGTGCTCGTACCACTCGCCGCCCCGACGACGGCCCACGTTGCGGTACGACCAGAGGAGCTCGTCGAGCTCGTCGTCGTTGGTCACCATGATCCCGCCCTCGCCGGCGGTGATCGGCTTCGACGACTGGAAGCTGAACACGCCGATATCGCCGATCGCCCCAACTGGCCGGCCCCGCCACGCCGCGCCGTGCGCCTGGGCGGCGTCCTCGATGACCCGCAGGCTGTGGCGCTGCGCGGCGGCCATCACGCCGTCCATGTCGGCCGGCGATCCACCGTGGTGGACGGGGATGATCGCCCGGGTCCGGGACGTGACGGCCTGGTCGATGAGCGCCGGGTCGATCAGCAGCGTTTCGGGGTCGACGTCCACGAAGACGGGGATCGCCCCGAGCAGGAGCGCCGCCGTGGCGGTGGCGATGAACGTGTACGGCGGAACGAGGACCTCGTCGCCCGGGCCGATACCGATCGCCTTGAGGGCGACCGCCAGGCCCATCGTCGCATTGGTGACTGTGACCCCATGCCGGGCGGCCTGGAGCGCGGCGAACTCCGTCTCGAACTGCTTGACGTACGTGCCGTCGATCGAGCCCCAGACGCCTGACCGGAGCGCCCGCAGGAGGATCTCCTCCTCCTCGGTCCCGAACTGCGGCCAGGCGGGGAATGGTCTCGTCCGGACCGGGGTCCCTCCATTGATCGCGAGTTCGGAGCTGGAGATCGCGGTAGCCATCGAGGCCTCCTCGTGAGCGAAGCTAGTGAGTGATGCCGCTCGCGGCGGCTTCGTCGATGAACATCGCGGCATCAGGATGGCGGCGGAGGGCCGAGGCGGGGCAGGCCACCTCGATCGGACCGTCGAGCGTCCGGGCGACCGCGGCGGCCTTCGTCGGGCCGGGGACGACGGCGCTGATCGTGCGGGCGGCCAGGATCGTCGACATCGTCACCGTCATCGCCAGGCGGGGTACGAGATCGATCGTCGCGAACGCCCCGTCACGCACCTGCTGGGCTCGGCTCGTCTCGTCGATCAGGACGGGCTTCACGACCTCGGGGTCCTCGAAGTCCGCCACGTGCGGGTCGTTGAACGCAACGTGGCCGTTCTCGCCGATCCCGACCAGGGCGAGGTCCAGGCCACCGTCCTCGAGCAATCTGCCATAGCGCCGGCACTCGGCCGCCGGATCGGCGGTGGTGGGATCGAGCTTCTCCACCCGCCCAGGATGGACGATGTCGAAGATGTGCCGGTCGAGCCACGCCCCGAATGCCTGCTCGTCACCACGCGGCAGGCCCACGTATTCATCCATGTGGAACGCGTCCACTCGGCTCCAGTCGATCCCTTCAGCACGACACAGGGCGTCGAGGAACTCGACCTGCGAGGCGGCCGCCGCGAAGAGCAGTCGCGGCCGCTTGCCGTCCTCGGCAAGGAGCTGCCGGAGCCGCCCGGCCACATGGCCGGCGGCGGCGTGGCCCACGGCGGCCCGGTCTGCGAACACGGTCACGTGCAGCCGGTCGCGCTGGAGCTCGCTCATGTGTGCTCCGGCACGAACACGACGAAGAAGACGTAGTCGAGGGGCACCGAGCCGGTGTTCGTGATCAGGTGCTCGGTGCCCATCGGGATCAGGACACCGCTGCCGGCCCGGACGGTCGTCCGCTCGGAGTCCAGCTCGACGAAGCCCTCGCCGGAGACGACGAAATAGACCTGGTCCTCATCGAGATGGGTGTGGGCCGGGACGGTCTCGCCCGGCCAGATCCGGACGTGGGTGACGTTCAGCCGCTTCGTCTCGAAGATCGGCCGGTAGTCGGCGTAGGTCTGTGGCTCGGTGGCGATCTCGCTGATGTTCCTGATCACGAGCGGTGGACCTCTCGCTGCGGTGCCTGGCTCAGTGCAGGTGATCCGTGCCTTCGATCGGGCCGAGGGCGACGGCGTCGAAGTCCCAGCCGTGCTCAAGGCACATCTGGCGCACGTGGCTGTCCCACGTTGGCTCCGCCGCTGGTCGTCCGCCCGTGAAGCAGTCGATGCTGAGGTACACGAAGGGCGTCGAGCCCGTGCAGCGGACCGCGTGGTGGACGCCGGGCGGCGTCCTGACGAAGTCGCCGGCCTTGAGCGGGAACGACTCCTGCTCGGTGAGCCCGACGGTCATGTCGGCCGTCCCTCGCAGGACGAAGAAGACCTGTTCGGCGTCGGGATGAACGTGGATCGGCGGAGCTTCACCGGGCTCCAGGATCACGAAGAACGCCTCGGATGTCGCGGCGTCCCGGCGATCCATGATCAGGTCATTGGTATGGGTCGGGAAGCGATAGCGCGAAACCTTGCGGGAGTCGAATACGTATTGAGTCAAGGACCGACCTCACGTCTCTGTCCGCTGTTGACTGTCCTACAATAGATCAAGAGCGCCGGCCTCAGCAACCGACGACGATAACGATGCTCGACCGCCAGCCGGTGGCCGAGCCAGGCGGGCTCGAGACGGGGACGACGATGGGCGGACTGTTCGGGCTCGATGGCCAGGTCGCGGTCGTGATCGGGGGTACAGGCGTGCTCGGCGGGGCGATCTGCCACGGCCTGGCCGAAGCAGGCGCCGCTGTCGCGGTCCTCGGCCGATCCCCTGAGCGCGCGAATGCCCGGGTCTCAGCGATCGAGGCAGCCGGCGGCCATGCCGTCCCCGTTCTCGTCGATTCGACCTCGCCCGATTCGGTCGAAGCTGCGCGCCGAGAAGTGGAGCGCCTGCTCGGGCCGGTCGACATCCTCGTCAATGCCGCTGGCGTCAACAGCTCGACGCCGTTCCTCGAGATCGGCCTCGAGGAGTGGCACAGGATCCTCGACGCCGACCTGACGGCCGTGTTCGTCGCCTGCCAGGTGTTCGGCAGGGGCATGATCGAACGCGGCGCAGGAGGCTCGATCATCAATATCTCGTCGGCGTCGTCCGGTCCGCCGCTGTCTCGCGTGCTCACGTACTCGGTGGCCAAGGCCGGCGTGAACAGCCTCACCCAATACCTGGCCCTCGAGTTCGCGCCATCCCACATCCGGGTCAACGCGGTCGCTCCCGGCTTCTTTCCGGCGGAACAGAATCGCGCGCTGCTCTCCGAGGAGCGCGTCCGCTCGATCCTCGGGCACACCCCCGCGCGACGGCTCGGCGAGCCCGGGGACCTGTGCGGGACGATCGTCTGGCTTGCCTCGGCAGCTGCCTCAGGGTTTGTGACCGGGGCCATCATCCGGGTTGATGGCGGCTTCAGCGCGATGACAATCTGACGGCGGTAACCGGCGTTCGAGCTCCGATTGACGGCCAAGGAGCTCACCACTCGACCAGTTTCCAGACCTCGGGCTGCAGATCGCCGGGCCCCGCGCCAACTTCGGCGAAGAGGGCAACGGCACGCTTCAGGTGTTCCATGGCCTCAACGTCGCGACCCTCGGCATGGAACAGGTCGGCGAGGTTGTTCTCCAGGGCGGCCTGCCGATGCCGGTCTCCCTGGTGCTCGCACTGGACGAGCGCCTCGCGGGTCAGCTCGATTGCCCTGACCCGATCGCCCGCATCGGCGTACACCAGGGCGAGGGTGTTCAGGGCGGCCGTCCGGACCCCGGCGTCGGCCGCGGACGCCGATTCGGCGACGTCCGCAGCGGCGATCGCGCGTTCGAGATGCTGCCGGGCAAGGGCCAGATCCTGCCGACTCCGAGCGATGATCCCCAGGAGGTCCTCGGCCCGCGCGACGGCGGTTGGATCCTGAGCAATCTCGCCCAGGCTCAGCGCCTCGCTGGCCAGCTGCTCCGCCCGTTCGGGATCGCCACCCCGTTGGGCGATCGCGCTGCGATCGACGAGGATCCTGGCTCGGATGCCGGGATGGTGCCTCGGCCCCAGCGCCGCCAGGGCGGCGATCAGGTACCGATCGGCGCGGTCGCGCTCGCCGGCTCTCGCCAGCACGATTGCGACCTGGTGGTCGAGCTGCGCCTCATGATCAGGGT
>JANWLH010000059.1 GCA_025450915.1 Candidatus Limnocylindrales bacterium | reverse complement strand
TGCAGCGGTGTAGTCCGGGGTGGTCCGGTGCACTCGCTGGCTGGATGGTCGGGTGGTCCCCAGTACCAACGTGCAACGCACGGGTTGACCGAGGGGGGCACACTGGCCTCGGGCCTAGAGAACGCCCACGGGGGAATAACGACTCGCCGCCCAATGGCAGGGCCGGACACGCCGCATTCGCTGGCCATCCGAGCCCAACCCCCGCACCTTCCTACTCTGCCGGGCGGTCCGTTCAGCGTTCGCCGCATGCCTGCGGCGTTCAGGTAGTGAGGAGGCAGGACATTGCGTTTGTTCAGAAGCGGCGCCCATAGGGCGTCAAAATTGATCACGGGCGCACGGGCGCTCATCATGGCGGGGGCCGTGCTCAGCTTGGGCGGCATCGTCGCCGTACCGACTGTCGCAGCCGCGACCCCGATCAAGGTCGTGATCGTGGTCGGCCCCACCGGGACCGGTACAGCTGGCAACATCGCCAGTGCTCAGCAGCTAGCCGCCCAGGCGCGCAGCTACGGGGCCTCGGTGACCGAGATCTACAGTCCGAACGCGACCTGGAGCCGAGTCGTAGCGGCTGCCAATGGCGCAAATCTCCTGATCGACATGGGTCACGGCAACGGCTGGCCGAGCCCATACGCGCCGTTCCAGGAGAACACCAAGGATGGCCTCGGGCTCAATGCCACGGCGAACCATGGCAACCTGAACGTCAAGTACTACGGCGCGACCTACCTGAAGGCGTCGATTCATCTCGCCAGGAACGCCGTCGTCATCCTCCGCGGCCTGTGCTACTCGGCCGGTAATTCGGAGCCTGGCAATCCCATCCCGTCGGTGACCGCAGGTCGCCAGCGGATCGACAACTTTGCGGCCGGTTTCCTGAAGATCGGAGCGAAGGCAGTCTTCGCCGAGCCGTACAGCGATGTCGGCTACATCCTTGGGTACCTCTTCACTGGCAAGGACACGGCCCGCGGCATCTTCCTGTACGGCCACGGCAGCATGGGCAAGCTACTGTCCTACTCGTCGTCGCGAACCTCGGGGGCCACGATCCTCGCGAACCGCGACACAACGGGGCATTTCCGGCGGTCCGTGGCGGGCAGTCTCAGCACCGTCGTCAGCTTCGCTCACTGACGAGGTGCCTCCCAGTCGACTGAACGCTCAGTCGCAAGGCCAAACGAACGGGGTGCTGGAAGATCCAGCACCCCGTTCTCTGTTTGTATTTGTTGTCTGTCTCTGGGCGGTGGTCGGGGCGGCGGGATTCGAACCCACGATCTCGTGCTCCCAAAGCACGCGCGATGCCAAGCTTCGCTACGCCCCGTAGACCGAGCCCCACGATACTCGACATCGGTTGATGGTCGTCGGGGTCGGTCCCGGTTGAGGGGCTCGGCGGCGGGCTCGGCGGCGGGCTCGGCGGCGGGGCGGAGCCCTGGCGGCGCGGGTACCCGGTGCATCAAATGGCCGGTATCGAGCCTCCGCGGAGAGTCCCGACCCGGATCTGGGCGGCTCGACTCACGACTTCATCCCGCGCCAAGCTCGGCCCGGGACGAAATCGTCCGTGCGCCGCCGGCCCGCGGCTGAAATCGATCGCGACATCCGCGTTTTGAGGTACCTGGTGCACATGTCGGCTGCACCTGGGCGGCATGGCCCGCCCCCTCGCATCGCGAGGCGGAGCTAGCTCTCGGCTCGATCCTCGTCGTCGTGCCAGAAGGGGGCGAGCGCCTCGGCCACGGCACGAAGCTGGGCCTCGGTCAAACGCCGGCCGAACACGCGCTCGATCACCTTGCTGTGCCCGACGAACGCCGCGTCGTGGCGCCGGCGGCCCTCCTCGGTCAGGACAACCTGCACGCCGCGTCGATCGCCCGGCACCGCTTCGCGGCGCACGAGGCCGGCGGCTTCGATTCGGTCGACGAGGCGGGTCAGCCCACTCCGGGTGAAGAGTGATCGTTGCTCGAGCTCCTGCATCCGCAGGCCAGCCTCGCCGGCGTCATACAGCTGGGCCAGCACGTCGAGCCAGGTGAGCGGGAAACCGGCCGTGGCGATCAGCTCGGGCTCGGCCACCTGGAGCGTCCGCGATGTCGCAAACAACACACCGCGCCAGGCATCGTTCCACAGCGTCGCCGGCCGGCTCGCGTCTTCCTCGTTGGTCATGTCGCCAACGATACCCACCTTCGTCTGCTTTCGCAACTACTGTTATTACATTAGTTGACAAGACAGACAGTGATACGGCAGGATGGTCGAACTACACGCCGGCGGCGCACCCAGCGCCCGGTCCATATCGGAGGCACCGCGATGACCACGCTCTTCGTTCGACACCAGGTCGCCGACTACTCCAAGTGGCGCCAGGTCTACGACGGCTTCGGGCCGACCCAGACGACCCTCGGTGTCCAGGACCAGGCCGTCTACCAGGCGATCGACAATCCGAACGACGTCACGGTGCGCCACGAGTTCGCGACCCTCGAGGCCGCCCAGGCGTTTGGGGCGAGCCCCGAGCTCGGCGCGGCAATGCATGACGCCGGTGTCGTCGGTGCCCCGAGCGTCTGGTTTACGACGCGTTCCTGATCGAGCGCCCGCAATGCGGGCAAGCGGGGCGGACGGGTGCCGACGAGGCACCCGTCTTGTGTTTAACCCCGGCTCGCGGCTCGGGCCGCGCCGCCGGATCCAAGATCGGGACGAATGTCGCCACGAGACGCAGTACCCATCGTTGAGGGCTCTGCCTTGACCTCGCGCGGTCTGTCGATCCCGGAACCCGGCTGATTCGTGCACGGCATCGATCGCGACAAGCGCCGATGCGACGTTCGCCACCCGCCAGACGGCTGTAGTGCCCCTGGTGGCGACATTCGTCCCTAGTCGGGCTCGCATCACAGCGTTCCAGGCTGCCCCGCTGCAATGCGGGTACCCGGTGCATCAAATGGCCGATATCGAGCTCGGGAGGAGAGTCGAGACCCGGCTCTGGGCGGCTCGATTCACGATTTCATCCCAAGCCACGCTCGGCCCGGGATGAGTTCGCCCAGGCGCGTCCGCCGGCGGTTGAAATCGATCGCGAAATCGGCGCTTTGCGGTACCGGGTACCCGCAGCGGCCGGTACCCGCAGCGGCCGGTACCCGCAGCGGCCGGTACCCGAAGAGGTCACGCGACGCGACCCGACGCGACGCGACGCGACCCGACCCGACGCGACCCGATGCGACGGCCAGCCGAAGGCCGGAGGCAATCCGGACCGCCGCTCTCGCCGTACTGGAGCATTGCGGCCACGCCATCAACCTCGAGGATCCCGGTGGCTTCAATCGCCACCTCGAGAGCTTCCTGGCACAGGTGGATGCAGTCCGCTGGCCGTCGCGCGAAGCGCGGGCGATGGTCGAATGGTTCACGGGGATCCTCCAAGGCGGTAGGCTGCTAGCCACCGGCCTGAAACAGGAGCCACCGTGTCGCGATCCGCCGCCCCTGACCCGGATCAGCCCTCGGGCACCGTCACCCTCGTGTTCACCGACATCGAGGGCTCGACGAGGCTCCTCCAGGCCCTCGGGGACCGTTATCCGCCGGTCCTCGCCGATCATCACCGGCTGATCCGGGACGCCTTCGCCGCTCACGGCGCGACCGAGCGCGGGTCGGCCGGCGACGGGCTCTATTTCGTCTTCCAGGGTGCCCGTGCCGCGGTCCAGGCGGCGATCGACGGTCAGCTCGCGGTGGCCGCCCAGGCTTGGCCGGACGGCGTGGCGGTCCTCGATCGCATGGGCATCCATACGGGCGAGCCGATCCGGGCCGCCGAAGGCTACGTCGGGCTCGACGTCCATCGGGCGGCCCGCATCTGCGCGGCCGGCCACGGCGGCCAGATCCTGGTCTCGCAGGCGACGAGGGACCTGATCGCCTCGGAGCTCCGGCCCCCGCTCGGCTTGAAAGACCTGGGCGCCCACCACCTCCGCTCCCTGAACGGTCCGCCGCAGCGGCTGTACCAGGTGACGGCTCCGGGCCTCGCCTCCGATTTTCCGCCTCCCCGGACCACCGAGGAGCGGCGCAACAACCTCAAGTTCGAGGTCACGAGCTTCATCGGGCGCGAGCGCGAGATTGCCCAGGCCGGTTCGATGCTCGACCGGTCCCAGCTCCTGACGCTGACCGGGCCGGGCGGCGTCGGCAAGACCCGGATCGGCCTGCGCCTGGCCAGGCAGCTCCTCGAGCAGTTCGACGACGGGACGTGGGTGGTCGAGTGCGGCGCGCTGACCGCGCCGGGCCTCCTCCTGCCCTCGGTCGTGAGCACGATCGGCATGACCGAGCCGGCGGGCCGGGAGTTGCTGCCGACGCTGATCGACCACCTCGCGAACAAGCACCTGCTGCTCGTCCTCGACGATTGCGATCCCGTGCTGTCCGCTGGCGCCGAGCTCGCCGAGGCGGTCCTCCGGTCATGCTCAGGTGTTCGGATCCTCGTGACGAGCCGCGAGGCGCTGGGCGTGCCCGGCGAGTCGATCATGCCGGTCGCGTCCCTGGCGACTCCCGAGGCTGGAGCCGTGACCGGCGCCGCAGCGCTGGGCTCGGTCGACGCCTGCCGGCTGTTCATCGAACGCGCCCGGGCCGTCCAGCCAGCCTTCTACCTGACCGACGCCAACGCCCCGGCGATCGCCCAGCTCTGCCGGCGGCTTGACGGCATCCCCCTGGCGATCGAGCTTGCCGCCGCCCGCGTGCGGACGCTCCCCGTTGAGCAGATCGCGGCCCGCCTCGACGATCGATTCCGGCTGCTGACCGGCGGCAGCCGGACCTCGGTGGCCCGCCACCAGACGCTCCGGGCAACGATCGACTGGAGCTACGACCTCCTGACCGAGCCCGAGCGCGCGGTGCTGCGCCGGCTGTCGGTCTTTGCCGCGGGTGCCACCCTCGAGGCGGCCGAGGCCGTCTGCTCGGGCGACCCGGTCGACTCGCTTGACATCCTCGACCTCCTCGGCCGGCTCGTCGAGAAGTCGCTGGTCCTCACCGATCCCCGCGCGACCGAGGCCCGCTTCAGGTTGCTCGAGACCGTCCGTGACTACGCCCGGGGCCGGCTCGTCGAGGCCGGCGAAGGTGACGCCGCCCTGCGCCGTCACCGGGACTGGTACCTGGAGCTCGTGGACGAAGCCTCGCCGACCTTCTTCCACGGGCCCGAGCCGGTCGACTGGCTGCGTCGCCTGGACCGCGAGCACGAAGACATCCGGTCCGCGCTCGAATGGTGCCTCGACCAACCCGGCGAATCGCGCGCCGGCCTGCGGATCGCCTCAGGGCTCTGGCGCTACTGGGAGATCCGCGGCCACCTCACCGAAGGCCGCGGCTGGCTCGAGCGGATGCTGGCAGCGACCGGCGACGACGCGTCGGCGCTCCGGGCGGACGGCCTGACCGGTGCCGCCAACCTGGCGTTCATGCAGGGCGACTTCCGGGCTGCCTCGGACTTCCACGCCGCCAGCCTGGAGCTCCATCGCGAGCTGGGCGACCGGCAGAGCGTCGCGTACGCCGCGAACAACCTCGCCAACACGGCCGTCCAGCTCGGCGAGTACGCCCAGGCGCGGGAGCTCTACGAGGAGACGATCGACCTGACCCGCGACCTGGGCGACATCCGCGGGGTGGTCTTCGGATCGATCAACCTGGCCGATGTCGCCGCGCGCGAGGGCGACCTGGTCACGGCTCGGACGTTGCACGAGCAGAGCCTCGCAACGATTCGCGACCTTGGCGATCGGTGGACCGAGGCGTTCGCCCTGGATGCGTTTGGACGGGCGACCGGCCGGGCCGGCGACCGCGAGGGGGCCCGCTCGCTGTACACCGAGGCGCTGGGCATGGTCGAGGAGCTCCGCGACCGGCGCGGGGTCGCCCGTGTCCTCACCCACCTGGGCGACTTGGCGCTCCTCGAGGGCGACGATGCCGAAGCGCGGGCCCTCTTCCGGCGGAGCCTGGCCATCCGCCAGGACCTGGGCGACATGCCGGGCCTGGCGAGTGCCATGGAGCACCTCGCGACGGCGATCGCCACGGCGGACGGGGAATCCGCCGCCCGTCTGCACGGTGCTGCCGAATCGCTGCGTGGCGCGATCCGGGCGATGGTGCCGCCCGAGGCCGCTGCCGCTCATGACCAGGTGATGGCCGAGCTCGAGCGCCAGCTCGGCCACGATCGCTTCGAGGCCCGGCTCCGCGAGGGGCGCCTGATGACCCCGAACGAGGCGCTGGCTACGCTCCCTCTTTGACCTCGGTGATCACGTCGGCGACGAGGCCGTGGGCCTCCCGATGGACCGCCGCAGCCGCTTCCGCACTCGGCGCCTCGGCCAGGCAGAAGACCTTGCCGGTCGCCTCGTCGTACCAGTAGCGGTAGTAGCTCACGCCGTACTTGCCTTGCACGGCCAGGTCGGCCGCGTGGGCCTGGGCCAGCGCTCCGGCGGTCAGGCCGGGGATCTTCTTGTGTTCGTCGAGGTAAAGCGGCACTGGGCAGTACTCCTGGTCACGGATTTCGTTGAGGCGCAAGGATCGGGGATGGACCAGGTTTGGGCAATGGCCCGGCAGACGAGGATTGCGTCGGGTCGGTGACAGCGCCCCGGGCTACCCTTGGGCGATCATCGCCCGATCACCAGAGGCAACGACATGACTTTGCGGGAACTCCAGGAGCCGATCAAGGCGCAGTACCGGGACGATCCCGGCGCGGCGCGGATCACGCTCCGAGCCACGGGCAGCACGACCGGGACCGGGGCGGACGGTGCGATGAGCTGTTCGATCGATCTCGGCCGGGCGATCTACGCGGCCGGCGCCCACCCGGGCGTCGGTGGCAGCGGCAGTGCAGCCTGCTCGGGCGACCTGCTCCTCGGTGCGCTGGCGGCCTGTGCCCAGCTCACCTGCCAGATGGTGGCGGCGAACATGGGCCTCGAGAGCGTCAAGGTCTCGGTGACGGTCGAGGGCGACCTGGACCTGCGCGGGACGCTGGGCACGGCCGATGTCCCGGTGGGCTTCGAAGCGATCCGCATCCAATTCGGCCTGTCGGGCGATGTCCCGCCGGAGCGACTCGAGAGGCTCAAGGAGCGCAGCGAGCGCTATTGCGTCGTCTTCCAGACGCTCGTCGCGCCACCCCGGGTCCAGGCCGCCTGGACGATCGGCTGAGCATGACAGCCGGAATCGCGTGAGCTCGCGCACGGTCCGGGCGGCGGTCGTCCAGGCGGCGCCGGTCGCGTTCGATCGCGAAGCCAGCCTCGACAAGGTCGCCGGGTGGACCGCCAAAGCGGCCGCGGCGGGCGCGGAACTCGTCGTCTTTCCCGAGGCGTTCCTGTCGGGCTACCCGAAAGGTGCCGACTTCGGAGCGGTCGTCGGGTCGCGGTCCCCCGAGGGACGAGATTGGTTCCGTCGCTATCACGACTCGGGGATCGACGTGCCCGGTCCCGACGTGCACCTCCTTGGCCAGATCGCCAACGAGCATCGGATCCATCTCGTGATCGGCGTGATCGAGCGGGCCGGCGGGACGCTCTACTGCACGGCCCTGTTCATCGGCCCCGACGGCGCCCTCGTCGGCAAGCATCGCAAGGTGATGCCGACGGCGATGGAGCGCCTGATCTGGGGATTCGGCGACGGCTCGACGCTGCCCGTGCTGCCCACGGCGATCGGCCGGATGGGTGCCGTGATCTGCTGGGAGAACTACATGCCCCAGCTCCGCCTCGCGATGTACAGCCAGGGCATCGAGCTCTACTGCGTCCCGACGGTCGACGACCGCGAGACGTGGCTGCCGACGATGCGCCATATCGCCGTCGAAGGCCGCTGCTTCGTCCTCTCGGCCGCGCAGTTCGCCCGGCGCTCCGACTACCCCGACGACTACCCGGTCGACGGGCCGGCCGACCGGGTCCTGATCGCCGGCGGCAGCTGCATCGTCGATCCACTCGGGCAGGTCCTCGCCGGGCCGGCACGCGACGGCGAGACGGTCCTGACCGCCGACCTCGATCTCGACCAGATCGTGCGCGGCAAGTTCGACCTCGACATCACCGGCCACTACGCCCGGCCGGACATCTTCCGGCTGCTCGTCAATACGAATGAGCAGGTGCCGGTCACGATGTGGGGCGGCGAGCACGACGACGGCGAGCAGCATGACCACGGCGACGAAGGCGGCGTCCACCTCCACGGCCATCGGGACGGCTGACCGCTCAGCGCACGAGGAAGATGCTCACCAGCAGCAGGGTCAGCACGACGGCCGTGATCGCTGCGTACAGGCGGTCGTGCTCGAGCGCGAAGGCGACGAGCGAGACGAAGACCCGGAACACCGGCGTCGCGACGAGGACGAGGAGGCCCGCCTGGGCGAGGGCGATCGGCCGCAGGACCGCCAGCCCGGCGGCAACGCCCGAGAAATCGGTCGAATCCGCGGTCCCGGCGGCGGCGCCGAGGAGCGAGCCACTCCAGCCGACGAACAGGGCGCCGATGAAGCCGATCGCGATCAACGCCGCGCTGATGCTCACCCCGACGACCAGCACGGTCGAGACCCAGGTCCGGAAACGCTCGGGGGGCATCACGCCAGCCCCAGGCCACGGGCCAGCGTCTGGAGACCGACCAACACGAGAACCGGCACGAACACGAGCCTCACCGAGCGATTTGAGAGATGCGGCAGGATTCGCGCGCCGATGACCGCGCCCCCCAGGACGCCGAGGGCGACCGGCGCCGCAATCCGCGGATCGACATCGCCGCGACTCAGGTAGATGCCCGCCGACGCCGCCGCCGTGACGCCGATCATGAAGTTGCTCGTCGCCGAGCTGACCTTGATCGGCAGGCCCATCGCGCCGTCCATCGCCAGCACCTTCAGGGCACCCGAGCCGATCCCCAGGAGCCCCGAGACGAGGCCAGCGAAGCCCATCAGGACGAAGCCGAGCGGGATCCGGATCGGTGAGTAATTGATCGTCCGGCCGAGGTTCCGGTCCGGATACGACCCGACGAGCCCGAGCCGGGTCGCACCGGCCGAGGGCTCGACGCTCGCGGCCGGCACGTCGGCCAGCCGGATCACCTGGAGGGCCGCCGAGCCGATGAGGACCAGCCCGAGGGTCACGAACAGGAGCTGCGGAGCCACGATCGAGGTCAGCAGCGCACCGGCGATCGCCCCGCTGACGGTGGCCAGCTCGAGGAACATGCCGATGTGCAGGTTCGTCATCTGGTCGCGGACGTAGGCCGCAGCCGAGCCCGAGCTCGTGGCGATGACGCTGACGATGCTCGCGCCAATGGCCAGCCGGATGTCCACGCCGAAGGCGAGGGTCAGCGCCGGGACGACGAAGATTCCACCGCCAACGCCGGCCAGGGCCCCGACGATGCCGGCGGCGAGGCTGACCGCGAAGATGCCGATGTCCGCCCCGAGGGGCACGGGCGTCAGCTTCCGGTCGGGCTTGCCGCGGGGCCGCTCCAGCCGGCCCCGAGGCGCAGGACCTGGCGCTCGCGGGGCGTGCGGCTGTTCGAGTTGCCGACCGCGTCGACGATCAGGTCGGCCTGCCCGTAGACGAGCTCCCAGTCGATTGCCCGGTGCCCGGCCAGGATCACGACCGCGTCGCTGTCGGCGACGAGACGGGCGAGGTCGACCGAGCTGCGCTCGACACCATCGCTGTCGTGGAAGGTCGGGACGTGCGGGTCGTGGAACGTGACGATTGCACCATGCGCCGCGAGGCCGGCGAGGACATCTGCCGCCGGCGAGTTGCGCGCGTCACGCACGTCGGGCTTGAACGCGACGCCCAGGACGCCGACGTGGGCCCCGTTCATCGCCCGGCCCCGGTCGTTGAGGGCGGACGCCACCAGGTCCACGACGTGGCGAGGCATCGCCAGGTTGATGTCGCCGGCCAGCTCGACGAAGCGGTCGACAAAGTCGAACTCGCGGGCACGCCAGGCGAGGTAGTACGGGTCGACCGGGATGCAATGACCGCCGACTCCCGGTCCCGGCCGGAACGGCATGAACCCAAACGGCTTCGTGGCGGCGGCATTGATCACCTCCCAGACGTCCATGCCCATCCGCTCGCAGAGCAGGGCGAGCTGGTTGACGAGGGCGATGTTGACGTTCCGGAAGACGTTCTCGAGCAGCTTGGCGAGCTCGGCGGCGTCGGGCGACGAGAGCTCATGGACGGTCGTGTTGATCCCCCGCAGGAGCCTCGCCGCGCGGGCCGTCCCGGCCGGCGTGAGGCCACCGACGAGCCGGGGAATGTCGCGCCCGGCGCTGGCCGGTTCGCCGGGGTTGATTCGTTCGGGCGCGAAGGCCAGGTCGAAGTCGCGGCCGGCCACCAACCCCGATCGCTCGAGCTCGATCCGGAACGGGCCGGTGGTTGTCCCGGGATAGGTCGTGGATTGGAGGATCACGAGCTGGCCGGCCCGGAGCTGCTGCCGCAGGCGGGTCGCCGCCGCGAGGACGGGGCCGAGATCGGGATCCTTGGCCTTGTTGATCGGCGTGGGAACGCACACGAAGATCGCATCACTGGCGGCCAGGTCGGCGTCCTCGCTGGCCATGATCGTCAGGCCGTGCCCGAGGGCCGATTCGAGGGTCGCGTCGGCGATGTCGTCGATCGGCGATCGCCCGGCGTTGAGCTCGTCGACCCGCGCCTGGCTGGCGTCGATGCCCAGGACCGGGTGGCCGGCCCCGATGAAGCTCAGGGCAAGGGGCAGGCCGACATATCCGAGGCCGACGATCGCGATCGTCGTGTCGATGCTCGTGTCAACGCTCGTGTCCGTGGTCAAGGTCACTCCGGGCTATCGGCTGCGACGCTCGTCTGCTGTTCCGGTCCGCGGGTCATTATGGTCTGGGCCGCTGGATGGTACCCATGAACCCGGCTCGGTGATACGCTGCTGCGTCTCGGCGTGGCGGAGGAGTCACCCGGGCCCACCCCAGTGTGTGAACCGTTCAAGCGTTTCGTGGAGGAGTACCTGCATGCGTTCGTTGCGCACTGCCGCGGCCGCGATCGCGGTCCTGGCCATCACCCTTTCCGCGTGCACCTCGGGAGCCACGACGGCCCCGTCCCAGGCGCCGGTCAGCGTTGCGCCGTCGACGGCGCCGAGCGTTGCGCCGAGTTCGGCCGCAAGCGCCGCGCCGACGCCCGCCGCGTCAAGCGCCGTGATCCCGCTGCCGTCGAACGCCACCCTCGCGTTCGCCGGCAAGCTCGTCATCTGCTCCGACATCCCGTACCCGCCCCAGGAGTTCTTTGATGCCAGTGGCAACCCGACCGGCTCGGACATCGACGTCGGGACGGAGATTGCCAAGCGCCTCGGCCTGACGGCCGACATCCAGAACTCGGTCTTCGACACGATCATCGCGGCCGTCACCAGCGGCAAGTGCGACATCATCATCAGCGCCCAGAACATCACGGCGGACCGGATCAAGCAGGTCGACATGATCCCCTACTTCCAGGCCGGGCAGTCGTTCGTCGTCGCGACCGGCAACCCGGCCGCGATCAACGCCACCACCGACCTGTGCGGCAAGAAGGTCGCGGCCGAGACCGGCACGACCGAGATCGACTACCTCCAGGGCACCGGCGACTACAAGGGCCAGGGCCTGTCGGCCGCCTGCACCAAGGCGGGCAAGGCCGCGATCAACATCAAGTCGTTCGGCAAGGACTCCGATGCGCTGCTCGCCCTCCAGTCGGGCCAGGTCGACGCGTACTTCGCCGACTCACCCGTCGCGGGCTACTACACGGTCCAGCATCCCGACCAGTTCGCCCTGTCGGGGATCGCCCCGCTCCAGCCGGCGTTCGAGGGGATCAGCGTCCCGCAGAGCAACACCGGGCTGCGTGATGCGGTTCAGGCGGCGCTCGTGGCGATGATCAACGACGGCACGTACCTGACGATCCTCAAGAAGTACGGCGACGACTCGGGGGCCGTCACGGCCGCCGATGCCGGAACGGTGAACAAGCTCAAGTAGCATGCCCTCGAAGCGGCGGTCGAGCTCATGACTGACCCGCGACGAACCTGGTTCCATCGAGCACCCCGATCTGCCCTTGCAGTCGGGGTGCTCGTCGTCCTCGCCCTGACGGTAGCCGGCTGCTCGAGCACGAAGTCCACGTACCACTACCAGTGGAACCTGTTCTTCCAATCGATCTTCTCGCCTGACGGCCAGATCCTGGGTGGCCTGTGGCTCACCGTGATCATCTCGATCATCGCCCAGGTGATCGGTGTCATCCTCGGCGTCTTCGCGGCTCTCGGCAAGATGTCCAAAGTGCTGCCGATCCGCTGGTTCGCGAACATCTACATCTGGTTCTTCCGGGGGACGCCGCTCGTCGTCCAGCTGATGTTCTTCTTCTTCGGTCTCAGCGTGGCCAAGATCTACACCTGGCCGGACCTCACGCTCGGGCCACTGACGATCGACGGGCCAATCCAGGCAGGAATCTTCGCCCTCGGCCTCAACGAGGGTGCCTACATGGCCGAGATCGTCCGGGCCGGCATCCTGGCCGTCGATCCGGGCCAGATGGAGGCCGCCCGCGCGCTGGGCATGACCCCCGGCAAGGCAATGCGCCGGATCGTCCTGCCGCAGGCGGCGCGGGTGATCATTCCACCGCTTGGCAACGAGTTCAACAACATGCTCAAGACCACATCGCTGCTCTTCGTCCTCAGCGTCGTCGAGCTCTACGAGACGTTCAACATCAAACAGGGCCAGTTCTTCGCACCGTTCGAGTTCTTCCTGGCCGCGGCGGTCTGGTACTTGCTGCTGACGACGATCTGGGGAGTCATCCAGTCGTGGATCGAGCGGCGCCTGGCCAGGGGTACGCCCGGCGCGCAGGCGGCTGGTCCGAGTCTTACGGCCAGGTTGATCGGCTTGCGCAACAACAGCGGGAACCAGGCCCGGTGAGCGATATGAACGACGGAGATCAGTCCACGAACCTCCTCGAGGCGATTGGCGGCGCACCGCCGGCCGAGAGCGCGAACATCGTCGAAGTCACCGACATCCACAAGTTCTTCGGCCACAACGAGGTGCTCAAGGGCGTCTCGATGACCGTCAAGCAGCGCGAGGTCGTCGTCGTCTGCGGGCCGTCGGGCTCCGGCAAGACGACGTTCATCCGCTGCGTCAACCACCTCGAGAAGATCCAGAGCGGCAGCGTCAAGGTCAACGGCCACCTGATCGGCTACCGCGAGGAGAACGGCAAGCTCGTCTCGGACAAGGAGCGCAACATCGCCCACCAGCGCCGCGAGATCGGAATGGTCTTCCAGCGCTTCAACCTGTTCCCGCACAAGACGGCCCTGGGCAACATCATCGAGGCCCCGATCCAGGTCCGCGGGACGTCCGAGGACGAGGCGATCGAGATGGGCCGGAAGCTCCTCGCGAGGGTCGGCCTCGCCCACAAGGAAGACGCCTACCCGGCGCAGCTGTCCGGCGGCCAGCAGCAGCGCGTGGCGATCGCCCGGGCCCTGGCGATGCGCCCGGCCGTGATGCTCTTCGACGAGCCCACGAGCGCCCTCGACCCGGAGATGATCGGCGAGGTTCTCGAGGTCATGAAGGAGCTCGCCCGGGAAGGGATGACGATGATCGTCGTCAGCCACGAGATGGGCTTCGCCCGCGAGGTCGCCGACCGGGTCGTGATGATGGACGAGGGCCTGATCATCGAGGAGGGCACGCCCGAGGTCTTCTTCACGAACCCCCAGCAGGAACGGACGAAGAGCTTCCTCTCGAAGATCCTCTAGGGTCCGTGGCTACCCGCGGCGACCCGCGGTGCGGCGGTGCGGCCCCGGCCCCGGCCTGGCCCCTGGTCCGGGCTCTCGCCCCGGCCCGGGTCGCATTGTCCGAATACCAGCCCCGGTGGTACTCCGCCGAACGTCGTGCCCGAATCGGTGCCGGCGGAGCCCGATTCATGCTCGGCCACGCACGACTCGAGCAGATTCCTGGTCCGGCCACCCTCGAAAACAGGCCCCGATCCCGCGCACCACCACGGGGGCTGGTAAACGGTGGGAATCGGGCGCGGCGCGCGTCCGCCCTGGGCTGGACGCCGCCGCCCGTGACCGTTCTTGCCGATTACCGATGGGGGTGCTGTTGGGCGAGGGCTCGGAGGCGATGGCGGCGAATCCGGGTCCGTCGCTGATCAGCGCACGCACGAATCGAGTCGATCGAACGCTGGCGGGCGCGTCCATAGGCCAGCGTCCATGCCGAGCAGCACGGGGGCCAATATTCGGCAAGGACCGAGGCGGGTCCGGGCCGGCCGCGGGTCGAATTGTCCGAATACCAGCCCCCGTGGTGGTGCGCGGAGAATCCGGGCCAGAGGCGGAGGGGTCGGGCCCAATTCGTGCTCGGCCACGCACGACTCGAGCAGATTCCTGGTCCGTCAACCCTCGAAAACCGGCCTCCATCCCGCGCACCACCACGGGGGCTGGTAAACGGTGGGAATCGGCCGATGGGACGCGGCGCGACGAGCCAAGAACCCTGGTTACGGTCCCGCGCTGGGCGACGCGTCGGGCGAGGACGCGCCGGGGCTCGGCGCGGCGCCGCTCGACGAGGCGCCACTCGACGAGACGCCGCTCGGCGACGCGCCGCTCGGCGACGCGCCGCTGAGCGAGGGCTTGACGCCCGGTGCCGTGAACAGCGCGGCAGCGGCGGCGCGGATCTTCACGAGATCGGGCACCTGGACCGAGCCGTATGGCGAGATGCTGGCCGGGTGGACCATCGGGAACTTCACGACGAGCTGGTAGATCGACTTCGTGCCGATCTCCGAGGCGACCGCGGCAAGGGTCGGCAGCTGGTCGCGGGGCATGTCCGTCTCGACATCCGCGCCGACCGTCGAGATCAGGGCCGGCAGCCGCAGGACGAGGTCGGGACTGGCGATCTGCCGGCGCAGCGCGATCAGCAACGCCTGCTGGCGGAGCTGGCGGGTGAAGTCGCTCTCCCCCGCGGGATGGCGGATCCGGGCGTACGCCAGCGCGTCCGAGCCGTTGAAGTGGTGTGGGCCGGCGGTCACCGACCAGCCCATCTTCACCCCGTAGCCGTGGTAGGTCGGATCGTCGAGGGCCTTGGGAATCGTGATGTCGATCCCGCCGATGGCATCGACGAGATGCTGGAACGAGGCGAGGTCTGCGGTGACGTAGTAGTGGATCGGGATCCCGAGGAGCAGCCCGATCGTGTCCTCGAGGGTCCGCATCCCGCCTTCGGGGAACTGTTTCGGGTTGCGCTGCGCGAAGCTCATCAGCGAGTTGAGCTTGGGCGCATAGGTTTCGCCGTCCGACAGCGGTGCGTTGACCATGTCCCGGGGCACCGAGACCATGCTGACCGTGTGGCCGACCGGGTCGACCGAGATGACCATCATCGTGTCCGAGAGGGCGTGGTCGCGGCCCGCCCCCGAGTCGACCCCGACGAGCAGGATGTTGACCCGGCCGCCGGAGATCGGGACCGGCCCACTCCGGGCGCCGGCGACGCCGCCGGTCACCGCGGCGGTCGAGAAGATCGACGAATAGGCATTCATCGCCCCGAGGCCGATCGAGGCAGCGAACAGGTGGGGCACGGCGGTCACGATGAAGATCGCGGCCAGGCCGGCACCCGCCGCCGGGCGCGGCCGCCAGTCGAAGCGACGGTCGAAGAACGCCTGCCCCGAGGCGAGGACCCGCCAGGCGAAGACGATCGCGTTGACGATCAGCAGCACGACGATCGTGGTCGGCGCGAGGGCGATCGCCAGGAGCTGCGGAAACGGGACGAGCTTGACCACGAGGTATGCGATTCCGACCGCGACGGCAACCGGGGCCGCGAACTGGGCGGCGATCCGCCAGCGGGCATTGATCAGCTGGCCGCTGCCCGGCAGGAACGACGACAGGAGGGCCGCGAAGACCCGCCGCTTGTCGCTCGGACGGTCGTCGACCTCCACCGCCGCGGCCTCCCGACGAGCTCGGACCGGCCGTTCGATCGGCCGGAACTCGTCATCGAAGGTGCGCTCGTCGCGCTGGCGCGGCTGTGGTTCGCGATTCAGCCGCCGGACCGCGGGCGGACGCTGGCCTGGGGGATCGCGATGGATTCGGTGGGCCTGCACGCGGGCGCGACTCCGGCTGCGGTCTCCGGCGGTGGCCGGTCACAGGCCGGCCGGGGCAGAGTCTACCAGCCCAAACGCCGCTTGCAACGAACGAACGTTCATCATCATTGTCGAATCGAGCACGACCAGGGTTCGTCGCAGCTGCGAACCAGCGGCAGCGTGGCGCCGGGCGGTCCCAAGTTGCCTGCCAGTCACCGCCCGGCGTCGAGGAGCTAGACGCGCGAGCCTGCGCCGATGTAGCGCGGCGGCCGTCAGTAGCCGAGGGCGGCCAGCCGGCGTCCCATCCGACGGGCCGCCCGCGCCCGGTGGGAGACGGCGGCCTTCTCGGCCGACGACTGCTGGCCCAGCGTCCGGCCACCCGCCGGCTCGCCGAACGGCTCGAAGATCGGGTCGTAGCCGAAGCCGCCCGTGCCCCGCGGCCCGCCGGCAATCCGCCCGCGAAGCGTTCCGCGTGTCTCGGCACTGATCGGCAGGCCACCGTGGGCGCCCAGACGATCCGGCTCGACGAGCGCCAGGACGCAGACGTAGCGCGCCCCGCGCTCAGGGGCCGGCAGGCCGGCGAGGGCGCCGAGCAGCTTCGCGTTGTTCTCGAGGTCGGTCGCGTTCTCGCCCGCATAGCGGCGGGTCCGGACACCGGGCGCGCCGCCGAGCGCATCGACCTCGATCCCCGAGTCGTCGGCGAGCGTCGGCAGGCCGCTCAGCCGGGCGTAGAAGCGCGCTTTCAACCGCGCGTTGGCCTCGAACGTCAGGCCGTCCTCGACCGGATCGCCCTCGATCCCGAGGGCATCGAGCGTGATCAGCTCGGCGTGGGCCGGGCGGAGCAGCTCGGCCAGCTCGGCGAGCTTGTGCCGGGAGCGGGTCGCGAGGACGATCCGGGGCCGCCCGGACGACGGAGCGCCGAGGCTCGCCGCACCGGCTGCGACCGTCAGCGCGTGACTCCGGCGAGCGCCGCGGCCTGGGCTGCGAAGAGGCGCTCGAGCCCAGTCCCGGCCAGGTCGAGCAGGGTCGTCAGGCCGGCCCGGTCGAATGGCTTGCCCTCGGCCGTGCCCTGCAGCTCGACGTAGGCGCCGGCATCCGTGCCGACCACGTTGAAGTCGACCTCCGCCCGCGAATCCTCCGAGTAATCGAGGTCGAGATAGGCCTGCTCGCCGACGATCCCGACGCTGACCGCGGCGACCTTGCCGCTGATCGTGCGCTCCATCCCGTAGCGGATCAGGGCCGCGGCGAGGGCCACGTAGCCGCCGGTGATCGACGCGGTCCGCGTCCCGCCGTCGGCCTGGAGGACGTCGCAGTCGATCGTGATCGTCCGCTCGCCGAGCCGGCCCAGGTCGACCACCCCGCGGAGCGACCGGCCGACGAGGCGCTGGATCTCGTGGGTCCGGCCGCCAACCCGGCCTTTCGTCGATTCGCGCTGGGTCCGTTCGGCCGTCGCCCGGGGGAGCATCGAGTACTCGGCGGTCACCCAGCCGGTGCCCTTGCCCCGCAGGTGTGGCGGGACGCGATCCTCGATCGAGGCCGCGCACAGGACCTCCGTATCGCCGACCCGGATCCGGCACGAACCCTCGGCCCATTTCAGGACATCGAGGGTCAGGGTGATCGGCCGCAGGTCGGTGGGCCCCCGCCCATCGGCTCGAACGGTCGGCGGCTGGTTGCCGAGGGTCATCGTGGCATCTCCCGGTGCTCGTTGGCTGGATGCTCTTCGGACTTCGCCTGCGCCCAGAGGACGTCGAGCTGGTCGAAGTCGAGGTCGCGCAGGGCGACACCCTGCTCCGCGGCCTGGCGCTCGACGCTCCGGAACCGGCGCCGGAACTTGTCGTTGGCCGAGCGCAGGGCTGCCTCGGCCTCGACGCCCTGCCGGCGGCCGAGATTCACCGCGACCATCAGCAGGTCACCGAGCTCTTCTTCGCGATCGCGGACCGTGCCCGCCTCGAGCAGCTCGCCGAGCTCCTCGTGGAGCTTGGCCAGGATGCCATCGATTGACGGCCAGTCGTAGCCCAGCGCGGCTGCTCGCTCCTGCATCTCCTGGCTCGCCGCCAGCGCGGGCATCGAGCGGCTGATCCCGTCGAGCGCACTCTTCGCCGGCGCCTGGGGAGCCGCGTCACCTGACGACCCGGCCGCCTCGGCCAGTTCGGCCGCCGTGGCCCGCTCGTCGGCCTTGATCCGCTCCCACTGGCGATTGACGTCGCTCGCCGTGCGCGCCTCGGCGGTCCCGAAGACATGGGGATGACGGCGGACGATCTTCGTGGCCAGGGCTGCCTGGACGTCGGCCAGGTCGAAGACGCCGGCCTCGGCGGCGAGCTGGGCGTGGAGGACGACCTGGAGGAGCAGGTCGCCGAGCTCCTCGGCGAGGGCCGGCGTCGGGCCGTCGGCCAGGGCGTCATAGACCTCGTAAGCCTCCTCGAGGAGGTGCTTGCGGAGCGATTCGTGGGTCTGCTCGCGGTCCCACGGACAGCCGTCCGGCTGGCGCAGCCGGTGGCTGATCCAGGGCATCGACCAGGGCCCGGCGCTCGCCAGCTCGGGGGCGAGCGGGGCGAGGTAGAGCGGCGCCCGGAGGTCGTCGGCGGTCAGCGCCCCGATCGTCGTCTCGGCGGTCTGGCCGAACCGGCCGACGGCGTGCCCGGCAGGGTAGAGGCGGCTGAGCAGGCTCAGCGGATCACGGCCCGACGGGCCGTGGCGGCCGGCCAGGGCGAGATCGATTGGCGCAGCGTCGGGAGCCGGCGTCGCCGAGAGGCTGGCCAGGGGCACGATGATCAGCGGCCGGCTGGCCTCGATCGGCGTTCCGATCAGGCGCTCGGCGGCCGCGACTTGCAGGCCGGCCGACGCGTCGAGGCCCCAGCGGAGCCTGGCCTCGGCGAGCAGCGCATCGAGCATGCGGCTGGGCTAGGGAGCCGTGGAGGCAGGCGTGATGTCCGGACCCGTGATCGATGCCTTCGATTTCTGGATCGCGTACCAGTTGCTGAAGGCCGAGCCCTTGAGGATCGTGATCTGGTCGGCGTCGGGCAGCCGGGTCGCCTCCTGGCTGACCTTGAAGATATACAGCCCGTCCGAGAGGGTGATCACCTGGCTGACGCTGCCGACCGGCGCCGCGAAGATCGCGTTCTCCTGCGCGGCGCTGACCTGGTCGCGGGCGATCCAGCCCATGTCACCGCCCTGGGCGGCGTCCGTCGCGTCGGAGTTCGCCTTGGCCAGTGCCCCGAAGTCGGCACCGGCGGTGGCGGCCTGCTTCTGGAGCGCCGCGGCCCGATCGGCCGGCGCCGGGCGGATCGAATCGATGAGGATCACGTGCCAGCCGAACTGGCTGGCGACCGGGGCGAGGAGATCGCCGGCCTTGAGGCCCGGCGCGAAGATCGCCGCCGAGAAGGCCGGATCGAGGCCCGATCCGGCATCGTAGTAGGGCAGCAGGCCGCCGGCGGTCGCCGAACCGGTGTCCTTGCTGTCCTTCTGGGCGATCGTGGCAAAGTCGGTCGCCTCCGCGGCGGTCCCCTCCTCCGCCTTGAGCTTCGTGTAGGTCACCTCGGCCTCCGACTTGGCCAGCGCCCAGCCGGGATCGGTCGAGGGTGCCGGGCTGGCCGTGCCCGGATCGCTGTTGCCCGGCGTGTACAGGATGTGGCGGGCCCTGACCTGGGGACCGGGGCCGGTGTAGCTCGACGTGTCGATCTTGATCTCGCTGACCTCGCGCTGGACCGAGGCAACCGAGATCGCATCGCTCGTGACCTTGGCCGCGAGGGCCTCGTCGATCAGCGTTGCGCGCGTCTCGGCCCGGTAGGCGTCCATGCTCACGCCGGCGTCCTTGAGGCGCTGCTGGTAGTTCGGGTCCACAGTGGCCGGCGAGGTCGCGACGACGTCGCCGATGTAGAACGACCCGTCGGTCCCGGTGATGATCGACGTGTCGCCGCCGCTGGCCGGCAGCGCGAAGAGCGCCGTGACGATGTTCGGGTCCTGGCTGGCGCCGGCCTTGCGGATCCAGCCGATGTCGCCGCCGGTCGCGGCGTTCGCGTCGGTCGAGAACTCCTTGGCCACGGTCGCGAAGTCGGTGCCGAGCTTGATCTGGCCGTAGGCCGCCTCGGCGGTCTGGCGGGCAATCGTCTTGTCGGCAGCGGTGATCGCGCCGCTCGCTCCCGTGCCAACCGGCGTGACCGTGATCATCAGGACGTGGCGCGACTCCTGGACGGTCGCGTCGGCGAGGATCTGGGCGTCGACCTGCTGGTCGGTGACAGTGATCCCGGCCTTCACGGCGAGCTGGCGCTGGAGCTCGTCATCGGCGAGCGCGTCGACGATGCTGCTCGAGACGTTCTGCTCCTCCTGGGTCAGGTTGCTGTTCTGGTTGTCGAAGTCGGCCTGGCTGATCCGCCCGGCGGCGAGGTCGTTGCGGAGCTGCGAGATCTGGTACGTGAGCTTGAACTCATCGACGGTGGCTGCGGCGGCAGCCGTGTCGTGGTTGATCGAGACGCCGTTGATATTTGCGACCTCGACCCAGTGGGCTCCGGCATAGGACGCGATCGCCGCCCCGATCAGGGTGGCGCTCCCGATGAGGATGATCGCGAAGAAGGCGATGTTCAGGTACAGGGTGCGCCGGCTGGAGCGCTCGCTCGACGATCGTCGGGCACGGGGCGCGGCCGGCTTGGAACGTTGCGTCATGTTGTCGTGATGATCCTATGGGCGGCACGGCTGGCCCGGTCGTCGGCCGCGGCGTGGCGGTCCGACATCGTACCGTACATTCCCTGGGTGACTCGGTGCGGCTGACTGGCTCGGCGCGAGCGGGCCTGCCGACGGTCGGAACGGTGCCGTGTCGTACGATGTGGCCCGTGCGCGCCACGAGGAATCGCGCCCGCTCGGCATCACCGGGAGGCCCAGATCAGCGACCACGCCAGCATCGAGGGTCGGCGGATCCTCGTCACGGGAGGTTCCGGGACGATCGGCGCCCGTCTTGTCGACCGACTCATCGCCCTCAACCCGGGCGTGGTTCGAATCTTCGGCCGAGACGAGACCAAGCAGTTCTACCAGCGCCAGCACTACCGCGACCAGCGCGAGATCCGGTTCCTGATCGGTGACGTCCGCGACCGAGACCGGCTGGTACGGGCAATGGAAGGGATCGATGTCGTCTTCCATTGCGCGGCGCTCAAGCACGTCGAATCCGGTGAGTACAACCCATTCGAGGCGAGCCTCACGAACGTCACCGGGACCCAGAACGTGATCGACGCGTCGCTCGCCGCGGATGTCCGAACAATGATCCTGACCTCATCCGACAAGGCGGCCAATCCGACATCGGTCATGGGCGCCACGAAATTGCTCGCGGAGAAGCTCGTGACCGCCGCAACCAACTACCGGGGCCAGCATCCGACGACGTTCGCCAGCGTCCGGTTCGGCAACGTCCTCGGGTCGCGCGGCTCCGCGCTGGACCTCTTCAGCCGCCAGGTGGCGGCGGGTGCTCCCGTCACGGTCACAGACCCATCGATGACCCGCTTCGTGATGAGCATCGACCGGGCCGTCGAGCTGATGATCAGAGCGGCCGGCATCGCCCGGGGAGGCGAGGTCTTCGTCTTCAAGATGCCCGTCGCCCGCCTCGGCGACCTGGTGGCCGCCACGATCGCAGTGGCGGCGCCGGCAGCGGGCCTCGACCCGGCAACCGTCAGCACGGTGCCGATCCCCACGCGGGCCGGCGAGAAGCCCTATGAGGAGCTCATGACCGAGGACGAGTCGACCCGGGCCCGCGATGTCGGCGAGATGTACGCGGTCCTGCCCTCGATCGAGACCCTGCCGGGACTCCTCGAGGCGTACGCGGATGCCCCGTCCATCCCGGTCGGTGCCTATCGCTCCGATCGGGTCGCGCCCCTGTCGGCAGCCGAGGTCACGCGGCTGGTTGCGGAGACCTTTGGCTCGGGCTGGGCGCCGGCGTGAGGATCCTGGTCACCGGCGCGGCCGGGTTCATCGGCCGATGGGTCGTCGGGGAGCTGCTGGCTCGAGGCCATACGGTCAAGGCGGTCGACAACCTCGTTGCTGGCGAGCGGGCCAACCTGGCGGAGTTCGCAGAGCATCCTGGCCTCTTGGGGTTCGAAGAGGGCGACATCCGCGATGCGGCCGCATGCGGACGCTGGACGAGCGAGGTCGACGCGGTCGCGCACCTGGCCGCCTCGATCTCCGTCCAGGACTCGATCGACGATCCGGCCACGACCTTCGAGAACGACGTCGTCGGCACGTTCCACCTGCTGGAGGGCGCCCGCGCGACCAGGGCGCGGTTCCTGTTCATGAGCACGTGCATGGTCTACGACCGGGCCCCCGGATCAGCCGGGATTACCGAGGCGCACCCCACGAAGCCGGCGTCGCCCTACGCCGCGGCGAAGCTCGCCGGAGAAGCCCTCAGCCTGTCCTATGGCAGCGCCTACGGGTTGCCCGTCTCAGTCGTCCGGCCATTCAACACATACGGGCCGTTCCAGCGCTCGGTCGGCGAAGGCGGGGTCGTGGCGATCTTCACCCGCCGGTCGCTGCTTGACGAGCCACTCCGGATCTACGGTGACGGCACTCAGACCCGGGACCTGCTGTACGTCGAGGACTGCGCCAGATTCGTGTGCGACGCTCTCCTGGCGGATGTTGCCATCGGTCGGATCCTCAACGCGGGGACTGGCAACGACGTCTCGATCAACGCGCTGGCGGCGGCAATTGAACCCGATCCCGGCCGGATCAGACATGTCGAGCACATCCACCCGCAGAGCGAGATTGCCGTCCTGCGGAGCGATTCACGCCTCGCGAGCGAGCTCCTGGGCTGGCAGCCGCGCGTTTCGCTAGCCGACGGGCTGGCCCGCGTACGCGGCTGGATGGCCGGCCGGCTCGAGGCTGGAATTCCCGTGGCATGAGCGCATCGAATCGCCTGGCGATCGACGGCGGAACGCCCGTCCGGTCGGTCATGCTGCCCTATGCCCACCAGCAGATCGATGAGGCCGATATTGCGATCGTGGGGGCAGTCCTTCGATCCGACTGGCTGACGACGGGGCCCCGGATCCCCGAGTTCGAGGCGGGCTTGGCCACGGCGACCGGCGCTCGACATGCCATCGCATTCTCATCGGGAACCGCGGCGCTCCATGGAGCTACCGCGGCGGCGGGCCTGGGACGCGGCGACGAGGCGATCACTTCGCCGATGACGTTTGTGGCCACGGCCAATGCGATCCTCTATGTCGGGGCCGAGGCGCGATTCGCCGATATCGATCCGGGCACGCTGCTGATCGACCCGGCAGGAGTCGAAGCGGCAATCACGAGCCGGACACGGGCGCTCCTGCCGGTCGACTACGCCGGCCAGCCGGCAGACTACGAGGCCCTCCGGCGCATTGCCGAACGCGCGCCCGGCGGGCCGCTGACGATCATCGCCGATGCCTCTCATTCGCTCGGGGCGACCCGCGCCGGACGAGCCGTGGGCACGCTCGCCGACCTGACGGTCCTGAGCCTCCACCCGGCCAAGATCCTGACGACCGGCGAGGGCGGTGCCGTCCTCACCGACAGCGATACCCTTGCCGATCGCCTTCGCCGCTTTCGCAATCACGGAATCGCCACTGAGCTCGCGGCCCGCACGGACTGGACCTATGCGATGGTCGAGCTGGGCTACAACTACCGGCTGACGGACATCGGAGCAGCCCTCGGCTCGAGCCAGCTCGGCCGGCTCGGGGCGTTCCTGGCCCGCCGGCGTTCGCTCGCCGCCCGCTATCTCGAACGCCTCAAGGGGCACCCGCTCGTCGACCTCCCGGTCGTGGAGCCCGGGGTCGACCCGGCCTGGCACTTCTGCTTCATCCAGCTGCGGCTCGATCGGCTCAGCGTGGATCGCGGTGGCGTGTACCGGGCCCTCCGGGCGGAAGGGATCGGGGTCAACGTCCACTACATCCCGGTCCACTTCCATCCGTACTACCGCCAGCGCTATCCGGAGCTCTCGTTCCCGGTCGCCGAGGGCGCCTACCAGCGACTCCTGACGCTGCCGCTTCATGCCGGGATGTCGATCGCCGATGTCGACGATGTCGTGGCCGCAGTCGACAAGGTGACCAGCGCCTACCGGGTCGGTTGAGCGCGATGCGCACCGTGGCGGTGATCCAGGCGCGAATGGGCTCGACCCGCCTGCCGGGGAAATCGCTGGCTCTCATCGCCGGTCGGCCGCTCGTCCTGTGGACCGTGCGCGCAGTAGCCCGGATCGCCGGCCTGGCTGAGCTCGTCGTGGCCGTGCCCGACGATCGGGCTGACGACGAGCTCGTGGACCTGTTGCGGACGGACGGCCAGCGCGTCCACCGTGGTCCCTTGCTTGACGTGCTCACGCGCTGCTGGGAGGCCGT
>JANWLH010000058.1 GCA_025450915.1 Candidatus Limnocylindrales bacterium | reverse complement strand
TCGTCCACAGCCGGCTTCGATACGCCGTCGGATGGATCCCCCGGGTGAACGGCGGCTCGCCGGGCAGGCCCACGTCTCGCAGCGGATCGAAGTCGTCCCAGCGCCCGCCGCGGAGCGGCTCGCCGAGGTGGTCGACCGCCGTGGGGCCACCGGGTCCCGCCGGCTCGCCGTCGGTCCCCGCGGCCCAGCTCCACGGTCCATACAGGCGCTCGACCTCGAGGTCGCTGATCGTGCTGAACCCGGTCCGCCGCTCGGGAGCCCCTTGGAGGGCCCTCGGGAGCCGGCGCTCGTCCCACGCACGCTTGCGCGCTGACCACGTCATGGCCGCGACTCTAGCACGGGCCCTGCGCCCCTCCGCAGATCGCCGCCCGCCGGCTGGTCAGCGAAAGTCCGCCAGGGCAACCTTGAGGTCATCCTCGTGGATGTTCGAGGTGATCACGACCCGGATGCGGCCCGGGGCGTCGCCCGGCCAGACGACGACGTCCTGGGCGTAATCGTCGTTCTCGATGTCGACGCGCATTCCCGCCAGGCCGTTGACGGTGATGCTGGCCGTCGTGAGGCTGTGGACCTTCGGAGCGTTGGCCGCGCCGGTGCTGTACGACTCGAGGACGTTGGCGACCGTCAGCCCCGCGGCATCCATCACGGTCATCTGGATCCCCGATCCCCCGCCGCGGTTCCACACGGCGCTGGCGAAGTGGTCCTCGTGGATCCCGCGGCCGTACAGGGTCCCGAGCGTATTCGCCGAGCACAGCCGCCCGGAGACGAGGCTGGTCGGGGCGACCCCGGCGAGGCTCGTCGGCAGGAGGGCCTCGAGATCCGGGTAGGCCGCCTTCATGACCTGGCTGTCGGCACCGTTGCACGGGGTCGATGGATCGAACGAGCCGACCGGTGTGCCGTCGTCGACGCACGCCGCGAGGACGACCCCGAGCAGGACGATGGCGGCCAGGCGCCCGGCCGTGGAACGGAGGGTCATGGCCCGAGGATACGACGGGCCCTCCGGGCGCGCCCGAAGACGCTATGGTCCCCTCGATGAGCGAGCCCGAGCCGACGTTCCTCCTGCGCATCGGTCCCCCGCCGGCGACCGCCGACATCGTGATCGTCGGCGCCGGGGTCATCGGCTGCGCGACGGCGTTCTTTGCGACAGCGGCCGGCTTGCGCACCGTGGTCCTCGATGCGCGGCCGCAGCCGGCCACCCTGACGACAGCGGCCGCCACCGGTGCCTATCGCCTTCAGCACGACAACGCCGAGGAGCTGGCCCTCGTCCGCGAAGGTGTCGACATCCTGTTCGACTTCGCCCAACGCACGGGCCTGCCGGGCTACGACATCCGGCTCCGACCGCAGGGCTACCTCTTCTGCACGACCGAGGTCCAGTCGATCGACCGGCAGCGGCGGATGGTCGCACGCCAGCACGGGTTCGGGCTGACCGACGTCGAGCTGCTCAGCGGCGACGAGGCGCGAGCCCGGTTCCCGCACATCTCGCCGGACGTCGTCGGCGCCCGTTACCGGGCCCGCGACGGGTTCATCGACCAGGTCCGCGTCGCCCTCGGCTACGCACTCGCCGCGTCGAACCGGTCAGGCGTCGAGCGGCCCGCGGGCACCGGCGAGGCGACGTTCTGCCTCGGCGAACGGGCGATCGGGATGCGGGTCGTCGGCGGACGGATCGTGGCCGTCGAGACGCCCCACGCCTCGATCGCGGCGCCGATCGTCGTGCTCGCGACCGGGCCATTTCTGGCCCGGACTGCCGAGCTGGCCGGCGTCTCGCTCGCCCTCGCGCCGACCGTCCGCCAGAAGGTTCTGGTCGCCGACCTGCCGGCCGTGCCGGCCGACGCCCCGATGACGATCGACGAGGAGACCGCGGCGCACTGGCGGCCCTGGCTCCGCGGGGCGCTCGTCCTGCACACGGACACGACGACCCAGCCGGGCGACCCGTCGTGGTCGCCGGCCGCGCCGGCCGACGCGGGCTTTCGCCTCCTCGACCCCGCCTCGCCCGTCTCGGTCGCCCGGATCAGCCCGTTCTGGGCGGATGCCTGGCACGCCGGCGGCGTCTCATTCACTGTCCAGGCCGGCCAGTACGAGATCACCCCCGACCACCGCCCGTACGTGTCGCCGACGCCGGTCCACGGCCTGTGGGTCAACGGCGGCTACAGCGGCCACGGGGTGATGGGCTCGGCCGGTGGCAGCCGCCTGCTGCTCGACCTGATCACCGGTCGATCGACCGCGCCCGAGGGCGGCCTGCGCCCCGAGGCCGACGGGCGCTCGCCATTCCGGATCGATCGCGCGTTCGTCGAGCGCGAGCGGGACGTCCTCTAGGCCCCGAGCCGGCAGCCACTCGAGGCTGGTGCGCGCACCGGTACCTGTGTCCATGGCGTGGTGCGTCCGTGCGCCCGACGAACGAACCTGCTCGGAATGGACAGATAGGCCATGGTGTCCGGGAGCAGCACGCCGTACCGTTGGGGCACGCCGTCGAGCGAGCCATCCGGGGAGGAACCCGGGGCGTCGGTCACGGATCAGGAACCAGACGGGCCTCTTCTAGAGGGCATTCCAGGGGCTTCGCCCGGGGACTGTCAAGGAGGTCCGAGGCTCCCGGTCACGGATCGAGCAACCATGAGCAATCGGCCAGCGGGCCCGGGACTTGTCACCGACGGTAGGCATCATCGCCATTTCATCTGATCGAAGCGATCGACCTCCGGGGCACAACGGGGTCGGTCGCTTTTCCTGTGCCCGGGTCGCGAGCCCGCGACGGCACCCTCAGTCCGTGGCCGGGCGCAGGACGTGGCTCTCGCGGGTGCGCCGGACGATGCCCCGTCGGTCGAGCTCGATGCGCACGACGCGCGCGGCGGCCACCAGCTCCGGATCGCGAGTGATCGTGCCCGAGACCCAGTCGATGTAGCTGGGCTCGAAGCCGGCGATCTGGCCGAGCGTATGGCCGTGGAATTTGCCGAACGGCATCTCCGTGGCGAGGGCCGTCTCGAGGTCCGGCAGGACCGGCGCCCGGAAGTTGCGGACCTTGCCGCGGCGGAGCGGGCCGGTGGGTGTCGAGGCCCGCCGCGGTCCGAGGTTCGAGGCACGGCTGCGGCGGGCCGGCTGGCCGAGCGAGCCATGGCGCGGGGGCGACCCGGCAGCACTTGTCGTCCGGTTGCTCGTGTAGAGCATCTCGGTGGTATCGAGGTGGGCGGTCACCGGCCGGGTGGGTCGCGGCGGCGGCGGCCCGCTGCGCCGCCCGTTGGTCGTGCCCGGGGCTGACGCCGCGGTGCTGCCCGAATCGCCGTGGGTGCCGTTGCGCTGTGAGCGCTCGGCCGGACCACCCTCGCGCAGACGCTCATAGGCCGCGTTGATCTCGACCATACGGGCGGTTGCAGCGCGGGCCGCCACGGGGTCGCTGGCATTCAGGTCGGGGTGATTGGTCCTTGCCAGCCGGCGCCAGGCGGCCTTGACGGCGGCCGGCGAGGCATCCTTGTCGATCCCCAGGACGAGGTGCGGCTCGCGTTTCTTCACACCCCGAGTCTAGCGGTCGCGGCCCGACGCACGGCCATGGCAGCCAATCGGTCAACGGCGCGTTGCGTGCTTGACAGGATCAGGGCCGCGTCGTCCCATTGGGTCGTGTCCAAGCTCCGTCGCGCTGGCGTCGTGGCGACCGCGGCTGCGCTGCCCGTCGCCATCGCTTACCGCTTCAGCCAGATCTACCGCGTGCGCGCCGGGTTCCCGAATCGGCGGCCGCCGGCATTCACGCCGGCCGATTTCGGCATGGCCTTCCAGGAGACAGCTGTCCGCTCCCCCGGCGGCGACCTTCCCGCCTGGTTCATCCCGGCCGGCTCTGGCGCCGCCGGCCCGGGCGTCCTGCTCGTCCACGGCTGGGATTCGGCCCGGGACCGGATGCTCGCCAACGTCCAGTTCCTCAACGCCGCCGGCTTCCACTGCCTGACCTTCGATGTCAGGGGCATGGGCGCGAACCCGCCCGAATCCTTGCCCGTCAGCGCGGGGGAGTTCGGCGCCGACGCCCTGGCCGGCTTCGCCACGCTCATCGACCGGCCCGAGGTCACGACCGGGGCGATCCTCGGCCACTCGATGGGCGCGATCGGGGCGGTCCTGGCGGCAGCGGCCGACCCGCGGGTGGCCGCGCTCGTGATCTCGTCAACCCCGTCGGACCCGCGTCGCCTCGTCCGCGAAACGTTCCGGCTGGCCGGCCTGCGCCTGCCCGCTCCGATCGCCGGACCGCTGAGCTGGCTGACGACCCGTGAGTTCCTGCGTCAGCGTGGTCACCAGGTCCGCGACATCAGCGCGCGCGAGGCGATCGCGAGGTATCGCGGCCCGGTGCTCCTCGTCCATGGCGAGCTCGACCAGGTCATCCCGCCGTCGCATGCCGAGCGGCTCAAGGTCGCTGCCAGCGCCGCACGCGGCGGCGACGCCTCGCTGATCGAGTTGCTCATCGTCTCCGGCGGTGGCCACACGTGGCTCTACGAGGACAAGACCTACCGGCGCACGATCGCGGCGTTCCTGGCGGGCTACCTGGACGGCCCGCTCAGCCCAGCCGAGGCGGCCGATGCGGCCGGCGCGGTCGCCGTGAGCCGTCTGCCGGAGCCCGAGGGTTCGCTGGTCGGCAATCGGGCCGACGGCGTTGCCGCGGCGTTCATCGTCGGCGCAGGGACCAGCGGTCCGGGCGACCAATGAGCTCAGCCTGGGAGGCAGTCCGCATGAAGCGGGCGATCCGCCGCTTCGCCGACCGGCCGCTCGACCCGGCGGATCTCGACCGAATCCTCGATGCCGGCCGGCGGAGCGGCAGCTCGAAGAACCTCCAGCGTTGGTCGTTCATCGTCTGCCGCGAGCGGGCCCACCTGCGCGAGCTGGCCAAGGTCGGCCCGTTTGCCGGGCACGTCGCCGGGGCCGCGGTTGCGATTGCCCTCGTGACCCCCGATCCGCGCGGTGCGGATGCCCCGCTCTCGATCCTCTTCGACCTGGGTCAAGCCGCCGCGAACATGATGCTCGTGGCCTGGGAGCTGGGGGTCGGCAGCGTCCCCGCGACGGTCTACGACCAGGACCTCGCCCGAAGGCTGCTCGGCTATCCGGCCGATCGCTACTGCGAGTACCTGCTCTCGTTCGGCTACCCGGCCGATCCAGGCGACCTCGTCGCACCACCCAGGGCCGGCGGCCGAACCCCGCTCGAAGACCTCGTCCACGAGGAGCGCTGGTAGGCCGGCCGCACCGAGCCTCAGGCCGTCTCTACTGCCAGCGGAAGAACCGCGACGAGATTCCGAAGCAGATCGCCGTCCAGCCGATCAGCACGGCAAAGCAGAACCACAGGGGCGAGAACGCCGTGCCGTTGACCATCACCTGGCGCAGCGCGTCGGAGAGGTAGGTGAGCGGCAGGAATCGGGCGACGACCTGGAGCGGCTGGGGCATCTGGTCGATCACGAAGAACGTGCCCGACAGGAACATCAGCGGGAACTGGACGACGCTGGTCATGCTGTTGGCCGCGTCCTCGGTCGGGGCAAACGAGGCGATGACGTAGCCCAGCGAGATGAATGCGAGGGCGCCCAGGACGACCAGGCTGCCGAGCAGGATCAGGCTGCCCGTGACCTGGAGCCCGAAGAGGGCCGTGCCCACGGCGACGATGATCAGGGTCTGGATGATCCCGATGATCAGGCGCATGACCACGTTGCTGCCGACCAGCTGCCAGCGGTGGAGCGGCGTGGCGTTGAGGCGCTTGAGGATCTTCTTCTCGCGATCTGCGACGAGCGGGATCGCCGCGAAGACCCCGAGCTGCATCAGGGCCATCCCGAGGATGCTCGGGACCAGGTAGCTGATGATGTTGAGATTCTGGGTCTGGATCGTCGTCACCGTGGCCGACACGATCGGCGGGCGGCCACCCTGGTTGACCGCCCCCAGGACGCCCGCGACCACCTCCTGGACGATGCCCCCGGTCGCGGCCTGGGTTGGATCGGTGACGACCGTGACGGTGGCCGGCGTGGTGGGGATCGCGCCGGCCGCCGTGGCTGCCGCGACGGACGCGCCATAGCCGTGGGGGATCTCGATGATCGCGTCGACCTTGCCGGTCTTCATCTGATCGGTCGCCGACGCGAGGTCTTCGTCGGTCAGGACGACCTCCTTGATCGAGGCGAACGAAGCCCGCAGGGCGGCCGATGCCGAAGACGAGTCAGAGTCGACCCAGGCGAGCTTGATCGACGTGCTGCCGCCCTGGAAGATGAGGCCGAAGAGGATGACGAAGATCAGGGGGAAGGCGAACGTCCAGAAGAGGGCCGCGCGATCCCGGACGAAGCTCCGGATATTGGCGATGCTGAGCTGGATCAGGGCCTGCATGTGGGGCTTCCTTCAGTCGCGCAACGCCCGACCGGTCAGGTCGAGGAAGAGGTCCTCGAGGGTCGGCCGGCGGATGCCCAGGTTGCCGGGCTCCACGCCGAGGGCCTCGGTCAGGGCCAGGACGCCGCCGATCGTGGCCGGCACGTCCTGGGTGTACAGCACGGTCTCGCCGTCGTCGTGCTTGATCGACTCGACGCCCGGCAGCCCGGTCAGCTGTTCGTCGGTGATGGAGGCGATCTCATCGAAGCGGACCGAGCGGTCCTTGAACCGGTCGGCAACGAGCTCGTTGACAGTGCCCATCGCCAGGATCTTGCCGTGGTCCATGATCGCCAGCCGATCGCACAGGACCTCGGCCTCTTCCATGTAGTGGGTCGTCAGGAGGATCGTCTTGCCCTGACCCTGGAGCTTCTGGACGAGATCCCACAATGAGCGCCGGGCCGCCGGATCGAGGCCGGTCGTCGGCTCGTCGAGGAAGATCACCTCGGGATCGTTGACCAGGGCGAGGGCCACGGCCAGTCGTTGGCGCTGGCCTCCGGAGAGCTGCCGCGTCTGGGCGGTCTTGCGCTCGCCGAGGTCGAGGAACTCGATCAGCTCGTTGGTCGGCAGCGAGCGCTTGTAGAAGCTCCGAAAGAGGTCGAGGACTTCGACGACGGTGAGCTTCGGATAGAGCTCGGCTGTCTGCAGCGTGACCCCGACCCGCTGCTTGAGCTCGTCGGGATTGCGGGCGACGTCGATCCCCAGGACCTCGAGCTCGCCCGAGTCGGGCGCCCGCAGGCCTTCGAGCATCTCGACGGTCGTCGTCTTGCCGGCGCCATTCGGGCCGAGCAGCCCGAAGACCTCGCCCGGCCGGACGTCGAAGGAGACCCCGTCGACGGCCCGGACGGCGCCGTAACCCTTGCGGACATCGACCACCCGGACCGCGGGCGTCGCCGAGAGTCCCGGCCTCGTGGCCGGCGTGCTTCCGTCGATCATCGTCATGGTTCGTAGTTTCGCATGGCCCCCATGAAGGGGCCTCAGGGCTCGTCGCTCGCCGGCTCGGCCGTCAGCTCCGCGGTCAGGTCGGGGCCCGCCTCCGGGGCGGGCGCGCCGATCTCGAGGTACGAGCGAATCGCCGCCTCGAGGCCGATGTCCCCGCCGGCCTGCTCGGAAAGCAGCCATTTGTGCTCGAGCACGTCGCAATACGACTGGATGATGTCCCGTTCGGGTCCCACGACCGCGGCGAGGCGGGCGATCGTCGGACGGTAGACCTCGGCAAGCCAGCGCCGCGCGCCCTCGATGCGGTCGATCGGCCGGACCTCGAACCATTCCAGCCAGCTCCGGTATTGGCGCAGGTCGTTCATGAGGATCCTGGCCTGGCCCTCGAGGGCCACGAGGCCGGTCCGCCGCTCGAGCTCGCGGGCATGGAACCGGCGGGTCGTCACGGCGACCCGGAAGCGCAGCCGGCCCTGGCGGCCCGGCTCGAGCTCGATCTCGTCGATCGCGAAGCCGAGGTCATTGAGCCGCCGGATGCGCGCCTCGACGGCGTGACGGTCGCCCGGCGCCAGCTCCTCCTCGGCATGAAGCTCTTCCCACAGCCGGCGGTAGCTGCTCTGGACGCTCTCCGCCTCGCGGATTGCCTCGTCGTAGTCGTCCGGCGTCGGGTCCGCGCGGCGGGCGAACGCGGCCAGGTCGGCGAGGCCGAACGCGACGTTCTCGACGAGGACCTCGAGGTCATATTCGCGCTGGCCGTCCGAGAGCTCGTCGTGGGTCTCGCTCGTCTCGGCATCCACGAGATACGCCTGGATCAGGTCACCGTCCCGCCGGAAGAGGGTATTGGCCAGCGAGCAGTCGCCCCAGTAGACGCCACCGCGGTGGAGGTCGACCAGGAGCGAGGCCATCGCATCAAGCAGCCGTTCGCGACCACCCGATCGGCCGGGCGGCAGGCGCATCAGGAGCCGCCGGTACTGGAGCGAATGGCCCAGGAACTCGGTGACCAGGATCGCGTTCTGACCGCCCGGCAGCTCGGCCAGCCCGAGGGGCAGGACCGCCGGGAGCTGGAGGACCTCGAGATGGCGGAGGACCTCGTACTCGCGCCGGGCGATCTCCAGCGGCTCCTCCTTCAGCGCGATCAGCCGGTCGTCATCCTTGACGAACCGGACGAGGTGGCGCGACGGTCCGATCGGCAGCTCGCGAAGGTCGGCCCGCCCCGTCGTCCACGAGCCGAGAGGCAGCTCCCAGGGCAGGGCGATGAGGGTCGGCGACGCGCTCCGCAGGCGCAGGTGCGGAAACAGGCCGGCGTCGGGCGTCGGGGCGGCATCCGTCGGGCGGTCGATCGTCGTGGGCCGCTTGGGCAGTCGGCGTGCGCGGTCGGCGTGCGCGCCGGCCTAGAGCCGCTTCCTCAGGTAGGCGGTCAGGTTCGCGTCGTAGCCCAGCGAGTCGTAGAGATGGCGGGCCGCCGGCCGATGGTGGCCGGCCGTGATCTCGACGAAGGCGGCGGAGCGCTCGCGACCGATCCGCTCGGCTTCGGCCATCAGGACCCGGCCGATTCCCCGATCGCGGACCGTCGAGTCGACGACCAGGGCGACGATCCGGACGAAGCAGTCGTCGTGCTCGAAGCGCGCCACGACATGCAGGGCGATGAAGCCCAGGATCTCGCCATCGTGGTCGGCCACGATGACCGTCGAGTCGTCAGTGCTGAAGTGGTCGAGGCGGGCCTCGACAGCGGTCGCACCGGCGGGATAGCCCTCTTCGGTGAACAGCTCGGCGATCCGTGGGGCGTCGTGCGCCGTGGCCGGCCGGAGCGCGATATCGGTCTCGATCATGGCTCCGATGGTACCCGGTCAGCGGCCTGTTTCGACGCCTCCCGCTCGACCAGGATCAGGAACGGCCCCCAGGGTTGGCCGGCAAGGACGAGGCGAGCTGGACCGAGCGGCCCGGTGCCCGCCCGGATCGAGAGCTGCGCCTGGAGCCGGCCGAGGCCCGGAACCCCCACGTAGAGCGCGATCGGGCCCTCGCCGAACCTCGCGAGTGCACCGGAGAGGCGGCCCTCGGTGTCCGGCTCGAGGAGGAGGATGCCTGGATCGCCGCTCGTCGACCGGCGTACCGTGGCGCCGAGGAGCGCGTCGCGGTGCGCCTGCTCGAACGTCGTGCCGAGCTGCGTGCCGAGGTCCTCCGCCGCCCGATCGAGCTCGACGGTGGCCCAGCCGACCGCGGCCACGTGGATTGGTCCCGTGCCCGGGCCGAGCTCGAACGGCGGCTTGAGCGCCCCGTCGACGATCTCGACTCCCAGCCCATCGAGGAGCGCTCGGAGGCTGGGGTCGGTCCAGTCGAAGGAAACCTGATCGTGGGCCATGGGCCCCGAAGGATACGGCGCGCCGTTGTACCGTCCGGCGCTCGCTGCATGAGCATTCCAAGGGCAAGGCTCGCCACAACGACACACGGGTGGGCCAATCCTGATCCGGCGCTAGGTCATGTGGTCCGATCCACGCACCGCCCGATCGTGCATCTCGCCGTTTGCGCCAGAGGACGGCCAAGGCCTGGCCGATTCGGGTCCTTACGCCGCCACAGCCCCCGGAATGCTCATGTAGCGAGCATCGTCAATCCGAAGGGTTCACGTGGGCCGGCCTGCGCGTACGGGGAGCCTTGTCCCCAGCGATTCCGCGTGCATGGTCGCCCTGAGCACAAGCGGGAGGCTTAAGGCTGGAACAGGCGGTTGCGAAGGCTGGCGCCTACCGCGCGTCATATTCAAGCAAGCGTGAAACTTGAAGCCTCGGCCGTCGGCGGGCCCGTCGTCGCGACTCCCTGGGGCCTAGAGGCGAGGCTTCTGCACGTAGTGACCATGCACGCGGAATCCCGCGGCCCAAGGCCCCGGAGCGAGGCCTGGCGGTCGGACACCGCACCCCAGCCGCCTCAACTGCGCTGGGCGATGAAGATCGTGGCGCCCGAGGGCAGGTCGACGATGCCGGGGGTGCCGATCCCCGCCTGGACGAACAGGTCCGCGAAGCCGGCGTGATCCCACAGCCTCGTGCCCTGGAAGAGCTGGTCGAGCTGGATTCCCCACATCATCGCGCCGTGGACCGAGCGCGAGTCCTCGAGCGTCTCGGGCAGGCACCAGTCGAGGACGACGAGCCGGCCACCATCCCGGACGCAGGCCCACGCCGCCCGCAGCGACGCCACGGGATCGAGGACATCGTGGATCGCGTCCTGGAAGTAGACGAGGTCGAACTGGCCGGGCCAGGGCAGGTCCTCGCCTGGGCGGCCCTCGATCGTGATCCGGCCGGACAGTCCCGACTCCTGGACGTGACGCACGGCACGCGCCAGCGAATCAGGCTCCCGCTCCACGCCGACGAGGGTCGTCTCGGGGAACTGGGTGGCAACGGCAATCAGCCACTTGCCGCCGCCGCAGTGCACGTCGAGCACGCGCCCGCCGCCAGCCAATGCCGCGGCCAGGTCGGGTAGCGCAGCCAGTCCTTCCTGGAAGAAGACGGCGATGTCCTGCGCCGTCAGCGCCTCGATCGCCCGGTGGTAGCGCGGCGGGCGGACCTCCATCGGTCGCCCACTGCGGGCGAACTCGACGAGCGCCTCGTGGTCCAGGCTGCTCACGACCGTCGAGACGAATTGCCCGCCGAGGTACTCGGGCCGCTGGTCATCGAGGAGGACCCGGGCGATGTGCTCGTCCATCGTCGCCCGATCGCCCTCGAGGTCGACGAGGTCGACGGCGTGGGCGAGCCGCAGCCACGTGTCGATCACCTCGGGCTGGCAGCCGGCCTGCGTGGCGAGCCCAGCTGCCGTCACGCCCGACGGCGCGGCGGCCCGGATCCGGCGGAAGAGCCCGAGCTCGAGGCCCAGGTAGACCGCCCAGGTCCGGTAGAACCCGTCCAGGCTTGCTGCCAGATCGTCGAAGCGATCGTCCATCGACATCGGCCGGATTGTCGCACGCCGCCGGCCAGGATCCGTCTGTGGTTGGGTTGCAAACGCCAATCCAAATTACTGGCTAGTGCGAAGTAGCCAATGACGGCCGGACCGGCTACGATGTGAGTCGACCGCAGCAGCTCCGACGCAAGCTCCAAAAGGAACGCGACCATGTCCAGCCTCGCCCGCCCGATCGGCCTTGGGCTTGCCGCCCGCGATGACATCGGCGACGTCGTCGGCTGGGCGCTCCAGGCGCGGGATGCCGGGCTCGACTCGATCTGGGTCCACGACTCCTACTTCGAGCGTGACGCGATCACCTTCGTGACCTCGATCGCCCGGGCCCTCGAGCTCGACGGCGAGACGGGCGAAGGCGGCTTCCGGGTCGCCCTCGGGGCGGTGAACCCGAACACCCGCCACCCGGTCGTCCTCGCGATGACCGGCTCGGCCCTCGACGAGATCCTGCCCGGCCGGATCGTGATGGCCGTGGGTACCGGCCTGCCGCTGCGCCTCAAGCAGATGGGCATTCCGTACGCACCGGATTCGGCGCTCGAGGACGTGTCGCAGGCCATCGACACGCTCCGCCAGCTCTGGCGCGGCGAGCGCCTGCCGTCGGCAACCCCCGGCCTGCCGCCGATCCAGCCGATGTTCCCGCCCACCCACCGGATCCCGATCCATGTCGCCGCCTATCGCCGCGAGTTCGTGACCCTCGCCGGCCAGAAGGCCGACGGCTACCTGGCGCGACCGGCCGAGTCGATTGCCTCGCTCCGGGGCATCCTCGAGCGGCTCGACGTGGCGGCGATCGCCGCCGGACGCGATCCCGGCGAGATCGAGCGCGAGGGCTATCTCCTCTCGCTCGTGGACTCGACCCGCCGGGAAGCGCTCAACCGGGCGAAGCGCGAGCCATTCGTGATCTACATGATGTCGGTGCTCGGCGACGTCTCCCTCAAGCGGGCCGGCTTCGAGCCCGAGCTGCGCGATCGAATCGCGGCCGCCTGGCGGGCCGAGGACTACCACGGCGCGGGGGCGCTGATCCCCGATGAGCTCCTCGACGCCTACATGCTCTGTGGGACCCGCGAGGATGTCGCGGCCAAGGCGATGGCCTTCCACAGCGAGGCCGGACTCGGACTGCCGCTCCTCCAGCCGGTCCTCCAGGAGGATCGCCAGATCAACGAGTTGGTCGCGGCCGCCGCGCTCTACGCCGGCCTGCCCGAGCCCGCATCGAGCCGGGCGGCCGCCAGGGCCGCCGTGTCAATCGCAGCGGCAGCGGCAGCCACGACCGCGACCGAGTCCCCCGAGCCGCAGGTCGCGGGCGGCGCACCCGGTGCCACCGGCCTCACCGACGACCGGACGCTGGGCCTGGGCGATCGCCTTGCCCGCCGGGCCGGCGCAGTCTGGGAGATCCTGCGGCCGTTCGCCTACACCGCCTCGGTGATCCCGGTCCTGACCGGCGGCGCGCTTGCCGCCGTCGACCACGATTTCAGCTGGCTGCCGTTCGTGGCGGCGTTGCTCGGTGGCGTCCTGCTCCATTCCGGGACGAACATCGTCAACGAGATCTACGACGTCCGAAAGGGCATCGACACGATCACCTCGCCGCGGGCCAGCCACGCCCTCCTGAAGGCCCGCATGACCGAACGCCAGGCCTTCGTCACGGCGTTCGCGGCGTTCGCCCTGGCCGTGGTTGTCGGCGTCTACCTCATCGCGCTGCGTGGCCCGGCGATCGTCGGCCTCGGCCTGGCCGGCGTCCTGGGCGGCTACTTCTATACCGCTCCCCCGTTCGAGTACAAGTACCGCGCAATGGGCGTCCCGCTTGTCTTCCTGCTGATGGGCCCGCTGATGGTGGTCGGCACGTTCTTTGCCGTAACGGGCACCTGGAGCGCGACCGCGCTGGCGGCGTCGGTGCCTGTCGGCCTGCTCGTCGCGGCGATTCTTGATGGCAACGAGTGGCGTGACATCAACGAGGACAGCCGGGCCGGGATCTCGACCCTCTCGGCGCGCATCGGCCGAGTCCGGGCGCACTACTTCTATGTCGCGCTGGTCCTCGGCGCATACATGGCCCTCGGGCTGACCGTGGCCATCGGCTGGCTGCCACCCCAGACCCTGATCGCGATCGTCAGCCTGCCATTCCTCGCCCAGGTGATCCGCTCGGCGGAGCTTGGCGCGACCGGCCAGCAGCGGGCGATCGCGATGATCGACGTGCAGACGGCCCGGCTCCACCTGACGTTCGGCTCGCTGCTCGTGGTGGGGATCCTGCTGTCGGCTGTCCCGCTGCATGGCTGAGCGG